>NZ_AMJN01000040.1:0-470549 GCF_000302435.1 Acinetobacter sp. TG2027 | reverse complement strand
ATCTTTAATCTGCGATAGAACCTCGCTTAGTGAGGACTTACTTTTGTCAATCATTAGACAACTCCATTGTGCTCATTGAAGAAGAGAGATAAGAGAGTTAGGCACACTGAGACGAGAAGAATAGATAAATATTTCACTCAATCCCGAGTGTTTCCCTTAGATTTCCCTTTTAAACATTTTTGATAATTTTCGTATTTTGATCTAGTAAGCTAGATACAGTTTTGTTCGCTATAAATATATTTTGTTCGATGATCGAACATTATCTAAGTAAATTACTCAACTAATCTTATCGATTTGAGGTGTAAAAAACATTAATTCTTATAAATAGATATGTAGAAATGAAATATTTACTTAGGCTATCTTACAATTAAAACTACAATTTATTATTCGATTTTTATCTTAAGACTGTGATTGTAAAATTAAACGTGCAAGTTCTAAATCATCGGGATAAGTAATTTTGATATTATCAGAACGCCCCATCACAACCTGCACAGTTTCACCCATATATTCGAGTGCGCTTGCCTCGTCGGTAATAGCAATGTTATTTTCTAAAGCGTATTCAATTGCCTTTTTAAGCTTCCCAATTTTAGCAATTTGAGGCGTTTGAGCTTGCCATAATGAATCCCGACTTACCGTCTTATTAATATAATTATCTACTCCAACCTGCTTTAAAGTATCACGAACAGGAATCGCTAAAATAGCACTATGATTTGATTCAATTGCTTGTTCGACAAGGGCATTTAAACAGTCAATTGTTACACAAGGCCGAGCTGCATCATGCACAAGTACCCAATCATTTTGATCAGCAAAAGTTAAAAGATGATTTAATGCGTTTAATACTGAATGGACTCGTTCCGCGCCACCCATACAAAAATGGGCTTTATCTATATTTTGAAATGCGAGAGTCTGAGCAAAAGTATCTTGGGTACCAATTGCCAGAACATAACCATTTAATGGAAGTTGACTTATGCGCCGAACAGTATGTTCTAAAACAGTCGTATTCTGAATATATTGATACTGTTTCAATTCAGTTTTAGAAAATCGACTTCCTGACCCTGCAGCTGGAATCACTGCCCACAATTTAGTCTGGGATATCTGGGGATGCAGGTGTCTCATTCGTTTCCAAATCAACTTTAGCGTTCGGGTCAATATAAATAGGCTTGTAATGGGTACTGATGGTACTCATTTGAACAAATGTCTCATGTGGTTTAACCAAACCAAGATCAAGGCGAGCATGTTCTTCTATTGCTTCTGTACCATTTTTCAGGTCAAAAACTTCTGCTGCCAAAATACGGTTTCTTTCTTTAAGCTCTTCATTTACTTCAGCTTGTTGCTGAATTTGTTGCATGAGAGCTTGATGAGGGAGATAGCCACCCTCACCTAACCAAAATTGATATTGCAGTATGGCTACTAAAACAATAACCAGTAGCAATATCAGTTTGCTTGAAGTGGATCGAAATACTTCTAACATATCATTAAGATTTTTAATTAAAAACTTTCGTTAAGAGATTGTATTGTATAGTAATTAAGAAGTAGCATGCGAAATTCCTGCAAAAATTTAAGCAAAATTATTAATGGGCATATTACTTTAATTGACCATTGTGACATGTTTCATTTTGTCAAAAATGAATGGAATTTGAAAGGGAAATAATATTTATAAGTACAACTGCTTATAAATCAATCTACGCACAAAAAAAGCCCTCTTTTGAGGGCTTTTATAAATCGGTTACTTATGTGAGCATGTCTGTATCAAAAATTATAACGAACACTCAGCGTTGCATTTCGTGGTGTTCCCCAGTTCATTGAGTTTTCACCAATACCTTCATAATATTTCTCATCAAAAATATTATCGATATTAAATTGAAGTTTAATATTTTTATCTACTTGATAGCCAAGCATCGCACTTGCTAAAACATAAGCATCTTGCTCAATGCGAGAGCTTCCACTACCCGTATAGTATTTACTCTTATAATTTAAGCCAAGTCCTGCACTCCACTGATTAACTTTGTACTTAACAAATAAATTTGAAGTTGTTCGAGAGTTTGTCGTATTAACCTTCGTACCCTTTGCATCTTTTGCTTCAAAATTAGCAATACCGAAATTAACAGCCCAGTTATCGTTAATTTCCCCATCAGCTTCAAACTCAAAGCCTTTACTTTCAACCCCATCTACAGCTCGATAGGCCTGTTCTGTAGTTTGTGTACCATTACGGACAATAAATACTCCAGGTATCAATTCAGCAAAATTAGACTGTTCTATTCGAAATACTGACAATGCTGTATTTAAACGCCCTCCAAACCACTCACTTTTTAAGCCAGTCTCATAACTCTTACCTTTAATCGGATCAATATATTGATCATTTACATCTTTACGATCTTGAGGTTTGAAAATTTCTGTATAACTCACATAGACAGAATGATCTTGGGCAAAATCATAAATAGCGCCAATATATGGTGCTAATTCATTGTTAAATTCACGGTTACCTTTATCATTTTCAGACTTGTATTCCCAGTTAGATAAACGTGCACCAGCAATAATTTTTAAAGGATCGAGAATTTGAAATTTACCCGCAATATATGCAGCAGTTTGTGTGGTTTCATTGAGTGCACCTCTGGTATTTAGTACCAGTGGCTGAAGTAATTCTTGCGCTATATCATTATAGTTAAGTGGGCCACCTAAATATTTTTCAATCTCTTTGTTTGCATTAGAACCACCAGAAAGATCTTTGGTTTTTTCATTCTTATTCCAAGATCCACCAATAATGATTTCTTGTGGGCGATTAAAAAGCATAAATGGGGCATTAATAAAAACATCAATATTGTTTTCTTCACTGGCAGCTTTTGCGCCATATACAGAAACATAATCAGTTTTATTCTCAGAATTATCATTTGGATTTTCTAATGGACTGGTGTTGGTTGCCTTATCTACTTTTCCAGCTGTATATAGCAACATAGAGTCCGTATCTTCTTTGCGGAAGGTATAAGCAACATTTAAATTAACGTCATTAAATAAATTCTGTTTTAAGTTCGCAAACACTGCCGTTGTATTCACATCCCAATATGTCCAAGGTGCGCTTACTGTTAAGCTTCTGGAAAAATTGGTACGGGTCCCATCAGTATAAAACGCAGGTGTACCACCCCAGCGGATACCATCACGATGCAATTCTTGATAAGTAGCTCCAAGTGACATACTTGTTTTATCGCTCAGATCATAATCAAGGGCACCATAAAATACATTCCGTTCTTTCTCATAAAAATCCATAAATGAATTTTCATCAGAATGCTTCACAAACATACGTCCACGCAATGAACCATCAGCGTTAAGCGGTGTAGAAATATCTGCTGAACTACTCCAAGAGTTCCATGAGCCTAATGATGTGCTGACATTACCACTAAGTTCTTTTGAGTTTGCATGTTTACGAATCATGTTCAGCGCCATCGCTGGATTTCCCGCACCTGTGGTTAGGCCATTAGCACCTTTCACCACCTCGACGCGATCATAAATATCTAAATCAAGGTCCCCTGTACCTAAATTGATCGTGCTCGGTATTCCATCTATTAAGTAATAATCTACCTCAAAACCACGCGCATAAACTTTCTGACGCTCATCAGTACGTGACGTCGAAACACCCGTAATATTGCTCATTAAATCTTGAAAAGAATCGATTTTCCGATCATCTAAATATTCACGGGTTAAAACCTTCACCGACTGTGGTGTTTCACGAAGAGATAAATTTAATTTTGTAGAAGTATTTGTGCTTTTTGCTGTATAGCTGCCCGAACCTTCGGTAACAGCGGAATCTTCTCCTGCTTGCACTTTTATCGTTTCTAAAGTGGCTGTTCCATTTGTCTCATCTGCATAAACAATTGAAGGAGCAATTAAAGCCATAGCAAGTGCTAAGGGATGAGATGTAAACGCTTTTCTAAAGGGCGGAGTGTACATAAGAAAATTCCATAATAACCAATGTGCTGTGCGAGATTCCTTAGCCTTTTGCTACTTTGGTCCTTGTTACACAGCAGCAAAAGTCGGCACAAAAATTAACACGAATGATAATTGTTATCAACAATATATTAATAATTATTCCTATTTGTTTAAATTAAATTATCAATGGTTCTAATCACTTATATATTTTCACTCTCTTCAAACCTTGTTTGGTCATCACATCTTTTAAATTTATTGCTCTTTCAATTAGCCAATAAAATGTTATGCAATAGTTTTATGATTAACTCAAAAAATAACAAACTAAACAGTATTTTCTTTTATATTTTATTATTCTTCTCAAACCTCTTAAGAGAGAATAAAAGGTACAAGTTGTAGTGCATAAAGTTTTAGCATTTTCTTTAGTAAGCTTAGGTTTGAGCGCTTGTAATCACCATACTGATGATAGTCCTTCAAAAATAATTAATACGAAGGACAATCAGAATCAACACAAATCAAATAATAATTATATATATGAATATAATGAAATTATTTATAAATTAAACACGGAACAAGACCAAACAACTGCTCACTTAAGATTTAAAAACTTATTGAAAAAGATACCTTCTAACGAGAACAATCTAAATATTTTAAAAACTAAACGCAAAATACTTGTACATTTAGGTTGTCTTAATGAAGCATATAGTGTTACCGAAAAAATACTAGCTAAAACAGATAGTTCAAAGCTACAAGAGATGCAATGCATTTTTTTAAGCAAAATGAAAAGAGACCCTTATCAAATAAAAGAATGCTATGAAAAAACTGCTAATAGTTATTTAACCGAGATAAATTTGATCCCAAAAGCTGCTTTAAGATATCAATATGCTTTATGGGGACACTATGCAGCGATGTTCAATGCTGGCCATATAGACTACAAAGACAAACTCCAAGAAATTATTGACTATCATAATATTGAAGATCACAAAAAAACTTATCAACAAATGTATAAAAATATTATGGATCCTCATGCTTTTCAAAAACGTTTAGATGCCATCCCCTATACCTCTAATTGTCGTTAAACTATCTTTTTAAATATAATAAATTTTTGATTATTAATCATATTCATAGTCATATCTTTCTTAAGGAGAATTTATTTAATAATAAGAAACCACCCACAAAGTATATCTTTTATATTTTTTATCTCTCATGTAAATACAAGCTCATATAAAGTAAAAGTACCTTTTTAATAGATCTACTTTGCAATAAATCAGCTTGGTCACGCTATCAACAGTAAACTCCTTCATAAAAAATTATTTGAAATAAATTTATAAAAAGTCACATATATTTCGAGCTTTTAACCAATAACTACCTAAAAAGTATATTTTTTTATTTTTTACTTTGTTAAGAATTTATAAGGATCTCTTCTAACTATTTTAATAAGGAGAAAAAAATGGATTTTTTTAATATTTTCATTGGTGACACGACTTGGAAATTTGTTTTAGAAATTTTGGTTCGATGTACCGTAATGTTCATCATTATTATTAGTTTTTTAAGATTATCCGGTAAACGAGGTATACGTCAGCTCTCCCTTTTTGAACTCGCCATTATTTTATGTTTAGGTTCAGCCGCCGGTGACCCGATGTTTACCGAAGATTTACCTATTGCCCATGCCTTCGTCGCGTTTGTTGTTATTCTTTTTCTTTATCGCTTTGCTACATGGAGTATGGTAAAGCATAAAAAAATTGAAGATTTGCTTGAAGGCAAAGCGCTTTGTATTGTTAAGGATGGCCTTGTAGTCTACAAAGATTTCCAAAAACAATCATATTCTCATGATGAGTTTTTCTCTGAAATGCGTCAACAAAATGTTGAGCACCTTGGACAAGTAAGAACAGCCTTGTTGGAGTCGGATGGTATTCTTAGTCTGCTTTATTTTGAAGATGAAGATGTAAAATGGGGCTTGCCACTATTCCCTGATGCCTACATTAAAGCCGATGTACTGAAACTTAATACTTTTTATTCATGTATGAAATGTGGTGAAACAAAAATTTTAAATAAGATCGATCAAGAATGTACCCGCTGTAAACATCACAGTTGGGCTGAGTCTTTAAAAACACGCCGATTAGGATAATAAAAAAAGGTGCTATTTCCTATTAAAAACAGAAAATAGCACCTTCAAATGTTAAAAAATTAATTTTAACTTTTTATTTAAAGATTAGTTTAAACCTTTAAATTCAGCTTTACCGCGGTAAGCAGCTTTAGTCAATTCTTCAATACGAAGTAATTGGTTGTACTTAGACACACGGTCAGAACGGCAAAGTGAACCAGTCTTGATTTGACCAGCAGCTGTACCTACTGCTAAGTCAGCAATAGTAGAATCTTCTGTTTCACCAGAACGGTGAGAAATAACAGTCGAATAACCATTTGCTTTAGCAAGATAGATTGCATCTAAAGTTTCAGTCAAAGTACCGATCTGGTTGTATTTGATTAAGATTGAGTTACCAACTTTTTCATCAATACCACGTTGTAAAATCTTAGGATTAGTTACGAACAAGTCATCACCAACCAATTGGATTTTATCACCAAGGATTGAAGTCAAGTAGCTCCAGCCTTCCCAATCAGACTCATCAAGACCATCTTCGATTGAGATAATTGGATATTGATTTACAAGACCAGCTAAATAATCTGCAAACTGATGGCTTGTAAATGCACGGTTACCTTCGCCTTCTAAAACGTATTGACCGTTTTTGTAGAATTCTGAAGATGCGCAGTCAAGTGCAAGCATCATGTCTGAACCAGCTTTGTAACCAGTCAATTCAATTGCTTGTAAAATGATTTGAATTGCTTCTTCGTTAGAACGTAAGTTAGGAGCAAAACCACCTTCATCACCTACAGCAGTATTCAAACCTTGTTTCTTTAAAACTGATTTTAAAGAATGGAATACTTCAGCACCAGCACGTAAAGCTTCAGCAAATGAAGTGAAACCTACAGGCTCAATCATAAACTCTTGAATATCAACAGTGTTGTCCGCATGCTCACCACCATTTAAGATGTTCATCATCGGTACAGGCATTGTTAAAATTGTTTGACCACGAAGATCTGCGATGTATTGGAAAAGAGGAAGTTTCTTTTCTTCAGCAGCAGCGCGCGCAGCAGCCAATGACACAGCTAAAGTTGCGTTAGCACCTAATTTCTCTTTGTTTTCAGTACCGTCAAGCGCGATCATTGTATTATCAATGTCTTTTTGCTCAAAAACTGATTTACCCAACAAAGCATCACGAATCAACGTATTAACGTTATTAACTGCTGTACGAACGCCTTTACCTAAGTAACGCGATTTATCACCGTCACGTAGTTCTAAAGCTTCACGAGAACCAGTTGAAGCACCAGATGGTGCACATGCACGACCAACAACCCCAGATTCTAAAATTACGTCTGCTTCGATGGTTGGGTTACCACGAGAGTCCAAAATTTCACGTGCACGAATGTCAACGATTTGGCTCATGAACAATTCCTCTTTGAATGAATATGAGCTGCGGTTAAAGCAGCGTAAGGGTTATAAAACAACTCAATGGGTGTCTAACTTTTTGAATCCTTTAACTAAAGTATCCAATTCTTTTATTTGTGCCAAGAACGGTTCAAGTTGTGACATACGTAATGCACAAGGTCCATCACATTTTGCATGTTCTGGGTCTGGGTGTCCTTCCAAGAACAATCCAGCCAAACCAGTTGCCATTCCAGCGCGTGCTAAAGTTGTAATTTGAGCACGACGACCGCCTGCTGAATCAGAACGACCACCAGGGGTTTGTAACGCATGTGTCACGTCAAAGAAAACTGGCACATTCATTTCTTTCATTGTGTCAAAGCCAAGCATATCTACAACAAGATTGTTATAACCAAATGCTGAACCACGTTCACAAAGAATAAGTTTGTCGTTTCCTGCTTCTAAACATTTATGCAGGATATGACGCATTTCATGAGGTGCTAAAAACTGGGCTTTCTTAATATTAATAATAGCCTGTGTTTTTGCCATCGCTTCGACAAGATCAGTCTGACGACTTAAGAAAGCGGGTAATTGAATAATATCGGCTACTTCTGCAACTGGTGCAGCCTGATATGGCTCATGCACATCAGTAATGATAGGGACATTAAAATGTTTTTTAATATCACCTAACCATTCGATACCTTTTTCAAGTCCAGGACCACGGAATGAATGCAGACTAGAACGATTTGCTTTATCGAAACTCGCTTTAAATACATAAGGAATATCTAAGCGTTTGCAAATATCAACATACGTTTCTGCAATTTCAAAAGCTAAATCTTTTGATTCAAGTACGTTCATTCCGCCAAATAATACAAATGGCAAATGATTTGCCATTTGTATATCGCCTAAACGTACAACTTCTTGTGGTTTTAATTGTGACATTTAAACTTTCCCAGTTTATTTAAAATCGCATTATTTACTTTTTTGATGCTGTGTTTTTGCAGCGTCAATAAAACTAGCAAATAATGGATGTCCATCACGTGGTGAACTTGTAAATTCCGGGTGGAATTGTACAGCAATAAACCAAGGATGTTCAGGAATTTCTACAGTTTCAACTAAATGTTGTGCTGAAGAGTAACCTGAAATCTTCATACCAGCTTGTTCAATCGACTCGATGAAACGGTTATTCATTTCATAACGGTGACGATGACGCTCAGTGATTTCAGCTTTACCGTAGACTTCACGTGTTTTTGTGCCTTCAACCAATTCAGATTTTTGAGCACCTAAACGCATAGTTCCACCTAAGTCAGACTCAAGGCTGCGTTGTTGTAATTCACCGCGCTCATCTAACCATTCAGTAATTAAACCAATGAGTGGATATTTTGTAGAGCGGTTAAATTCTGTAGAAGAAGCTTCTGGCATACCTGCAACATGGCGAGCGTATTCAATAACAGCCAATTGCATGCCTAAACAAATACCCAAGAATGGGATTTTGTTTTCACGTGCGTATTGAATAGCTTTCATTTTGCCTTCAGTACCACGTTCACCAAAACCGCCTGGAACTAAAATTGCATCAGCTGTACTTAAAATAGATACGTCTTGGCTTTCAAGTTCTTCAGCGTTGACATAATCAATTTGTACTTTTACACGATTTTTAATACCTGCGTGTAATAACGCTTCATTCACAGACTTATAAGCATCTGGTAATTCAACATATTTACCAACCATAGCTACACGTAAAGTGTATTCAGGATTTAGTAATGCTTCGACTACATTATCCCAATCTTCTAGGTTTGCTTCTGGAAGATCATTAAATCCAAAACGCTCACAGATCAAATCATCAACGTTTTGTTCATAGAATGTACGTGGAATTTGATAAATCGTTTTCGCATCTTTACATACCACTACAGCACGCGCTTCTACGTTAGTGAACAATGCAATTTTGCGTTTAGTATCAACATCCACATCATATTCAGTACGACAGATAAGAATATCTGGTTGAATACCAATCGAAAGCAACTCTTTTACAGAGTGTTGAGTTGGTTTTGTCTTAAGCTCTGCTGCAGATTTGATATATGGCAACAAAGTTAAATGCATAAGCATGGTTCTTTTATGACCAAGCTCAACCATTAATTGACGAACTGACTCCATAAATGGAAGTGATTCGATATCACCTACTGTGCCGCCAATTTCTACGATAGCAACATCGTAGCCTTCACCTGCGCGAAGTACACGTTCTTTAATGTTGTCAGTAATATGAGGAATAACTTGAACTGTACCACCAAGGTAGTCACCACGACGTTCTTTATTTAAAACGTCCTGATATACACGACCACTGGTAAAGTTATTAAGTTTGGTCATTTTCGCACGACGTAAGAAACGTTCGTAATAACCCAAGTCTAGATCAGTTTCGGCACCATCCTCTGTGACAAAAACTTCACCATGTTGGAAAGGGCTCATTGTCCCTGGATCGACATTAATGTAGGGATCCATTTTAACCATTGTGACTTTTAAGCCACGGGCTTCCAAAAGTGCAGCAACTGAAGCAGCAGAAATACCTTTACCTAGCGATGAAACTACACCACCAGTGACAAAAATAAAATGGGTCATTAAGTTTCTCGTACAATCAAGCCGAAATCGGCCTACAATGTTTGGCAATTTTACTGTACTCTGCCCCTATAAAGCAAAGTCAAACCGCATCAATTCAAAGATCATTAAACAACTGGCTATTCTATCAGCATTTTTAATAAAAATTTAGGTCAATCTCACATGATTTTTTCATTCTCTTTTGCTGTTATAATGCCAGCTCCTCAATTAAATGTTGTTTAGGACAATGGCAAATAAAAAACTTTTAATCTGTGCTGCAATTGCTGCTGGACTATTGTTAACCGCATGTGTCAAAAAAGAAACACCTAAAGAAGAAGAGCAAGAAAAGGTTGAAACTGCTGTTTCAGAACCTACACCTGCTGAACCTGCAAAATTTGAGTCTCTAGAAAGTGTTCAAACTGAAGAAGCTCAAACTCAGGAACCAACGCAAGTTGAGGTGCATCACGAAGAAACAGCAAATACGACAACTGAAATTCGCCGTGAAACTCGCCCTGCCCAAGCTGAGCAAAATTCACAAACAAATGTTTCTGAGCAACCTAAAGCAGAACCAAAGCCAAAACCTGAACCTAAGCCTGAGCCAAAAGCATCTAAGCCAGCTGAACCAGCTCAAAGTGAAGATGATGCTGTTGCTGCTGCAATTGCGGCTGCTACTCCAGCGCTTAAGAACTAAGTTCGTATGCGAATATGCCCAAATTGAACCATCAGTTTGGGCTTTTTAAATATTATTTAAGTTATCAACACAATAATAAGTTTTACTTTTCTTTCTATTTATCTTTAAAGTTTTCCTAGTTATCAATTAGGGACAATCTACTTTTTCTGCCTAAAAAAGTATTGACGCTAGATATAGGGCGATGTAGTTTTTCAACAAGTTCCTTTTTGGAACTTTAATTAAAAGAAGATTGGAGCCTAGAATGAATACAGTATCAAATCGTGTCCCCGCCTCATTTCCAGTCCGTCGTATGGACTATAATTTTGAAAATGTACCTCGCTACTGGTGTAATAACGAGCCTACTTTTACACATTATTTTACTGGTTTATCTACATTGTTCCCTGAAGGTGAATCATATTTTGTTCGCTCTGTTCGAGCTTTACGCGCCAAAGCAAAGTCGAATGAAATTTTAGATCGGGAAATCAGTGCGTTTATTGGCCAAGAAGCAATGCACTCAAAAGAACATCATGCTTTTCATGTAAGTGCACAGCAATATGGTTTAGATCCTCAATCTTTAGAAAAAGTAACTGGCATCGTTTTAAAAGCCATTGAAAAAGTTTTTAGTAAAAAATGGAATTTGCTTGTAACAGTAGGTCTAGAACATTACACAGCAGTACTGGTGGTTAGTATGATGCAATCCGTTAATGAATTGATGACAGACTCAACTATTCGCAATTTGTGGCTATGGCATAGTATTGAAGAAACTGAACATAAAGCTGTGGCTTTTGATCTCTACCAACATTTATATGGAAGTGGCTTAAGCGCATACCTTCCTCGCATTACAGTCTTTACTTTAAGTCTATTTTTGATTACTGGTTTTTCAACAATTTATCAATTTGTTCTTATGAAACGGGATCATCAACTCTTAAATTTCAAATCTTGGCGTAAGTTCTTTAGTTTTGCGAATAAACAATATAGAACATTGATCCCTCAATTTTTTGATTATTATCGCTTTGACTTTCATCCCAACCAAACAGATGAAAAAGACCTCGTGGCTAGTACAAAAATCAAAATTGGACTAAAAGATCCTAAATTGCTTTTATCTTGATCTAATAAAATTATAAAGCCCATCTGTTGAATGGGCTTTATTTAACTTATTGCGAAGTTGCCGTTATTGTTTATGTTCAACCAAAAAATAATTTGATATTAATTTGGCCGCCCATGAGGTACTTTTCCAGCCTTCGTAAAAGCCACAATGACTTCCTTTTTTTGTGGTGATTACCGCAATATTACTCATTTGTTGAATCGTTTCTTTGTAAGGCTCCAAATTTTTAATGGAACAGACAGGATCATCTTCAGCATTAAGAATCATTAATGGTATTTTTACATTCTCAAATACATAAATTGGATTAATGGCTTGGCAATAGCTTTGATAATTTTCAAAGCCAGCCATTTCAAAATATTCTTTCTCAAACTCTTCCAGACTTGTGGTCGCCAGAACTTTTTCAATAGAAGAAAGTTGGTTCCATGTATTTTGATAAGGATGAATAAAATACTTGAATAACTTTTTGGTCATCATTTTGCTATAAAACGGATGAACATTTTTAAAGCCTATCTCTGTATTGTAGCCTGGACACATTGCAAAGGCAGCTTTAAATGGCGTGTCAGTACCTTGCTCTCCTAAGTAGCGAACCAGTAGTCCTGTTCCAGCAGAGGAACCTACAGCGTATAAATCCGATTTAGGAAACAAATTTTGAATATGTTCAAGTTGCTCTTTAAGATCGCTTGTTGACCCAAAAAGAGAAATCTGTGGCACAGGCATAGGTAATCCAGCATGCCCACGGCGTAAGCATAGTGCTATTCTCCATCCTGTATAGTGATGTATATCTTTCACAAGTTCACGCATACTTTCAGGGGTCCCTGTAATGGTATGCATAATGACAACTGTTGGAGTATCCGGAGGAAGATCATAGCCATACCACGCGATCGCAGTTACGCCACCATCTTTCATGGTGAGCTGATCAATACGATCATATTCAAGCTTAATCGTTTTTTTTCTAATAATATCAAAATATAAAAGATGAACGTGATTGTTGCTCAACCAAGGTGTGGGCCGATATTTTTGCTTGAGTTGGGGCAATTTCTCCAGAATATCTTTTATTTTCCCATTTGGGTCATAATAGATTTTTGGATGTTCAGCACCTAATACCGAATCGAACAATTCTGAACCGAAAGCTTTAATTTTATTTAAAGTAGATATGCCCATTTCCAATCACTACCTCTGATTATGAGTTAAATGATTGCCGCACTAAGGCTGCAACCTGTTGTCCCCAAATTGCATAAATTTCCTTACTCGGATGAAAACCATCACTTGCCATAGGCAGATTCATCGCTTGAAAATGCTCAATATCATATTGAATGAACTTAAATTGGTTTTTTGATTCTAACCATTTATCTAGTACCTGATTCATTTGTTCCGCATATTTTCCAAACAACCAAGCCAATGGATTTGGTAACGCTGGGAAATGCTGCATAGATGGTACACCAGAAACAATAATGAGTTTAGGCTGAAAACGTGCCTGTATATATTGAAATAATTGTTTTTGTTGTTTTATCCATGAACTTGCTGAGGTAAGTTTCGTGACATCATTAACACCAATCGACGTAACCACCACATCGTAATTTTGTTGCTCTAAATGCTGTACTGCTTGAAAAACCTGCTGAGTTGTATCACCTGTTTTTGCATGCAGTTTCCAGCGTATCGAATATTGATCTTGCAACTCAGAAATAATCGCACCAGATAAAGCATCTTTTTGGGTTTCTACCCCAACACCAGCTGCGGCAGAGTCTCCTAAAATAAGTAATGATAGAGGTCTTCCATTACCAACGATGCCTTGTCTCTCACCACTGGCTTCTAGCAAGCGTGGCGTATTCTTACGAACCTTCGTTCCCTGTACAAACAGTACAGGAAGCAATGCTAGAGTTGAAAGCTTTAACCACATTTTATTGATCCCTATCTTACTTAGGCTATTTACTAAAATTATTGAGGTTGAAATTTAGCAATTCTTATACCCATTTGTTCAGCCAATGCTGCTAGACCACTCATTGGACGAATCATTACTTCAAAATCAATAATTTTGCCTTGTTCATTAAAACGAATCATATCAATACCTTTTAATGATTTACCACTGACATTGGCACTGAACTCAAGCACTACATTTTCACCGTCTTCTGTGTAGAACTCACGATGATAAGTAAAGTCTTCGAACACCTGAATCACATTGGTAAGAATGAAGAAAACAACCTGCTTTCCTTCATAAGGTTTGTAAGCAACTGGTGAGCGAAAAACCACTTCATCCGCCAGCAAGTCATTTAGATCGGATAAGTTACCAGCCTGAACCATTTCATGCCATTTTTCTAAAGACTGTTTTGTTGTTTCGAGTGTCATTGTTTTTATATCCTATAATTTAACCAAAGAAGTAACGGGCATTTCTCTTTAAAAGAAATGCCCATAAAACTTTATAGTGTCGCTGCTAATTCAGCGCCTTGGCGTATTGCACGTTTTGCATCCAGTTCACCCGCCTCTTTAGCACCACCAATTAAATGAACATTTTTTCCATCTGTTTTTAATTGATCATACATTGCAGTAAATGACTCTTGGCCTGCACAAATCACCACATGGTCAACCTCAAGTACACTTGGTTTTCCATCTATAGTTATATGTAAGCCTTGATCGTCTACCTTGTCGTATTGCACACCAGCAAACATTTTGACCTGACGATTTTTTAGTCCTGTACGATGAATCCAGCCTGTTGTTTTACCTAAACCAGCGCCTACAGCAGCAGTTTTACGTTGTAGTAAATAAATTTCTCGTTCAGATGCCTCAACTTTTGGCTGTTTTAAACCACCAACATGCTCATATTGAGTATCGATTCCCCATTCTTCATAGAATTTTTCTGGATTTAAACTGCCACTTTCACCTTCATGAGTAAGATATTCAGCTGTGTCGAAACCAATACCACCCGCTCCAATAATGGCAACACGTTGGCCTACTGGCACACGCTCTTTTAGAACTTGTAAATAGCTCAGCACTTTAGGATGATCAATTCCCTCAAACTGTAATTGACGAGGTGTTACACCTGTTGCAACCACAATTTCATCAAAGTTTGCTTGGCTTAATTCTTCGTAAGTTGCTTGATGGTTTAACACAAGTTCAATGTTTGGTCGCAATTCAATTTGACGACTAAAGTAGCGTAAAGTTTCGTAGAACTCCTCTTTTCCAGGAACTTTTTTTGCAATATTAAACTGACCACCAATTTGATGACTTGCTTCAAAAATTTTAACTTGATGCCCGCGATCAGCTGCATATACCGCAAAACTTAAACCTGCCGGACCCGCGCCAATAACAGCAATATTCTTTTTAACCTGAGCTTCTTTAAAGATCAGCTCAGTTTCATAACATGCACGCGGGTTTACTAAACAAGTTGCAATTTTCATTGAGAAAATATGATCTAAACAAGCTTGGTTGCACCCAATACACGTATTAATTTCATCACTACGGCCTTCACTTGCTTTCAAGACAAATTCAGCATCCGCTAACATTGGTCGTGCCATAGACACCATATCAGCATGACCAGATGCCAATACATGTTCAGCCATTTCAGGCGTATTGATTCGGTTAGAAGTAATTAAAGGGATAGAGACTTCACCTTTAAGTTTTTCAGTTACCCAAGTAAATGCAGCACGAGGAACTTTGGTTGCAATTGTAGGAATACGTGCCTCATGCCAGCCAATACCTGTATTGATAATTGTTGCGCCTGCTTTTTCAATTTCTTTTGCAAGCTGAATCACTTCATCAAAACTTGAACCACCTTCAACTAAATCAAGCATAGATAGGCGATAAATGATGATAAAATTTTCACCAACTAAAGCACGCGTGCGCTTTACAATTTCAATTGGAAAGCGGATACGATTTTCGTAACTACCGCCCCATTCATCATCACGATGATTCGTTCGAGCTGCAATAAATTCATTAATTAAATAACCTTCAGACCCCATGATTTCTACACCATCATAGCCCGCATACTGAGCAAGTTTGGCGCAGTTAGCAAAGTCATCAATGGTTTGTTGTACTTCGGCAGAACTTAAAGCTTTAGGCTTAATCGGGTTAATAGGGGCTTGAATTGCTGAAGGTGCAACGTTATTTGCCTGATAAGAATAACGACCCGTATGTAAAATCTGCATAGCAATTTTACCCCCAGCTTCATGAACAGCTTGGGTAATCACTTTATGTTTTTCAGCTTCTTCAACTGTATCTAGTTTGGTCCCATGGCTAAATACAACACCATCATCATTTGGAGAAACACCGCCAGTTACAATTAAACCCACATCACCTTTTGCACGCTCAGCATAAAACGCAGCCATCCGCTCATATCCTTGCGGTGCTTCTTCTAATCCAATGTGCATCGACCCCATAAGCACACGGTTTTTTAAAGTAGTAAAGCCTAAATCAAGTGGCTTTAATAAATGTGGATAAGCTGACATATTTTCTCCTATGGCTAGCAATAAGCTTGCTAATGCAACTTGTTGCATAAATTTATAATCAAATTTTGACTTTTATGCAACATGTTGCATAATCTCATGAGTCACACTTTACTTTTGCTTACAAACTGGATTGCCATGTCACTTCCTCATGTTTTATTGACCAGCTTGCTTGAACGTCCAAGTACAGGGTTTGAACTTGCCCGCCGCTTTGACCGCTCAATGGGCTTTTTCTGGAATGCCACTCACCAGCAAATTTATCGTGAACTCAATAACATGCTTAAAAAAGGCTGGGTTTCCACTTTAGAAAATGAAATGGATAATGGCCGAAAAAAAACCTATCAGGTCGAACAACTGGGTCGTATAGAACTGGCCTCATGGATGACGCAACAAAGTGAACCTGCGCAGCTTCGTGATGATTTAATGGTTAGATTGCGTGCTGAAGCACAATTGAGCAATAATCAGATATTACCTGAACTGTTAAGGCATCTTGGTTTACATCAAGAGAAGCTCAAACTTTATCAAAGTATTTATGATAAAGATTTTAAAGACAGCGATGATCTAAATGACCGTGTGTTATACATCCACAAAATGATCTTAGAACTTGGAATTACGATGGAAAGTGAATGGATCAAATGGTTGGAACAAGTCATCCCTCAATTAAAACGCTTTGCCCAAGATAACCCATCTGGAGAATAGCCATGCCGTATTACACCATGCCCGATCGGGAAAATTTATTTGTACGCCGTGTTGGTCGTGGTGAGCCTGTTTTGGTTTTATCTGGCCTTGGCATGCAAAGTTGGCAGTGGCTACCGTTTATTTATGCAAACCGTAAAGAATATGAGTTTATTATTCCAGACTGGCGTGGTTTCGGTGGGTCAAAGAATTGTGCAATTCCCGAGCAAGATGCCATTTCTAGTCATTGGCAAGATGTTGCTCATTTGATAGATCAATTAAAACTCGATAACTTTATCTTGATGGGTTATTCAATGGGCGCGACAACTGCCATGCATGGCATGAAACACGCTCAACTAGCACAGCAGTTAAAAGCCTATTTACATATTGATCAGACACCAAAAATATCAGTAGATTCAACTTGGGAATATGGTTTATTCGGCCCTCTTCACACCCAGTTCAAACAACTATTAAATGATATTTATCAATTATTGCTAAAGCATAAAAACGCCAAATATCTTTATGAGCTATCACTTCCAGATCGACAAGAACTAGTCCGTCTATGGGTAGATTTTATTGAGTTACAAAGTAGCAATCCATTTAGTCCACTAGTTTTTAAAACTGCTTTAAAACAGCCTTTTCTACAAAAATACTTATTACCTATTCAACGTTTAGATTACTTGTTTTGGTATGTTGAAAACTATCTTTATCATAATGAAGATTATCGAGAAGCAATTCAGCAGTTAGCATGTCCTACCACTTTCTTTATTGGTCGTAATTCGACACTTTATCCAGAAACTGGTCAGACACTGATTGCACATAGCGTTGAGCATGCAAAAGCAATATATTTTGAACGTTCAGGCCATACACCTTTATTAACCGAGCCTAAAAAGTTTGGGCATGAAATCACTACATTCTTATCCGAACTCAAGCATGCTTCTTAAAAAAATAAAGGGATCTATTTACAGATCCCTTTTTAAAGCCCATAAATAATTAAGCGGAATGAGCTAATTCTTTTGTCTTTAATTGCTTCGAGACATTTAATAAAAGCTGCTCTGTTTTTTCCCACCCTAAACAACCATCAGTTACTGACTGGCCATAAGTCATATCACAAGAAATCTTTTGGTTACCATCAACCAAATGACTTTCAATCATGACACCTCGAACTTGTGTTTTTAAACGTTCAGCAACGATTTGCTGTAAAACTTCTGGCTGACGCAACGGATCTTTCCCACTATTACCATGACTACAATCAATCACCAGTGCAGGTAGATTTTGTTTGTACTTTTCGCGTATCGCCTGAATTGAAGCTAAATCGTAATTTGGCCCATGATTTGCACCCCGCAAGATCAAGTGAGGTAATGGATTTCCAGCACTCTGAATCACTGAAGGCAAGCCTTGTTGATTCATACCTAAAAATTGATGTTCATTTTGCGCGGACTGAATCGCATCTAGTGCAATCTGAATAGAACCATCAGTACCATTCTTGAAACCAATACTGTATGGCATATGACTTGAGATTTCACGGTGAATCTGAGATTCGCTTGTGCGAGCACCAATTGCACCCCAAGCCAATAAATCATCAAAATAGCCAGTTGCCATTGGACTTAAAATTTCACTCGCAATTGGCAAACCCTTTTCAATAATCTGTAGGTAGAGTTCACGAGACTTTTCTAAACCAAGTTGTAAATTTGATGAACCATCTAAATTTGGATCATACATGAACCCTTTCCAACCAACTGTGGTACGTGGTTTTTCAATGTATGTACGCATCACGATAAAAATCTGATCTTTAACTTTTTCTTGTAATTTTTGCAGTTTTTCAGCGTATTCAAGTACTGCAACTGGATCATGAATTGAACAAGGCCCTGTAATTACCATTAGACGATGATCTTTGCCGTTAAGAATATTTTGAATAATTTGGCGGTGTTCGGCAATTTGACGTGCGAAAGAGTGTGCAAGCGGGTATTTCGCTTTTAACTGGATAGGTAAACTAACTGGTGTTTCTTTTGTATTGGTTTGAGTCAGTAAAGTATTTAGGGCATTCATTGGTTTTTTCCTTGGGACTGCAATCTACTCAGTCCGATCATTTATTTGAGCGTTTTGGATCTATTCGTTGGTAAAGGTAAGCAAAAGTAAAACCAATAAAAGTTGCTAAAGTACGAATAAGTCATGTTGTTCATTTTAAGTTCCTCGATTCTAAAAAGATAAAGCATAAAAAAACCTGATCGGGGTTGCCGATCAGGTATTAACTGTGATGGGCAACTTTCTCATGCCCGAATACGCTCAGGCAACTATCTAAATTGCCAAAAGTAATAATAAGCGTTAGTGTTCACAGATTGATTTAACATCTTTATCTCAAATATTAAAAAATGTTCCTTAAATCTAAAATACGCATTGTTGATGAGTTTGACAAGTCTTTTTTTTGAAAAAAACTTCTTATTTTCTCGCTTAAGATTTGATTCAATGATGCATTAACGAATCAACCCTTGAGGTTGCAAAATAATTAAACCAGCTCCACAAAGCACAATTAGACCACCTAATATATCCCATCTTGTTAATCCCACCTGATCAACAAAGCGTAGCCACATAAGCGCAGTAAAAATATAGATACCGCCATAGGCCGCATAAATGCGCCCAGAAGCTGCCGGATGTAAAGTCAACAACCATACAAAGATAGCCAGACTTAAGACCGTAGGTAGCCACAGCCAAGCCGACTTACCCTCTTTTAAAATCAGATAAGGAAAATAACAACCAAGAATTTCAGCAATTGCCGTGATAATAAATAACCCGAATACACTGAGTATTCGGGTTATAGCAAGACTATCAATTAACATAATTTATGCTGGTTCTGCCGTATGATGATCTTCAAACACTTCAAGTTTTAAGCCGACAGCTTTGCCATCTTCTTTTTTCACCGATACAGCCACGTTACCACCATGATCTGCAAGTTCACCAAACAGAATCATTTCAGCGAGTGGTTTCTTCAAGTGTTCTTGAATGAGACGTTGCATTGGACGAGCACCCATCAAACGGTCATAACCATTTGTAGCTAACCAATCTCGTGCACTTTGATCAACATCAAGAACAACTTGTTTTTCATCCAATTGCGCTTGTAATTCTGTCAAGAATTTGTCGACTACAGACTCAATCACAGTTGTTGGCAATGCTTTGAATTGAATAACACCATCTAGACGGTTACGGAACTCTGGAGAGAAAGCACGTTTCATCGCTTCTTGGTTATCAGAACTATGATCTTGATCCGTGAAACCAATGCTCGCGCGAGAAATACTTTCTGCTCCAATATTCGTAGTCAGAACAATAATCACATTTCTAAAATCTGACTTACGTCCATTGTTATCCGTTAAAGCACCATGATCCATGATTTGTAGCAATAGATTAAACACATCTGGATGTGCTTTTTCAATTTCATCAAGCAACAAGACACAATGTGGATTTTTGTGAATCGCATCAGTAAGCAAACCACCTTGGTCATAACCCACATACCCTGGAGGTGCACCAATTAAGCGTGAAACTGCATGACGTTCCATATATTCAGACATATCGAAACGTACAAGCTCTACACCCAATAATTTAGCGAGTTGCTTAGTAACCTCAGTTTTACCTACACCTGTTGGACCAGCAAAAACAAAACTACCCACTGGTTTATCTGGTGACTTCAATCCAGCACGAGATAACTTAATCGCTGAGCCTAATGCAGTAATTGCTTCATCTTGACCAAACACCACACGTTTCAAATCACGCTCAAGATTTTCAAGCACTGACTTATCATCTTTAGACACAGTTTTTGGTGGAATACGAGCAATCTTAGAAACGATATCTTCGATATTCTCTACAGTAATCAAGCTATCATCACTTTCAGCTTTCAAACGGCGTTGAGCACCTGCTTCATCAATGACATCAATTGCCTTATCTGGCAAGAAACGATCATTAATGAACTTAGCAGAAAGCTCTACAGCTGATACCAAAGCCTTATCGTCATATTGTACGTGGTGAAAATCTTCAAACTTAGTTTTCAATCCACGTAAAATATCAATCGTTTCCGAAATACTTGGCTCATTAACATCAATTTTTTGGAAACGACGTGATAACGCATGGTCTTTTTCAAAAACCTGACGATATTCTTGGAAAGTCGTTGAACCAATACAACGTAAAGTACCATTAGCTAAAGCTGGCTTAATAAGATTTGAAGCATCCATTGTGCTGCCCATACTTGAGCCTGCACCAATGATCATATGAATCTCATCAATGAATAAAATCGCATTTGGATTTTTCTTCAATGCATTAAGCAACTGTTTTAAACGTTTTTCAAAGTCACCACGATATTTAGTTCCAGCAACTAATGCACCAATGTCCAGACTATAAATTTCAGCCTGACTTAAAGGTTTAGGTGCTTTACCATTCACAATTAACCATGCCAAACCTTCAGCAATCGAGGTTTTACCCACACCTGGATCACCCACAAGCAATGGATTGTTTTTGCGACGGCGACACAGAATTTGAGCTGTACGCTCAATTTCTTTTTCACGACCAATCAATGGGTCAGTTTTGCCTTTTTGCGCTTCAACATTTAGATTCAGCGTATAAAGCTCAAGTGGCCCTGCATTGCTTGCGCTAGTTTCACCTTCAATATCTTCAACTTCTTCTTCAACTTGTACTTCGTCTTTACGTGTCCCATGAGACAAGTATTGAGTCAATGTCAAACGATTGATTTGATGACGTTTAAGTAAATACACAGCAAAAGAATCACGCTCTGAATACATTGCGACCAAAACATCTGCACCTTCAACAGTACGATCGCCGCCACTTGATTGCACGTGAAAAATAGCACGTTGCAAAATGCGGTCGAAACTTTCTGTTGGATGAGGCGCTTGCTCGCTATTTTCGCCAAGCTTAGGAGTATGCTGTTCTACATATTCTTCTAATTCTTTACGCAAAGAAACTATATCAGCCCCACATGCTTTTAATGCATTCACGGCTGAATCGTTGTCGAGTAGTGCTAATAATAAATGTTCAACTGTAAGAAACTCATGTCTCTTTTGACGAGCCATGCTAACAGCCAAACGTAATGATACTTCTAATTGACGACTGAGCATGTAACCCCCTTATGCTTTAGGCTCAATCTGGCAAAGTAATGGATGACCTTGCGATCGAGCGTAATTATTAACAAGGTTTGCCTTAGTTTCCGCGATGTCTCTTGGATAGACTCCGGCAATACCTTTACCTTCATAGTGTACTGTTAGCATTACTTGAGTTGCTTGGTCAAGATTCATTGCAAAGTATTGTTGTAAAATTTCAATTACAAAGTCCATTGGAGTGTAATCGTCATTCATTAATACGACTGCATATAATGGGGGACGCTTGAGTTCAGGAGGGGCTGTTTGTACAACAACCTCTCCATCATGATCTTCGTTTTGCGAATCACTTAAGCGTGGGTGGAAGTGCCAATCGACATAGCCAGACTGCTGAAAAGAAGCCTTGATATCTTTTAAGTTTGTTTGACGCTTATTTGTTCGCATAGGATGTTACTATTGTGAATTTGCTTCAGCTTGAGGAATTTCTGCCACGAAAGCAGAAGATGTTTCGACAGGTTTACCACGCTGCCAACTAAAACGTTTAATAATCGGTGTATCAGAGCCACCAGTTAAACGCACTTCAATAAATTGAGGCGTGAAACCTTTAGGCATTGTCCAACGACCTGTTAAGCGCTCAAAATCAGTAAAGTTAAAGTTCTTCGCTTCAAGTGGTACGACTAAAACCTCAGTATCTTTGATCAATCTGATTTCAACCGATCCTAAAGCACGGCGCTTACTTGGACTTACTTGAACTAAATCTAGTTGATATTCATAAGCATTTTCAGGTAAAGGCTTAATTGCCAGATTTTGGATTGTTAAGCTCAAACCACCGCGCTGTCTCAAAATCTCACGGTAGATATTACTCATACCTTCTTGCTGAGTCTTATCGGCGTTCGCTTGATTAAGCGCTTCAAATAGATCATTTGCATTCGTCACAGCCACATCACGCTCTTGCACCGCTGCATTAAGGCTTTTGTTAACTGCATCTAAGGCTGTTTTTTGCTTTTGCACCACTTCAACCAATTGCTCCGCATCTGCATCGTAACCAACAACAGTTAAACCTTGACGGTGCCCAATTGTATAGCCGAGCGCAAAACAACCACTCATTAAAATAGCAGCACCAATAAACAAAGGCTTATTGGTGTTTAAAAATTTTTTCTTTTGCAACGAACTTTCTGCTGAAGTCGTCTGTCCAGAGTTTTGCATCGTCATCTCAGTGTTCAAGATCAGAGTCAAGACACACATTTAAATCGAAATTTAAATATGTGTGAAGCAAAAAAGAGTTTTTTATGGTAATAAACCAATCCCTTGTAAGCCTTCATCTTCATTAAAGCCAAACATAAGGTTCATATTTTGTACAGCCTGACCAGATGCACCTTTTACAAGGTTATCTTGAGCCGCCAAAATAATCAGTTTATTTGGTTGTGGTTTATATAATGCAATACGAAGTTCATTCGCACCGCGTACACTACGTGTTTCAGGTGAACTATTTGCAGGCATAACATCTACGAATTTTTCATTAGCATAGAAGTTTTCATACAAAGCTTGTAAGTCTGTCTGCTTACCAGCTTCTGTCAAATCTACATAAATTGTACTCAGCATACCGCGAATCATAGGTACTAGATGAGGAACAAATAAGAGTCCATCAAACCCGCCCTTTTGTCCTGCAATATTCTCTAAGGCTTCTACAATTTCTGGATGGTGACGATGACCTGCAACACCATATGCTTTAAAGTTATCAGCGTTTTCACTATAAATCATGCCCAAACTTGCTTTACGACCAGCACCAGAAACACCGGATTTGGCATCAATAATAATATTTTTTGTTTCAATCAGGGCTTGTGCTGATTTTAATAGTGGCGCTAAACCTAATTGAACAGTCGTCGGATAGCAACCAGGGTTACCGATAACTTGAGCTTGTTTAATTTTTTCGCGGTTTAACTCAGTTAGACCATATACAGAATCTTTTAGTACATCTGGACAAGCATGTTCCATGCCATACCATTTTTCAAATTGTTCAAGATCTTGTAAGCGAAAGTCTGCTGCTAAATCAATAACTTTAGTTCCAGCTGCAATTAAATCTTTGGCATGTTGCATGGCAACACCATGTGGCGTTGCAAAAAATACAACATCACACTCTTTTAATGCATCAATGTTTAAATCTGAAAATTGAAGATCGGTATGTCCACGTAAATTAGGGAACATATCTGCAACTGGTTTGCCCGCTTCTGTACGTGAAGTAAGAACTCGAACCTGCGCTTTAGGATGTCGTAATAGAATACGTAAAAGTTCAACGCCTGTATAACCCGTTCCACCAACAATTCCGACAGAAATCACGTGCATTACCTCAATTTTTGAATCTATACTTGGGCAGTAGTATGACAGGATGTCCAAGCTTACAAAACCATTTCATGCTTGGTAATTTTAATTTTTTTAATTTTAGCGACAATCAGATAGCACTTACTGGACTGTCATAACCACATAAATATCAGCAAATAAATACCAGATTAATTTTTGGAGAGCTAGGATGCTTCATCAATCAAAAGAAACAAAATTACGCACGTACCTTGGCTTGAGCACATTCATTTTAAGTGTAGCCCTTACTGGTTGCGGAGGTGGAGGTAGTAGTGGAGGCAGTTCACCCACTACACCAACGCCAGTTGACCCTACACCTGAAGCAACAACTGATGTTACTTTAAAAACCCCTGTAGAAATGCGTAATATCCAGCTTAAAGTATATGACAATACCAACAACGCTGTTCTAGTGGATACTTCAATTGCGAGTTTAAATAGCTTTAATGTCAAAATTCCTACTGCAAAATTGAATCGTTTATATCGCGTAGAAATTACAACTCAAAGCTCATCTCAAGTGTTTGACCCAATTACTCCACAATACCAAAATTTGTCAGGTATTTATCATGCATTTATTACACCAAACAGTGTAAGTGGCAGAATCCAATTCATTAGCCCAAGCAGTGAAGCAGTTTATCAACGAGCTGTCATACGTTCAGGACAACTCCCTCAAGAAACGTTTGACCCAACCCGTATTGAGCAATTACATGTAGATTTAGCCTCTCAAGATGTCTACAAATCGTTAATGAATGCGTTTAAAGATGCTGACATTCCAAGTTTAAGTCCAGCTAATTCCCTTCTGAATTTAACTTTGTTGCGATACTCAACTACTAAACCTAGTACATATGTAGATAGTTATCTTAGCTTTGGTTACTTACAATATTGGTCAACGATTCATGGCGGAGCAAACACCTACCAAGAACTTGTTAAAAGTTTAGCAACTGATTTAAAAGATGGCTTTTTGGATGGGAAAAAACTTCATGGGGATCAAACATCCTTCACTCCTATTTTCACACCTGCTCCAGATAATATTGATCCACTAAAAAATACGCTGTTAGATATTGCAGCTAATCAAAAAGTAACGCGCGATTACTTTGGAACCAACCTAAAAGCATCTACTTTGCAATTGGCTCAGGCTAATTCACAACAGTCTTTAGATCAGACGGGTTATGAACTTCTACAAAAAAAACAATATACAGGAATTGTTCCTACTGTAAATTCAACAACATTCATTCGCATTGACGGTGCTGGAGATTACCGTAGAGCTGTTGGGTTTACCACCACAGCGACGTGTAATGGATCAACCTACCCATGCAAACAAGGCTTAACCAGCATCAATCTATCAGATCCAAACCTACCAGCTACAGACTATTTAGTGGGTCACTATGAAGACACATCAACTGGATGTCAGCTTAATTTTCGTGCGAACGGTCAAATCGACTTGAGTAAAGGCTCACAAATTTATCGTGCTGCTTTAAGTGCTGATAGTACCGATAATTTATTGCAAACAGATGCTGCCAGCTCAAGTTATTTACTCAATTCAAGTTCAGCCGAACCAAATAACTCGACGCAACAATACAACTTTATCCAATTATCTATTAAAGCAAATAAGATTATTAGTGCTAAAGCAGGTTTAGATAGCCGGAAAGCACCCGATAGCTTACAAACACCACAACTAGAATGTAGTTTTAGTTAGTTTGAGACATACCACCATGCAGGCAATGGATTTGATTTAAGTTGTCTGCGGTGTTTTTGAAAATATGGATCGTATTTTTCAACTTCTGCCCAAAATGCAGGACTATGGTCAAAATGTTTAGTATGCGCCAACTCATGAATAGCCACATAGCGAGCAATTTCATGTGACATAAGCACCAGCCCTGCATGTAGCATAATATTATGCTGACTACTACAACTTCCCCACCGAGTTTTCGGGCGGCGAATTGTGCATTCCCTATAAGCCAATTGAGTGTGCTCACTTAATTCTTTCAAAAGCTCTGGTAATTCTTGTTTCGCATAAGCAATAACTGCGTTTTGCAATGCCAAATATGGCTGTGTGTCTTTAATAAATAAAGAATTGTTTTCCCAGTCGAATTGAAAAACACGATGCTGCTTTTGAACAACGACTTGAAATGGCTGTTCTTTATTAAAGAAATAAATTTCTGAAGGAATATCAATAGATGCCGATTGGACGTTTTGTTGCTTATTCCATGTCTCGGTTAACCATTGTTCAGATTGTGCTAAAAAATGCTGAATTTGTTTTTTACTACAAAATAAAGGAACCGTAAGACGGATTGAAGCAGGCTCAACACGTAAGCGCAATTTTCGTGCTCTTACGTGTCGAACGATTTTAATCTCTGGCATTTTTGCAGACATTACTGTGCTGTACGCTCTTCAATACCATTATTCGTTGCAACAATTGCAATCGTTGCAGGATTTAAGGCGAAGATACCGTTAGTTACCACACCAGGAATATTGTTAATTGTTTTTTCCAGTTCAATAGCATTTAAAATATTAAGATTGAAAACATCCAAAATAACATTCCCGTTATCTGTAACTACACCCTCACGATAAACCGGGTCACCACCTAAACTTACCAATTTACGAGCTACAGCCGAACGCGCCATTGGAATAACTTCTACTGGAAGTGGAAAATCACGTCCAAGTTGATCAACCCATTTTGAATCATCAACAATACACACAAACTTCTTAGCAATTGATGCAACAATTTTCTCACGTGTTAATGCAGCACCGCCACCTTTAATCATATGCATATGACGGTCGATCTCATCTGCACCATCAACATAAGCATCTAGGCTACCTACATGGTTCATATCAACCACTTCAATACCAAGTTTTTTAAGACGATCAGCAGTTGCTTGAGAACTTGCCACAGCTGCTTCTAATTGTAATTCTGGGAGTAAATCAATTAGAAAATTTACGGTACTTCCAGTCCCAACACCCAAAATGCCACCTTTGGGTAAGTGTTTTAAAGCAGCTTTAGCAGCAGCTTGTTTCTTTTCATCTTGGGTTGCATATAGGCTCATTACATCACTCAACTATTTTTTGACATTTATGCGCCAATAAACGGCGCAAATGCACAAGGGTTTGCTACAATAATTTCCTATTTTAAACTGTTATAGGGAAGATGAACATGCTGTCTCGTGTGGTACGACAAATTTTACAAGCAACGGTTTATGATGTTGCAATTGAAACACCTCTCGAAGCAGCTCCACGAATTAGTCAAAAATTAAACAATACAATTCGTTTTAAGCGTGAAGATTTACAACCCGTTTTTTCTTTTAAATTACGCGGTGCCTATAACCGTATTAGTCAATTACCGAAAGAACAACTTGAACGCGGAGTAATTTGCGCCTCTGCTGGTAACCATGCTCAAGGCGTAGCTTTGTCAGGACAAAGATTAGGAATTCCCGCTATTATTGTTATGCCGAGCACAACACCTGACATTAAAGTTCAGGCTGTTAAACGCTTAGGTGGTCAAGTCGTATTACATGGCGATAGCTTTGATATCGCAAATAAATATGCTCAACAACGTGCAGAAGTTGAAGGTCTTGTATTTATTCCACCTTATGACGATGAACTTGTCATTGCAGGTCAAGGCACAATTGCCAATGAAATTTTACGTCAATGGCGTGATGTAGAGTACGTGTTTGTTGCCGTAGGTGGCGGTGGCCTTATTTCAGGCGTAGCAGCTTACCTTGGAGAAGTTGCACCGCATGTAAAAGTTATTGGCGTTGAATATGAAGAGTCTGCTTGTTTAAAGGCAGCTTTAGAAGCAAATGAACGTGTAATTTTGCCACATGTAGGCCTATTTGCAGATGGTACAGCTGTTGCCCAAATTGGTGCTTTACCATTTGATATTATTCGTTTGCGCAAATCTGATAACTCAGGCCCGATTGTTGATCCTGATATTGTGACTGTGAATACAGATGAAATCTGTGCAGCAATTAAAGACACATTTGATGAAAACCGCAGCATTGTTGAACCTTCTGGAGCAATGGCATTAGCGGGTATCAAAAAATATATTCACGAACATAAAATCAGTAATAAAAATATGGTGTCGATTGTGTGCGGCGCCAATATGAATTTTGACCGCCTCCGTTATATTGCTGAGCGTACCGAGTTAGGTGAGCAACGCGAAGCGATTTATGCAGTTACCTTATCTGAAGAAAAAGGCGCATTCTTAGGCTTCTGCCGTGCTTTACAAGGCCGCAATATTACTGAGTTTAACTACCGAGCAAACAATACAGAGGAAGCACAAGTATTCGTCGGTATTAGTTTAAAAGGTGGAGATGCAGAGCGCCATGAAATTTTGGAACAATTAAAACAGCAAGATTATATTGTAGATGACCTTTCTGACGATGAAGTTGCCAAATTACATATTCGTTATTTAATTGGTGGTCATGCAAATCTAGATGATGAAAGATTGTTCCGTGTTGAGTTCCCTGAACGTCCAGGCGCCCTCTTAACATTCTTAACTCGTTTAGGTCCAACTCACAACATTACCCTCTTCCATTACCGTAACCATGGTGCAGCAGAAGGTCGTGTTTTAGTTGGCTTACAAGCAACCGATGCTAAACAAAACCCTGATGGATTGATTGAGACACTCGAGCAGATTAATTATCCGTATGCAGAAATTACTGATAATGTTGGCTATAAACGTTTCTTGAAATAATCTTTAGTTTTGATGAGGAAGCCGACATAGTTGTCGGCTTTTTTTATACAATTCTTTTTATATTTCTAGAATCTTTACATTGCTTCTCTTTATCTTAAAGAAAATATCCTTAAAAATAATGATCTAACTCGGAAAAAAGGAACAACATGGCACAGTTTGCAGTCATTGGCTTAGGTAGTTTTGGAGCCACAGTTGCTCAGGAACTCACAAAATTAAATCATGATGTTATTGGCATCGATACGGTAAAAAAGAATGTCGAAAATCTTGCCGACATTTTAACTCATGCCGTCATTGCTGATGCTACTGACGAACATGTGCTTGATGAATTAAACATTCAGAACTGTGATGCGGTCGTTGTTGCAATTGGTGAAGATATTGAAGCCAGTAT
The DNA here is from genome assembly GCF_000302435.1 of Acinetobacter sp. TG2027. NCBI lineage: Bacteria > Pseudomonadati > Pseudomonadota > Gammaproteobacteria > Moraxellales > Moraxellaceae > Acinetobacter > Acinetobacter sp. TG2027. The sequence continues at coordinate 441,149 of NZ_AMJN01000040.1, read as the reverse complement.
TTTGTGTGTGCTGAACTTAAAAAATCTCGGCATTGATAAAATTTGGGTAAAAGCAAAAACCAAAGCTCATCACACCATTTTGTCACACCTTAATATCAATAAGATTATTCATCCTGAAGAAGATATGGGGGTAAGAGTTGCTCAAGCTCTGAACTACCCTATGGTAAGCCGCTATATGTCTTTAGAAGATGACCATTACATTATCAAAATTGAAATCCCAGATAAGCTTAACGGCATCAATTTATATGGCATTATGCAGCAAGCGCCTCAGGTCAAAACATTGCTTGTGAAAAGACAGCAGCAAATTTTGTTTGAGACCGAAGAAAATTTCACTTTGCAAACACATGATATTCTTATTTTAGAAGGTCATTTATCACAGTTAAAGAAACTTTCTAATTGCTTCTTATAAGAAAACGAACTCTAGAATATGTCTATATATCCCAAGCCTCATAAAACGTTAAATTTAAGCCCTCCTTCACTTTTAGCGCTAGGGTTTTTAGGCTTTATTACTTTTGGCACTTTATTGCTTAAATTGCCATTTGCGAATACAGGCAATGTCAGTTGGATGGATGCGCTTTTTACAGCCACCTCAGCAGTTACAATTACCGGTCTATCTGTTTTAAATATTCATGAATCTTTTACCCTCTTTGGGCAAACTATTATTTTATTACTGATCCAGTCTGGCGGTTTGGGTTTTATGACTTTTGCGATATTGGCCGCATTAAGTTTGTCACCAAAAGTTGGTCTTAAACAGCAAATGATGGCTCAAGATAGTCTCGGGCAAACAAGCCTATCAAAAGTTACTTTTGTTGCTAAAGGAGTTGTCACTTACACTCTTATTTTTGAGCTGATTGGTACAGTTATTCTTACCGCCGCTTTTGCACCAACATATGGGTTTGCACGTGGTTTATATTATGCGGCTTTTTACAGCATTTCCTCATTCAACAATGCTGGTTTTTCATTATTTTCCAACAGCTTAATGAACTTTCAGAGTAACTATATTATTTGTATAACCATTAGCATCCTTTACACTTTAGGTGGTCTTGGTTTTTTAGTACTCATGGATATTAAGCAAAACAAAAGATGGAAAAAACTAACGCCAAATAGCAAGCTTATTCTGACAACCATTGCAATTATTAACCTAGTTGCCTTTATTTTAATATGGGCTTTAGAAGCTCAAAATCCCGCGACTTTAGGGATGTTAAACTCAGGTGAACAAGCATTAAACGCTTGGTTTCAGGCAACAGTCCCTCGTTCCTCAGGTTTTAATACCATTGATACAGGTGCAATGACCAACAGTAGCTCACTACTGATGATGTTACTGATGTTTATTGGTGGTGGTTCACTGAGTACAGCCGGTGGAATCAAAGTTGGAACCTTTGTCATTTTAGTGCTTAGTGTAATTTCATTTTTACGCCGTACAGATGAAATTAGAATATTTAATCACTCTGTATCTCACGAAACCACCTATAAAGCATTAGCAGTGACTGCTATTACGAGCATACTGATTTTCATTGGCTTCTTTATTCTTTTGCTTTTAGAGCCTAAAGCAGATTTTATGAATTTGCTTTTTGAGGTTGTTTCGGCCGCATGTACAGTAGGCCTCTCTCGTGGAATCACACCAGATTTACATAATGGTAGTTTATTCATTTTAAGCCTACTCATGTTTGCTGGACGACTTGGACCATTAACACTTGCCTACTTAATTGCCACTCCTAAAAAGAGTCGACTTAAACATCCTCAAGCCAACATCCAAATTGGATAATAAAAAAGCCGCTTTAAAAGCGGCTTTTCTTAAGCGTCTTAGTACCAATTCAAGAGCGATACACCCAAACCAGCATAAGTTGCTCGATGGTTATAATCAATCAAGCTTTCACCATAACCATTAAACAACTGGAAATGTCCGCGTAACTTGCCACTGATTGGAAAAGCCCAATCAAATTGCACAGCACCATGAGAGTCATCACCACCTTTCAATGAATGACGCAGCATTAAAGAGAAGTCATTCTGCTTCCACTTATAAAACGCTGTTAAATCACCACGACCGATGTAATCTTCCATATCCGGGTTATTATCATCTTTACTATCTTCTTCAAGACGAATCCATGGACGAAGCATTAAAGCAAAATTACCACGCTCCAATCCAACATTAAAGATTACACGGTTCCAGCTACGAGATAATGGATCTGAACGACCATTTGACTGATGGTTTAACGTAACTCCGAGCAAACGCCCATCTAAACCAAGCAACTCGTAGTTCGTTCTAAACATTAAACTTGCTTCTGGCTCATAGTTCGTTTCACGGAATGGGCGAGATTCTTCAGCATTGAACGTCTGCCAACGTGAAGATTGTGTATACCCTACCCACAAATCACCATTATTTCCAAAAATATTTTCCCAAGCTTTGGTTTTCAAAGAAATCTGAAACTTACTTTCTGTTGATTTCAGATTCTGAGCATCCGTTACAGTATTATTTGGATTTGGACTACTCGGGAATTCATTCTTGTCACTGGTCCAAAATACGGGTAGTAAATAGACTGGCTGATAAGCACGAATATTCCAAACACCTAGCTTACTTTTTTCAGATAATTCCCAACGTTGATCTAGCAAAGAAGTAGTAGGCTCAAGTGTAGGCGCTTTACCAATCACTTTAATATTACTGACTGTATCTACAACCTTTTCTTTAAATGTTTCCGGTTGAACAGCAGGCTGATCAATTTTTTTAACAGGCTCAGGTACTACCGCAGCTTGCACTACAGGTAGAGCTGCTGGCTTAAATACAGAGTCGTAACAAGCCAGACGATCGGCATTCGAAGCAAGAGCAACACATGCATCAACTGTGGCAGGGTTTGCTGGAGCTAAGGTATCAGCATATGTTACAGACGCACATAAACAGCTAAGCACAATTCCCATGCTTAGCTGTAAAGATGTGCGTTCAAATTGTTTGAACGCCATGTTCAATCTCCAATTTTTATTTTAATTAACTTGTTGAATGGTAAAACCTAATTGCTGCAATTCATCACGTTTAGCAAATGGCGCAACTACAGCTTTTACAGGAGTTTGCTCTACTAAATATTGACGAGCAACACGTTTTAAATCATCCAATGTTACATGCAACAATCTTTCACGCAAAGTACGGCGGAAAGCTGGTGTTCTCGCATGCAACAATGCATAACATGCTGTAATCGCTTCACCTGCTGGAGAGCCTGGTTTATCCATACTTGCCACTAAACCAAGAATTGCTTCTTCAAGCTGGTGAGGTTGTTGCTCTGTATTTAACAACCATTGCACACTCGCCTCAAAGTCTTTAAACGTCTCTGCTAAACGTGGGTCACGGTAACTGAAGAAACGGAATGAGCATGCATTTCCATCATAACTAGCACCGCCGCCATAAGCACCACCTTTTTCACGGATAGCACTGTGCAAGAATCCGTTACGTAAATAAGCTGCCAATACCATTAATGGAGCCGCATCTGGATGTGATACTTCTACGGCTTGATATGCAGACGCACAGAATTGAACGTTTGCCTGAATTAACCATGCTTCATGATTATTATCATTAGCTTGTTCTACTTGAGTTAACTCAGTTGTAGCTGTATCAACATTCAACTTATCCCAAACATTCTGGATTTCTTCAACCAAACGTTCAGATTGATGTTCTTCACACACTAGTAAGAACTGTTTAGGTGCTTGCAATAACTTACTATGAATACGTTTTAATTCTGCAATCAGCTCATCGTAAGCGGCATCATCTTGGGTAATTTTAGTAACAAGCTCACCCAACCAGTTCAATGCACCTAAACCTGTGTTTTGATAGTCACGTTGAGCCAAGGCACTCATGTTACGAGAAGCAATCTGCATCGCATAGCTATGACCTGATCCAGATAAACGAGATTGCCAACGTGTTTTACGTTGTTGCAATAACTCGATAATTCGTTCTTTCTCATCAAATCGGAGCTGTTCAAATGCTAATTTTAATAAATGAATTGCATCAAATTTCTGAGTCAACGATTTAGTCGTTAAAGTTAACCAAGCACTAATTTTATCTTTATCATCAACTTTGCTACGTAAAGAAGCGCCCATTCCTAAACCACCACTTACAGCGGTTTGTAAGTTTTGTAGTTCAAGATAGCCATATTCGCCTGCACCTACTTCACCCATCAAAATAGAAAGCAAATTGAAATAAGGCGACTTCACAATATCTTCAGGAATCTGAATGAGTACTTGTTGATAGTAAATACCGTTAGTACCAGCATGGTACAAGTTCAACGGCGTATCCATACGATTACAAATAATTTCACGTAACTGACCTTGCACAATATGCAAGTCAGCAGGTACATCTTCCAAACCTACTTTTGGCAATAACTCAAGATTATCAGGAGTGTCCTGACGTTCCTCTAAAGCCTTAGTCTTAGCAATGATTTCAGCCTTATCAGCATCTGTTAGCTTTTCACCAATAGCCGCTAAACGAGCTTTTTCCGCTTCCTGCTCTTTTACAGACTTGGTCGGGTCTGGAACTAAAGTCATTTGTACGCGATGAGGGTTGTCGAGCAAATGTGTTTGAATCAGATTTGATAACCACATTGGGTCTTTCAACTCTTCTTTAACTTGTGCAATTGCGCTGTCAACATCCCAAATTTGGATTGGATCATTATGGTGAATCGCACCACTTAAGCCATTTAAAATTAGACTTAAACCATAAGGTGTGCCGTCACCATTAATTTCACGTTGATGTAACTCGATTTGATGCAAAATTGCATCGACTAAATTACTGTCAATTGGTTTAGCAGCAACATCACGCAGAATATTTAAAACACCATCTCTAAAGCTTTGCGCATGTTCAGGATTTGAACCTTGAACACCACAGTAGAAAGTCATTTCAAAATTACTATCGTCTACGCCCATTAATGGACCTGTAGATTGAGCATAACCACAAGTTTCTAAGTAATGACGAAGTGGCGAAGCCGAATTTTCTAATAAAATCCCTTCGACTAAACGCATTCCTAAACGCAATTTAATGTCATTTGCTTCTGGTAATAACCAAGATAGAACATGATAAGTTTTATCTTTTAAATCATCACTATCAACACCGTAGTTCTCTGTTACTTCAATTGGTGCAGCTAAACGTTTTTCAGGCTTAGAGTATAAAGTTGTTCCCGCAGAAAACTTGTGTAGAGCTAGTTTTTCAAACTGCTCTTGTAGTTCATATGCTGTCTGATTACCAAAGGTCATGAATACAGCATTGCTTGGGTGGTAATGTACTTTATAAAAATCGACTAACTGCTCATACGTTAAATCAGGAATATCTTTCGGATCACCACCTGAGTTGTAATGATAGGTCGTTTCAGGAAATAAATGATGAGCCAACTGATGATAAAGTTGATCAGACGGCGCACTCATTGCACCTTTCATTTCATTAAAAACAACACCTTTATATACAGGTTGACCATTTTCAAGTTCAATACGAATACCTTCTTGAGCAAAATCAAGTGGATTCAAATTGGCAGCAAATGCCGCATCAAGATAAACAGAAAGTAAGTTTTGGAAATCTTTTTTGTTTTGAGTAGCGAATGGATATGCTGTCCAATCTGCTGCTGTAAATGCGTTCATAAAAGTATTTAAAGAACGACGAATCATTAAAAAGAATGGATCACGTACCGGAAACTTTTCAGAGCCACACAAAGCCGTATGTTCTAAAATATGTGCCGTGCCTTTAGAGTCCATAGGCTGGGTTCTAAAAGCAACAAGAAATACATTTTCATCATAATCAGTTGCCAAGTGATAATGCACCGCACCTGTGACTTTATGCTTATATTCAGACACTAAAATATCTAATGCTTCTACATGGTGCTGACGTAGCAACTGAAACGCAGGGTGAACAGTTTGAGAAATGGTTTCAGTGACATCTACAGTCATGTGATCTCCTAACATATCGGATAAGTGAATAAGTCTCATTATAGCCTGAGTCAGCTTGAGATTGGCGAACAAAAGCCAAGTAAAATACTATGTTTTTGTTGAGTATTAGTTTTCATTGGCACTGCTTTGATATCAAGCATATAGCCATGAATGTTTTATCCTAACAGAACAAAAGCTTTTAATTCTATGTATATGATAGACATTGAATAAAAAAGCTGATCAATTTTATCTCAACGAGCTATTTGTGAGTCTAAAGAATTTTCACACAATAATATTTTTCCACTAATTTTTGATTTAACTGAATTTTATTCAACAAACTACAGCAAATCCAAGCAATGGTGTAAACTTAGCAACCTGATTTTTTTATTTTGTGACAACACATATGGCAACTGTAGATCTTTTTGCAATTGGTAATGCATTAATCGACCAAGAATTTAAAGTGTCTGATGATTTTCTTAGTCAACAAGATTTGCAAAAAGGCACCATGCAGTTGTCCGATGGCGACACTCAATCTGCTCTTTATGCGGAGTTAAAACAGCATCAAGATTATAAAGGTCAAGCAAGTGGTGGTTCTGCTGCGAATACTACTGTAGCCTTTAGTGCATTAGGTGGAAGTGCTTTTTATGGTTGCCGCGTTGGTAACGATGATTTGGGTTCAATTTATCTGCAAGGTTTAAATGAAGCTGGCATCCAAACCACTCCAAAATCAATCAGTGAAGGCGTGACAGGTACCTGCATGGTACTCATTAGTCCTGACTCTGAACGTACAATGCATACTTATTTAGGCATCACTGCTGAACTTTCTCAAGATCAAATCGACTTTGAACCGTTAAAAACAGCAAAATGGCTTTATATTGAAGGTTATCTTTCTACAAGTGAAACAGCGCGCAAAGCTGTAAAACAAGCCAGAGAAATTGCAAAAGCAAATGGCGTTAAGATTGCTTTATCTCTTTCAGATCCTGCCATGGTGCAATACGCTCGCGAAGGCTTAGAAGAGCTCATGGATGATGGCGTAGATTTACTATTTTGTAATGAACAAGAAGCCTTAATGTATACAAATACAACAACTGTTGAAGATGCTCTTGCTCAATTACGTTTTAAAAATCATACAGTAGTCATTACACAAAGTGCTAAAGGTGCTTTAGTTTCTAACTCTACTCAACATTTCCATGTGGCAGGCCGTCATGTAGAAGCCGTTGATACCAATGGTGCGGGTGATGCATTTGCAGGCGCATTCCTATACGCCCTAAACCATCATCAAGATTTGAATGCTGCTGCACAGTTAGCTGTCTTAATTTCTAGTGAAGTTGTTTCTCAATTTGGCCCACGTTTAGCGATTAATGATTATGCTAAACTTCTTGAAAATTTTCAGAAGGAATGTGCTTGAAATGGAAAGGATCTGTATGACGGAAGAAGTTCCTGAGCGTGAAGCTAGAGCTTTTGACACTTTACAAGGAACTACTATTTTCATTACACAACGTGATGGCGCATTCTATGCTTATCAAAACTTATGCCCTCACTTGCAAACAGAGCTTGAATATTTAGAAAATCAATTTCTTGATCAAGACCAAGAATATATTCAATGTTCTACCCATGGTGCTTTATTCACTGTGGAAACAGGCGAATGTATCTCAGGACCATGTTTAGGTGATTTTTTAAATAAAGTTGAGATTAAAGTACATTCAGATGGCGGTATCTATATCGTAGACTGAAGCGATCAACATTAGAGTTTCTGCCATGGCTGATTTCTTTTTCAATTATTATCTTATGCCATTTCACTTAAGTGTAGTGGCTTTGATATTACTCAGCGTGGTAGAAACCATTGGTATGTATATTGGTCTTCGTCCAAGTCAATTACTCAAAAAAATTGCGCCTGTTTGGCTTTCTAATTCACCACTACTTAACGTTAAATTTTCTAAAGCTTTAATTTTCGTTTTTTTACTTATCAATTTTAGTTTTGCAGGCTATTTTTTACAGCTCTCTTTCTTTGCAATCCAGCATTATTTTATTTCACCATTTTATTTAATCGTCCCAGCTCTTGTCATCGCAATCTTTTTTACTGTGTTCATGATTCACTGCCTTGACCAAGTAATTAAACCAAAGCTTACTCATACAAACTATAATCTTCTAGGACGCTTAGCGACAGTTTCTAGTGGTAATGCTAGACCTGGGTTTTCTGCCCAAGCGCGAGTGCGTGATGAATTCGGCCAGCTCCATTATGTTCAAGTCGAACCAGAATACGGCGAACTCGAATTATACTCTCAAGTTATCCTTGTCAGAGTACATAAAAGCCATTATGTAGCCAAGAAAATTTCTGTATCAAACGATCTTTTCGCCCCCGATTAAATTCTCACTACTACTCTATTTACTTGCTGCTTTTTGCAGGTTTTATTACGTCTATATTTATTATTTTCTTTTTAATTAATTATTTATTATTCCAACCCTTTTAGTTTGGAATATAATTTATAAATATAATATACAACCATTTTAGTTGGTATTAAATTAAAACAAACTATTTTAATCAACTTAATATTTTTATTTACAAGTGTTTTAGTAGGATTTAATAATCAACTCAAACTATTTTAGTATAGTATTTATTTTAAAATATTAAGTGATTGTTTTATATAAATTAATTATTTAAATATTCATTTAAAATATATTTAATGTTTATTTTTATTATATTTTGATTAATAATAAAATTAATATCAAATGAGGTTTAATTTATGAGCCTTAATTTTAAAAATCTTAATGGTCGTTTAGTTAAAGAAATCACTATTATTCTAATAATAAAAATAGTGCTTCTCTTAACGATCAAACATATTTGGTTTGATGCTCCCACCATCCCCAAAAATTTTGACAATCAGGTCGCCGAGCATATTGCTGGCGATAACATTTCCCACATTAAGGAGACACGTTGATGATTTCTGAAAGCGTGGTTGATCTTTCGCGGTTTCAATTTGCGATGACCGCAATGTATCACTTTCTTTTCGTCCCTTTAACTCTAGGTTTGGCATTTATCCTTGCCATCATGGAAACCACTTATGTCATTTCCGGTAAAGAAATTTACAAAGATATGACTAAATTTTGGGGAAAATTATTTGGTATTAACTTTGCTTTAGGGGTAACAACTGGCTTAACCATGGAGTTCCAATTTGGAACAAACTGGGCTTATTACTCACACTATGTAGGTGATATTTTTGGTGCTCCATTAGCAATTGAAGGCCTTATGGCATTCTTCCTCGAGTCTACATTTATTGGTTTATTCTTCTTCGGATGGGACCGTTTAAGTAAGTTTCAGCATCTAGGCGTAACATGGTTAGTCGCTCTCGGATCCAATATGTCAGCGCTTTGGATTTTAGTGGCGAATGGATGGATGCAGAACCCCGTAGGTGCTGCATTTAACTTTGAAACAATGCGTATGGAATTAGTTGATTTCGGCGCGCTTATCTTTAACCCTGTAGCTCAGGTGAAATTCGTACATACCGTTTCTGCGGGCTATGTAACTGGTGCAATTTTTGTACTTGCCATCTCAAGCTATTACTTACTTAAAAAACGTGATCTTCCTTTCGCACGCCGCTCTTTTGCAATTGCTGCCATTTTCGGTCTTGCATCTACACTTTCAGTGATTTTGTTAGGTGATGAATCTGGCTATGAGCTCGGTGATGTTCAAAAAACTAAACTCGCTGCGATCGAAGCCGAATGGGATACTCATCCTGCTCCTGCTCCATTTACTTTGTTTGGTGTACCAAACCATGAAGAGATGCGGACAGATTACGCAGTTAAAATTCCATATGCATTAGGTTTAATTGCAACTCGTTCAACAACCAAAGAAGTTACTGGTCTTAAAGATCTCATGCAACAGCATGAAGTTCGTATTCGCAACGGTATGCTTGCCTATGCCGAACTTGAAAAATTACGTGCAGGTGATCGTTCACCAGAGTTATTAGCCTCTTTTGAAAAAAATCAAAAAGATTTAGGTTATGGCCTACTTCTTAAGAAATATGCACCCAATGTAGTTGATGCAAGCGAGCAAAATATTAAAGCTGCTGTAAAAGATACTGTTCCAAATGTTACAGCGCTATTTTTCTCTTTCCGCGCAATGGTTGCCTCTGGTTTCTTAATGCTATTACTCTTCGTTTTAGCGACTTGGGCTGTAGCAAAAAGAAATGCTGAAAATAAACCTTGGCTACTGAAATATGCATTGTTGGCTCTACCGCTTCCTTGGATTGCTGCACAAACTGGCTGGTATGTAGCTGAAGGTGGTCGTCAACCATGGTCTATTGGTGAAATTCTACCAACCCACCTCTCTACTTCTAGTTTAAGTACTGGTGACGTATGGGGTTCGATTATTGCGCTAGCAGCGTTCTACACGGCTCTTTTGATTATTGAAATGTATTTAATGATCAAATTTGCTCGCTTAGGACCAAGCTCTCTACACACTGGCAAATATCATTTTGAAAAGCAAGAACCGAAAGCAGCGGTTAATGGGGAGGCCTTATCATGATTGAATATGAATTATTGAAAATCATTTGGTGGGTGTTAGTTGGCGTACTTCTGATCGGCTTTGCTCTTACCGATGGCTTTGATATGGGGTCTATGGCTCTCATGCCTTTCGTTGGAAAAACCGATAGCGAACGCCGTGCTGCAATCAATACAATTGCCCCACACTGGGATGGTAATCAGGTCTGGTTTATTACGGCAGGTGGGGCACTATTTGCTGCATGGCCAATGGTTTACTCAGTCGCTTTCTCAGGCATGTACTGGGCACTCTTGTTAGTTTTATTTGCACTTTTCCTAAGACCAGTAGGTTTCGATTATCGCTCTAAACTTGAAAATACCAAATGGCGTAACTCTTGGGACTGGGGTCTGTGCATCGGTGGTACTGTTCCAGCGCTTGTGTTTGGTGTGGCCTTCGGTAATTTGTTTTTAAGTATTCCTTTTAGTTTAGATAGCACATTACGCTCTGAATATACAGGCAGCTTTTTTGCCCTTCTTAACCCCTTTGCTCTAGTTTGCGGTGTGGTAAGTCTGTCTATGCTTTGTGCACATGGCGGTGCATGGCTCATGCTACGTACTGATGAAGCTTTAAAACAGCGCTCTGCCAAAGCCACTCAAATTATGGCAATTATCTTTTTAATTTGTTTCCTTGTAATTGGAGCATGGCTGTATTTCGGGCAAGTTCCAGGTTATAGCTATGCTGTTGCTATAGACCCAAATACTGCGCTTAACCCTTTAGCTAAAGAAGTGATTACCAATAGCAATCCAGGTTGGATGAACAATTACAGCACCTATCCAGTGACTAAAATTGCCCCTGTTCTTGCCATCTTAGGCGCAATCATTGCAATTTTTGCATCTTCAAAAGCAAAAGCAGGCTTAAGTTTTACTGGTACAAGTTTAATGATTGTAGGAGCAATTTTAACTGCTGGTTTTGCCCTATTCCCATTCCTACTTCCATCTAGTATCAATCCTAACTCTAGCTTGACGATGTGGGATGCTGTATCAAGTCACCTTACTTTAGGCGTTATGACAGTTGCTGCCTGCATTTTTGTTCCTCTTATTTTGATCTATACCAGTTGGTCTTATTACAAAATGTGGGGAGTCATCACTAACAAACATATCGAGTCAAACTCGCATAGCTTGTATTAAGGAGAAAACTATGTGGTATTTCGCATGGATCCTAGGCATTTTGATGGCATGTTTTGCGGGTGTACTCAGCGCGCTTTATATCGAACATCATCAAGATTTAGATGAGGAATAAATGATGGCAAAAGCAATGACAGCATCAAATCATCGAAAAGCTCAAGCATTTGCAATGGCCCTTTCTTTTCTGTTGGCATTGCCTCTTGCTGCAATTTTGTTGGTTTATCCTTCACTCATGCTAGATGCTAACGGGCACTACAATCATAGCCAACTTATGCTGGTGATGATTGGTATTTCTGGTGGATTTATTTACGGAGTAGGTTTCGTACCTAACTTCTGGTTATGGAAATGGCTATTTAGCCCATGGGTAGCTTGGCCTCTCATGCTTTTAGGCTATTACATCTGGTTTCTAACCTAAATTAAAAAGACCTCATCTGAGGTCTTTTTTCATTTCGATTAAATTAATAGGGACCCTTGGCACCCCTACATTTGCTTCAACCGGATATGACTGCTTATTACCCGTTTTCATATATCCACGTCTTTCATAATAAGCGATCAATTCAGAACGGACATCTAGCACATACATTAAGGCGCTGGTCAGATGGGGATCTTCTTTCAATGCATATTGCTCTGCATATTCTAAAACAGATCGACCCACTCTCATATTTTGAACTTGAGGATCAGTACAAAATGTTCCAATCTCAACCTGATTATTTTCAAATGTAAGCCCAATACAAGCAATAAGCTTGGAAGCAGAAGTTTCTGCTATCAATAATGTTGAATTCCTAAGTTGTAGTTGTGCTTCTAATTGAAACTCTGTAATACGCTGTCCTTCTACCCAATCAAGTTCTGTTGTCCAACTTCTATCTTGTTGTTCTCGATAGGACTTATTAATTAAAACTACGAGTTGTGGAATATCAGGAAATTGAGCTGAGCGGAAATTTAAATTATTCATAAAATATACTTAGGCTATTTATAAAAATTCTAAAAATAAAGCCGATATTAAATCGGCTTTATTTTAAATAGCAATAAATTAATTTGATTGTTCAGCTAACCACGCCATAAATTTTTGACGCTCAGCTTTAGAAGCTTTTTGCCAAGTTTCTACTAAACGTTGATCATTCGTTTGGGCTACGCCTGTTACAGGCATAGATATTGGAGCTGGTACAACCACCTGAACAGAAGTAGGTTTAGCAGAGGCATACACTGCCTCAGGCTGCGATTTAGATGATTTAGTCGTAAAGTCAGTGACTTTTCCTAATAAGCCCGTTGCAAACCATGGTTTTGCCTCATTGTTTGCACCAGTTTGTTGTACGATTAATTCATTATTTGCGCTGTACAAAGCCACAGTTGGTTGCTCAGCATATTTCTTTGCTTGTTCAAATTGCTTTGGTGCATCTACCATTCTGAGCTTATAAGTTTGCCCATCTTTGAGCACTGGAGTTTGAATTGTGACTACTCCAGATTTAACAATGTCATGCTCCCCGCTTAAATGTTCAAAGTATTCTTGATAGCGCACACTTAAGCTTGTTTCACCAGCATCGACTTTATAATTATTTTTAGATGAACGAAATAACCCAGAGTTGACTTCCTGACCATTCACCGCAAGGATTACAATTTCCTCTGGTGCTGTAATTGTAACTGCTGAAAATACCGAACCGCTGAGTAATAAACCAATTGCAGCAACACCTAATCTTAAAGTCATCTGTCTCTTTCTCTGTGTTTGATAAGCTATTAAATCATGAGCAATATGCAATATGATTGTGACTATTTTATGACAAAGCATTTATCGACTAATTTCTTGATTTATTATTTTGAAATATGCACTTGAATTTCATAAATTTTCATTTTATGTATTCCTCCTATTCATTCTAAAAACATAAAAAAAGCACCTAAAATAGGTGCTTTTTTAATTTCAATTAAATTAATTGAAAGTTTTAAAACGATCAGCATCATTAATAAATGCTTTTTCACCTGCTGGTGCTTCAACCGAACCAAATACTAATTGAGCACGTAATTTCCAAGTTGCAGGAACATCAAATGCTTCAGCTGCGTCTGAATCGACAATTGGGTTATAGTGCTGTAAAGATGCACCTAAACCAAGCTCTGAAAGCGCAGTCCAAGTTGCAAATTGAGCAATTGCACTTGAGTGTTCAGACCATACTGGGAAGTTGTCCGCATATAGTTCGAATTGCTCTTGTAAGCTTTTAACAACAGCTTGGTCTTCATAAAATAAAACCGTGCCAACACCCGCTACAAAGCTATCAATTTTTGCATTTGTACCAGCAAAAGCTTCTGCAGGAACAATTTTACGCAATGCTTCACGAACTAAATTCCAGAATTTAGTATGAGATTCACCGTATAGTGTCACTACACGTGAAGATTGTGAGTTAAAAGCTGAAGGACTATGTTTAACTGCTTCACGGATAGTTTCTTCAATTTTAGTGCGATCTAATGCAACGTTTTTACCAATTGCATAAATTGTACGACGGTTTTTAATTTTATCTAAGAAAGTAGACATTTTGTTATTTCCTACCTATTGATTTGACCAAGGGTCGTTGTTTGGGAATGAGTACAGTGTATTAAAGTCATTTTTCATAATCAGCATTAAAAATATGACAGTTCGTTTTATTTTCGCAACAATAATAAAAGATATACATATAAAAAAAGCTTCACGATTTAGTGAAGCTTTTTAGGGTTACTAAGCAATTTACTTATCAGTTTCAAACAGCGCAGCAACAAAAGATTTAGCCGAGAATGGTCTTAAATCATCAATTTTTTCACCTACACCAATAAAACGAATTGGCACATGGGTACGGCTTGCAATATTAAAGAGTACACCACCTTTAGCTGTTCCATCCAACTTGGTAATGGTAATACCCGTTAAACCTACAGCTTGATCAAACTCTTGTACTTGGTTAATCGCGTTTTGACCTGTTCCTGCATCTACCACCAACATAATTTCATGAGGTGCAGTTGCATCAATTTTCTGCATAACACGTTTAACTTTTTTGAGTTCTTCCATCAAGTTACTCTTATTATGTAAACGACCTGCCGTATCCGCAATTAATACGTCAATTCCTTTAGCACGAGCACTTTCAAAGGCATCAAAAATAACAGAAGCACTATCAGCTCCATGACCTTGCGCTACTACAGAGATATCGTTACGTTCACCCCAGATCTGTAATTGCTCAGTTGCTGCGGCGCGGAATGTATCACCAGCAGCCAACATCACTTTTTTACCTTCACCTTGTAAACGTTTCGCCAACTTACCAATTGTTGTAGTTTTACCCACTCCATTTACCCCAACCATCAAAATCACATAAGGTGATTTATTAGGGTCAATATGTAATGGCTTAACACGTGGAGCCAACAAAGCAACTAACTCTTCTTGTAACGCTTTATATAAAGAGTGGGAATAGATCAAATCACCACGAGCTGTACGCTCTGTTAAATTGGTAATGATGGTTTTAGTTGCTTCAACACCAATGTCTGCAACCAATAATTGCTCTTCGACTTCTTCAAGTAACTCATCGTCAATTTCCTTT
The DNA here is from genome assembly GCF_000302435.1 of Acinetobacter sp. TG2027. Taxonomy (NCBI): domain Bacteria; kingdom Pseudomonadati; phylum Pseudomonadota; class Gammaproteobacteria; order Moraxellales; family Moraxellaceae; genus Acinetobacter; species Acinetobacter sp. TG2027. The sequence continues at coordinate 426,045 of NZ_AMJN01000040.1, read as the reverse complement.
CCGCCAATCAAGATATTGACCATACCATCAGCGAAATTACGACGAGTTTTGGTTAAGCCTTCTTTCATCCGGCCAAAAAAACCAGTTTTTGGTTGTTCAGCCGCTGTTCCTGTAGAAGCTACTTCGTCTTTGGCTACTTCAATATTTTCTTGTGATTTAGCAGGAGATTCAACGATGGGAACATCGATAGCAGGTAAATTAGGTAATGTGACATCGTCATCACCGATCTCAGCATCTATCAAGAATTTATTTTGCATATTCGATTGTTGCTCCATGCGGATTCCTTGAAAAGCAGCGCGTTTAAAAAGATAAAGTTTAGCATAAATTCAAAATTTTGCCTGCCACAATAGTGCTCAAAAAGCTTTGGAAACCAAGATTTAGCCTGATTACCCTATTTACTGAGTATCTTCCTGAGCAAGTGCTGGATATTGTCTAATATGAGCACCTTCAAATTGATATGCATGCATTAACTTTAAATACTCTGCTCTATGAATTTCTGATTGAGCTATTAACAGCTCAGCCATATCCTGAGTTTTAGGATAAGTAGCTTGATGAGAGAGTTGTATAATTCGTTGATATTGTTCCGGACTAATAGGCCGAAGTAATGCTAAATATGACAGCACAAAAATACAGCCAATGACAATAACCACAAATAGGTTAAAACATTGATCAACTTTTAACTCAGATTTTAATTTAAGAAAATTTTGTTTGAATATGAGCATGACCTACCTCGAATTAGTGTAGTGTAGGGTTCAATACTCATAAGCACAAGATCAAACATCCAGTAAGGCCAAGAATCGTACCTTACTGGATAATAATACTTAGCTTATTAGTGAACGAATGACGGAAAAGTATAAAATTGCTGCAATAATCACCAAGACTAAAAACATCGCAAAAATACTTAACCCTTCTTCAGCATCGGCTGGATGCAATTCGTCTTCGTCGGCAATTTTTCTCAGTTCACCATCATAAACTTGATAAAACCAGTTTTTTTGTGCAGGTTCCAAATGCCGTGCAAAGTCAAATACTCTTTTGCGCTGAGCAAGACAATAATCCCCTAAATGGATCTCTTGATGAAAGATCGCTTCATCTAATAGTTTACGATGATAATGGGCTAGTTCTATGATTTGTTCCTCTCTAGGTGGAGTATCAAAAACAAAGCCATCGATAGTATTTGTCATATTTTATTCTCCTTGTCTTTTATTCTCATATTGATTTTACTCAAAATTATTTGTGAATAATGTTTAATCATGTATCCTAATAGTGAATTAACTGGTATGCACCAATAGTTGACAAATCCATTAATTTGTAATATTAGTTTAATAATTCTAAGTTAAATTAATTTAAAGGCAGTGGCCTTTAGAAAAAGTAATCATAATTACAATAAGGAGTTTTCTATGATTCAACGTATCTCTCATCATGATTTAGAACATGTGTACGCAACTGCAGTAAACACAATTCACTCTCAAATGAATTTTCAGGATGCAGTTGCACAGTTAGAAGAAGTTGCTCGCGCTGGGCACGGTAAAGCTGCTCTGTTTTTAGCAGAATTGTATTATCAAGGTTTCCGTGTTGAACGTGACTCACTTAAAGCACAATATTGGCAAAAGTTAGCCACAATGCAAGCATAAAGAAACGTCACCTAGGTGGCGTTTTTTTTTATCCCTGTAAAAAACCAAAGTTATCTATTTATTTACAGCCTTGCTTCGCCACTTCAGTCGTGGCTCAGGTAGCGTTTTTACGCTGTAAAAATTTTCTGTAAATATAATTCACAAAGTAAAGGACATGAATTTCACAGCTGGAATATTTGTTTACGATTTGATACCAGTTTAAACTGAAATGTCATCTGATTTTTTTATAATAAGCAAGACAAGTTAGAACCTTTAAAATTCACAATGAAAAGTTTAAGTAATCTACAACCGGTTTCAAGAGACTTGATGATTAAGATTTATATTTTAAGAACCATGATGTATTGCGGGGTTCTTTGGGGTTTATTTCATCAAGGATGGGCAATTAAATCAGATCAAGAAGACTTTATTTTTCCTTTTTGGCTTAATGGCTTACAGGCACATCGCTACGCAAAAGAGCATTGGCCACATTACAAACCAAGAAGAATTACACCTAAAGATTTCCATGAGTCTTTATTACCAACTTTAACTCGACTCAACGTCACTCCTGCTTTGTTTAATTCATCTCATAGAAAATTAAAGTTATCTACTCAGCAAATGCAACATTTCTTTTTCAAACATCCGAATTGGCAAGGAGCGTAAACTTTTCTTTAGATTCTTAATCTCTATTAGAATGCTTTTTGAACGTTTGAATGTAAAACTTGTATTTGAATGACTATCCAGTCTTTGCATTTTTATAAAATCAAGCTAATTTAAAACAAAATGATAAAACACAGGACAGAAGAAATGACAATCGTTGCACAAGTAATCAAGAACAAAGCAGAGCAAGATATTTTTACAATTTCTCCAGAAGCCACTGTCCTTGAAGCAATTAAGATTATGGCGGATAAAGGAATTGGTGCGCTCGTCGTAGCTGAGGGTGAAAAAGTTGTCGGAATTTTGTCTGAACGTGACTACACGCGAAAAGTAACGCTTATGGAACGTTCATCATATAGCACTACAGTCGCTGAAATTATGACATCCAAAGTACTTACGGTAAGCCTAAACAATACAGTTGAAGAGTGCTTACAGCTTATGACAGATCGTCACTTACGCCACCTACCTGTATTAGACAATGAAAAACTAGTTGGATTTATTTCTATTGGCGACTTAGTAAAAGCTGCGATGGAAGATCAAAAAAACCTCATTGAACAATTAAAACAGTACATCTCTGGTTAATTATTTCATATAAAAAATGGGCATTTATATGCCCATTTTTTATTGATGTAAAAACTTAAAGATAGTTATTAATTAAAGCAACTAAACGCTCTAGCAAGTCATCAGCCTGTGCTTGAGTCATGTTAATTGGTGGCAATAAACGCACTACTGAACCAGCTGTAACATTAATAATAAGCTTATGTTGATCACGAGCAATTGCAACGAGCTCAGCACAGTCTTTAGGCAATTGAATACCAATCATCATACCAAAGCCACGTACTTGCACATCTTTATGTGCCAATTGCGCACGTAATTGATCAACAATATAACCACCAACAACTGCCGCGTTTTCTACAGCATTCTCTTTTTGGATTGTATCAATTACTGTATAAACCACACGAGAACCTAGCACTGTGCCACCATAAGTAGACCCATGGCTACCAGGTCCTAATAAGCCAACAGCTTTACCTTGGGTCATTACCGCTCCTACTGGAAAGCCATTACCAAGTCCTTTCGCAGTCGTCAAAACATCAGGCACAATGTTTGTATGTTGATAAGCAAAATACTTACCGGTACGGCCGTTACCTGTTTGGATTTCATCTAGCATCATTAGCCAGTTATGTTGATTACATATGGTGCGGACTTCTTCAAGATAGCTAAAGCCTTGAGGTGCTGTATTAATACCACCCTCACCTTGAATAGGTTCAATTAAAATCGCAACAATATCTGGGTGCTGCAAAGCAGCTTCTTGAATTGCTTCTACATCACCAAATGGCACACGAATAAAATCATTGGTTAAAGGAGCAAAACCATCTTGTACTTTCTTATTACCAGTAGCTGAAAGTGTTGCTAAAGTACGACCATGAAATGATTGCTCTGCCACAATTATCTTTGGGGAGCTTACACCTTGTTGAGTACCAAATTTACGAGCAATTTTAATGGCGCCTTCATTTGACTCTGCACCACTGTTTGAAAAGAAGATCTCTTCCATCCCTGAAACTTCAGCAAGCTTCTGAGCAGCTGCCGTTTGCCAAGGAATCTCAAATAAGTTACTCGTATGCACAAGTGTTGCAGCTTGTTCAGCAATTGCTTCTGCAATGACTGGATGCGCATGACCTAAACCACATACAGCAATACCGGTTAAAGCATCTAAATACTCTGTGCCATCTTCGGTATATAGATATGCCCCTCGGCCTCGTACAAAACTGATCGCTTGGCGACCATAAGTAGCCATTAAATGTGATGGTTGATCAGGTTGTATTGGAGCTAGGGTAATATCATTCATAACGAACTCTGTCTGTATGAGGTTTTAAGAAGGGTTTATATAAGCAAAAACTGGCTCTGATGAAAAGTCTCATCACTCATTTATCTAAAATTTCGTCCGCTTTTTACTATCGCTTCGGTTTATACAATAAAATATTGAATATTCAATGCAACTTTAAGTAATCAGGTGGTTTGCAAAGCGATGTAAACACCCCCTATAATGCTGCTAGATTAGTTGAGGATCTCTTTATGACTGAACAAGCACGTGATACTGAAGCGTTAATCCGCGATCAAATTGCGAAGCATCCCGTTTTACTTTACATGAAAGGCACTCCACAGTTTCCACAATGTGGTTTCTCTGCACGTGCTGTAGAGGCGCTCAGTCAAATTGGTCGTCCATTTGCATATGTAAATATTTTGGAAAACCCTGATATTCGTGCAACCTTACCAAAAATTGCGAACTGGCCAACATTCCCGCAACTTTGGGTAAATGGCGAACTTATTGGCGGTAGCGATATCATGCTCGAAATGTTCCAAAATGGCGAATTAAAACCATTAGTTGAACAATATAGCGCAGCGCCAGAAGCGTAAATAATAAAAAAGCCAATCAATAGATTGGCTTTTTTATATTCTCAATTTTTAACGATCACTTACCCCGACATAGCGAAATAAACTTTCCACACCTAAATCAGATTTTAAAATAATTAGATTTTCATAAGTTGTTGTCGTAAGAGCTTCAAAAATATTCATATTCGGATCTTCGTGCAACTCATCCACATTTTGATCCATACACTCTTCAAATCGATCAGCAATAAATTCAAACCCCAAATCCATAGCAATAAATAAAGTATGTTCACATGGCTGAATATATTGTTCTTGCGCCCAGTCAATTATTGCTTGTTTGCAAAATGGACATTCAATATTCGCAGAAGCATCGTTAAGTTCAATTAATTGATAGTGCATTAGATTTGAAAAGAATAGAAAATTGTAGTGTAAAAGAAATTAATTGAAAGTTCTAGAAAAGGCTAGAACCACCCATCAAAAAACACACAATAAAATTACATTGTAATGACAATATAATTTTAAATTTTCGGTTAAAGGAAATATCTTAATATATGTTTTAATTACAAAAAATTTAGTTTAAGAATTATCGTTGCAAAAATAATAATGTAAAATCATGGTTGTTGCAGAAATAGGATATTTTAATGCTCACTGATCTTGATGATTTTTATTGTTTTGCTCTCGTCGTTGAGCATGGTGGTTTTAGTGCCGCTGAGCGTGTAACGGATATACCAAAATCAAAACTAAGTCGACGCGTATATAGCCTAGAAGAAAACTTAGGCGTTCGCCTGATTCAACGCAGCTCTCGTCATTTTGCTGTTACAGATATTGGGATGGATATTTATAGACATGCTCAAGTCATGATGAATGCTGCACAAGCTGCTCATGATTTGGTTGATCATCTAAGCATTCAACCTAGAGGTGTTGTAAAGGTTAGTGTTCCTGTTGATATTGCTCAAAATCAACTGCCTAAAATTTTGCCTGCTTTCTTAAAAAAATATCCAGAAATTCGTTTGCAACTTATGGTCAGCAATCGTCGAGTAGATGTCATTAATGAAGGAATTGATATTGCTTTACGTGTTCGCTCAAAACTAGATGATGATCCAAGTTTAGTTCTTAGACAGTTTGCACTTATTGAACAGAGTCTATTTGCAAGTCAAGCATATCTAAATGAATTTGGAGATATAAAAAATCCAGAACAACTTAGTGAGCATCGTATTTTAAGTTTGTCTGAAGAGCATCTTGATCAACAATTCCTTTTGCATGGTCCAGACAATCAGCAAAAGAAAATCAAAGTCAGCCCTATCGTAATGGGTACAAATATCCATATGTTGGCGCAATTAGCGAGTCAAAACTGTGGAATCGCTTTACTACCAGAGAGCGCAGCAGAAGATTTTCTAAAATCTGGACAGCTTGTACAAATTTTACCGGAATGGAAAGCTCCTCACGGTATATTACATGCCGTATATCCATCACGCCGAGGGTTACTACCTGCTGTACGCGTGTTTATTGATTATTTGGTAGAACATCTTTCTGAGCATTAAAATGAATTTAAAAAAAGTTCGATAATTATCGAACTTTTTTTATTTTTAAATTACAGGATAGTTTCCTACACCTTCAGGCCAAGGTGTTAAGAGTTCAAAGCCAGTGTCAGTTACAGCAACCATATGTTCCCATTGCGCAGATAACGAAAGATCTTGAGTAATAACTGTCCATCCGTCATTTAATTCTTTAACCTGTGGTCTACCCGCATTAATCATCGGTTCAATTGTAAAAACCATACCTTTTTTTAATACTAAGCCTTGGCCGCGCTGCCCATAATGTAAAACATTAGGTTGTTCATGATAAACCTTACCAATCCCATGACCACAATATTCTCGAACAATACTATACCCTTCTCGATGAGCAACTGACTGAATAGCATAACCAATATCGCCTAGTGTAGCTCCTGGCTTAACAGCATGAATCCCAGCAACCATCGCTTCATAAGTTGTATCAACCAGTTTTTTTGCTTGCGGGTTTACATCACCCACAAAATACATGCGGCTCGTATCACCAAAATAGCCATCTTTAATAATTGCGACATCAATATTAATAATGTCGCCATCTTTTAAAATCTTATTCGGTGAAGGAATTCCATGGCAAACTACTTCATTTACTGATGTACATATTGTTTTAGTAAAACCATGATATCCTACATTCGCAGGAATAACTTTTAAAGTATTTACAATATAGTCATTACACAGGTTATCTAAATATTCCGTAGATACACCCGGTTTAATATATGCCCCTATCATTTCTAAAACTTGTGCAGCCAAGCGTCCAGAAACTCTTAACTTTTCCAGATCTTGTTCAGTTTTTATTGTAACAGTAGAAGCTCTCATTCAGTTTTACCCTCGTAGACACTGCTTTTACCACGCCTACAAAAATGTAAGTTAATTTAGAATATTCTAGAACGGATATAGGATAGGCTGGAAGCATTAAATGCCCAAATATTCAACATTCATAATAGAAATTCATACTTTTATTTTTGCATAATTTCTTTAAAAAGTCAGAGGCAAAAAATGATTTCCTAATTTCTTTCAATGGTTTTTCAAATACATACCTTAACCAATTGATATTTTTAATATCTATTAAAGGTTTTTATGCTCTGAAAAAAATCTTTTTCACATAAAATACCGCTTGATCATGATCTCTTTTGCTCTAAAATTCCTTCTTTTTTATTAATTTTAATTTATGCAACATCTTCGTACTGGAGATATTATTGCCCTAGGTTTTATGACCTTTGCTCTTTTTATTGGGGCTGGCAATATTATCTTTCCTCCCATTGTCGCTCAACAAGCCGGTGATCATGTATGGCTAGCCGCTATAGGCTTTTTGATTACTGCAGTTGGTCTACCCGTAATTACCATCATGGCACTCTCTCGTATGCAGGGTTCCATTGAAATTATTAGCTCTCCTCTCGGTCGAGTAGCAAGTCTGATTTTAACCGTTGTTTGTTATTTATCAGTAGGCCCTTTATTTGCTACTCCACGTACAGCTACTGTTTCTTATGAAATTGGTTTTTCATCTTATTTTGGAACATCAAGTAGTAGCCTTTTAATTTACAGCGCAATTTATTTTTCATTTGTAACTGTAGTTTCACTTTATCCAAACAAGTTATTAGATACTGTTGGCCATGTGCTTGCTCCCCTAAAAATTATTGCTTTAGCAATTTTAGGTATTGCAGCAGTTATTATCCCAGCGGGTTACGTCCCTGCTCCAATCAACCATTACGTTGAATCTCCAGTTTCGGAAGGTTTCGTAAATGGTTATCTCACTATGGATACTTTAGGCGCACTAGTATTCGGTATCGTAATTATTCAAGCGATTTATTCGCGTGGTGTTACCGATAAAAAATTAGTCACTAAGTATGCGATTATTGCCAGTCTTATTTCTGGTGCAGGTCTTACTCTAGTCTATTTAAGCCTATTCAAATTAGGTGTAGGTAGTCATGAAGTAGCACCAAATGCAGCAAATGGTGCTGTAATTTTACATGCATATGTTCAACATGCTTTTGGCAATATGGGTTCATTATTCTTAACTGGCCTAATTTTTCTAGCATGTATGGTGACAGCGATTGGCTTAACTTGTGCTTGCGGTGAGTATTTTGCTCAGTTAACTAAGTTGCCTTACAAACTTTTAGTATTCATTTTAGTTGGTTTCTCTTTCATTATTTCTAATCTTGGATTAACCAAACTTATTGCTGTATCAGTACCTGTTTTAAGTGCAATTTATCCACCAGCAATTGTTGTGATTATGCTGAGCTTCTTTTGGAAATTTTGGCACAAACCTTCTTTTATTGTCGGTTCAGTAACAAGTATTGCTTTAATTTTCGGTATTATTGACGGTATTAAAGTTGCTGGTTTTGGTGATTATTTACCTGCATTTCTTCAACATTTACCTTTAAATGAACAAAACTTAGCTTGGTTGATCCCATCTTTAGTTGTTCTCGCAATTACCGTAATTATCGACAAAGTTAAATTTAAAAACATTTAATCTAGTGTCTATTTTGAAATCGAGTTTTACCCAAACATGATTTTATATATTGAATAAAATGCTGAGTTTACCCAACCGGCATTTTATTTCCACACTACTTTCAATGACAAATCAACTATAGATATAATCAGTTTTTACTGTAAAATTACACTAAAATAATTTTTAGCTTACTAGGAAAGAAGAGCAACAATGAAAATTAAATATTACCTAACACAAGCAGATGCAGAGTTTTTAATGGAAGAAGCTCAAAAATATGCAATTGAACACAACTTTAAAGTCAGTATCGCTGTTGTTGATGAAACAAGTTCTCTACTGTTGATGAAGCGTTTAGATGGTGCTTCACCTTTATCCTCACATTTATGTTTAGAAAAAGCAAAATGCTCTTCAATATCAGGTAGACCTTCAAAATTTTATGAAGAACTTCTGCAAAGTGGACGCTTAGGTTTTTTAAGTATGCCTAGTGCTCAAGGAATGTTAGAAGGTGGAAAACCAATTATTTATGACGGACAAATTTTAGGGGCCATTGGCGTTTCTGGTGTCCAATCTTTTGAAGATGCAGAAATTGCTCAACATGCGATTGATACATTTTTAAAAAAACAAAATAGCTAACCTGAAATGATAGAAAAGAGAAATTATTACACTTTTCATTAAAATATTTTCTCTTTTCTAAAATATTAAGTATTTTATACAAAAATATTTAATATTTACTTTTTTAATACCTTAACCATTTATAAACATAGAGTTTTTTATAAAACTGTTCAAAAAATTTTCTATTCACTATTGAATTGAATTAAAAATAGAAGTACAACATTAAACTTATTCTTGACTAAAACATTCGGTTTTAGCGCAACCACAAGGAGGGATGGAGATGTTATCATTACATTTCAACAAACAAGTCTTCATTAACACTCTGAACAGCAAAGATTCAGTTGTTTATGGAGTAACACCGCTTGCTCTTATGCTGACTTTACTGTTTCAAGGTATGATTAAAGGAAATCTGAAACCCGAATACTTTATGTATGCGATGGTTGTTTCTTTCATATTTTGTGTGTGGGCCTTTGTCGACCATAAGATGCGAAAACTAGCTAAAAGACGTCTTAGTCAACAAAACTTGAATACTTAAAAAATGGATGAGCAATCATCCATTTTTATACATCCAAAAATAAAAAAATTGTTCCGATAACTAAAATAGTTGTAGCTAATAATTCAGTCAAAATTAATCCCACCATCATTAAAGTAATCATCCATGAAGGTAAGCTAAAACGACCTAGCTTGTGAGGACGTTTGAATTGATTTGTTGTGTCCTGTAAATAGCCATGTATGATATAAACCAGAATTGAAAAACTAAAAAATAGAATATTTGCGAACACACACCATAAAGTAATATTTTCATTTAAAACAGTAAAATAGCTTAATACAGCTAAAATTAGGCTAGCAACTGCATATAACAAACTACTTCGATGAGCGATATCCACATAATAATGAGCACGACTTAATTCTGAACGGCGTATTTGCCAATATTTCCATACCCCAGTTAACATCCCTATCCATAAAAATATGCCACTAAACACAATTGCGAGCTGTACAGCTTTTGGTAAATCCATATTTTTTCCAATTATTTGTTTTATTCAAATTTAATGAGCTATATAACATAAATATTGACTTTATAGTCACATTTTAACCAAGTTTCGTTTTAGAACTCGTGTAAATTAAAGATATCAATAAACCAATCACTACGAAATATTATGGATAACACTTTTGAATCATTTTGGATGACCTGTAAAGATGGTTATCAACTTGCTGCACATTTTTATCCAGCTCAATCCCCAAAATCAGTAAATCCCGTGTTGATATGTCCTGCAACAGGTATTACTAAAAACTTCTATCACTCTTTTGCTACATGGTTAAGCGAACAAGGATATGACGTATTAAGCTTTGATTTCCGTGGAATTGGAGGCTCCTTACACGGGTCTTTGAAGCAAAGTACAGCAAGTATTAATGATTGGGGAGTTCTCGATATTCCTTGCGCAATTGATACGTTATTAGAAAAAACTAAAGCTGAACAAGTTACCCTTCTGGGCCACAGTGCTGGTGGTCAGTTATTAGGAATTGTTCCTAATTTTCATAAAGTAGCAAAAGTTATTGCGGTCGCAGGTTCCACTGGCCATGTAAAAGGTCTTAAAGGTAAAACAAAGTTTTTAGCACCAGTAATGTTCAATATCATCTTTCCAATTTCTAGTGCTTTTAAAGGTTATGGTGCTACTCAATTTATTGGAATGGGAGAAAACTTACCTAAAAAAGTCGCCCAACAGTGGCGAGAATTTTGCAGCCATCCTGGCTATGTGAAAAATGCTATAGGTAAAACAGTCCATCATGATTTTCATAGTGAAATTATCTGCCCTATTACTTCAATTTGGGCAAGTGACGATGAAATTGCAACCGAGCGTAACGTTGAAGATTTATTAAAACTTTATCCTAATGCACCTACAAAAATGCTAGAGCTAAATCCCATGAAACTTGGGCATAAATCAATTGGGCACATGCTAATGTTTAAAAAATCACATCAAAACTTATGGTCACTCCTAGAACAGGAAATCCAACACTAATCTATTGATCTTTTACTTTTGCCTCTATACCCGTAATCCGGTATAGAGGTTTTTTTTAATATTAATACCCACTTCTTTTATAAAGTTAGTTTATTAACCTAATAATTATCATAAGAAATCAAAATATATTAACCACCTATTCCTTTGTATTAAAAACAAGCACTTTTTACGTAAATACGTCGATATAGCTTTAAAGTTCTGCTATCGTTATTTATACGAAGCTGTTGTTTAAAAACGGTTAAACTAACCTATTTTTAATACTAACAGCTTCTTTTTTTCTGTTTAGCTAAACCAAAGAAATTGTTCAAGGATAAGTATGCTAGCACTAGAGCCTCGACATATTCATATGAATCAACATGCTGTTGATAAAAAGCATGCATTACAGTGTCTAGTAGATATATTGGTAAAAGATGGGTTAGTTACACCTGACTACATTACAGGACTCATCAATCGGGAACAACAAAGTGCAACCTATTTAGGTCAAGGCATTGCTATTCCCCACGGCACACCCCAATCGCGCGAATTTATTCTAGAAACAGGTATCCGTTTAGCTCATTTTCCAGAAGGAATTATATGGGATGGTGAAAACAGAATTTATTTAGCTGTTGTTATTGCAGCAAAATCTGATGAACATTTACAAGTTCTACAAATATTAACTCGAGCTTTAATGCATGATGTAAGTGAACAGGTAAAAAATGCTAAACAACCTGAACAAATTATTGAAATCTTACAAGCTCAACCATTATCTTTAACTTTACATGAGAATTTAATTCAAACTGAAATTGAGTCTCAAGATATTGAAGATTTATTTTGGTCTGCATCTCAGATTTTAAAAAAACACAATTTCGTAAAGTGCGGTTTTCTAAGTTCACTTGACCCTGATCAAGTTATTCAACTACAAGATCAAATCTGGTCTATTTCAAGTAGTAAGTTTGTTCAACAACCAGCGATCAGCATTGTAAAACCTCGCCATGCTCTAGAGCTAAACGGAAAAAAATTAAACACACTAGTGTGTATAGCTGCCAATGAGCAATTAGATAGTCAGAGATTTAATCGACTGATTGACATTCTATTTAATCCAGAGCAAGTTGCGCAATTAGACCAAACACAAGCACCAAATGAAATTGCTAAAATCATTGGTGCAGATGTTATTCCAGATTGGCCTCACCGTTCGGTTGTATTAGCCAATGCCCATGGATTACATGCTCGACCAGCAACTCATTTAGTGAACTTAACCAAAAGTTTTCAAGGTGATATTCAGGTCGCAGTAGATGACGGAAATTTTGTTTCTGCTAAAAGTTTGACACGCCTCTTGGCTTTAGGTTGTAAACGTGGCCAAACTTTACGTTTCATTGCCGAACCAGAAACGGATGCAGTTGAAGCTTTAGATAAAGTTATTTTGGCAGTGCAACAAGGCTTAGGTGAAGAAGTTGAACCTATACAATCTTCAGACATTAAAATTGAGCAATCTAGTGAAATCCCAAGCCATTCAAAACCACTTAGCTCAAATACAGGAATTGCTGCTTCAAGCGGTTTAGCTTTCGGACCTGTACATGTAATTAAGCCAAAGGTTTACCAATATGAACGTATGGGCTTAAGTGTCAAAATAGAAAAAGAAAAACTTGATATTGCGCTTCATGCTGTTAAAAACAATATTCACCAAGTTATTGCAAAATCTGAAGTGGCTGAGATTAAGCAAATCTTCCAAGCACATTTGGAAATGCTTGACGACCCAGATCTGATTAATGGTGTTTATCAAAAAATTAACTTAAATCTTTCTGCCCCTGCTGCATGGCATGAACATATTGAGGCAGCAGCCAAAGAGCAAGCAGCTTTACCAGATCGATTACTGGCTGAGCGTGCTACAGATTTACGTGATATTGGTGATCGCGTTTTGGCTCAACTTTGCGGTGAGGTCATCATCGAAGAACCTAAAGAACCTTATATACTGATCATGTATGACGTAGGACCAAGTGATGTAGCCCGACTTAATAAAGATCGTGTAGCAGGTATTTTGACAGCTGTAGGTGGTGCAAGCGCTCATAGTGCTATTGTTGCTCGTGCTTTAGGTATCCCTGCAATTGTTGGGGCTGGTGATCAAGTACTAGATATTGAGCAAAAAAGTTCTCTTTTAATTAATGGAGATACTGGAGCTTTTATCTTAAATCCCAATGCTCAACAAATCGAACAAGCAAAACAAGAACGAGAGCTTCAGAAAAAAATTCGTGAAGAAGCTGAACGTCATAGCCAAGAACCTGCAATTACTTTAGATCAACATCAAATCGAAATTGCTGCCAATTTAGGAAAAGTTCAAGCAACAGCCCATGCGGTAGAATGTGGCGCTGAAGCAATTGGCCTACTCAGGACTGAGCTTGTTTTTATGGCGCATAGTAGCGCTCCGAGTGAAGCTACCCAAGAAGCAGATTATCGTATTGTTTTAGATGCTCTAGCGGGCCGCCCTCTCATAGTACGTACGCTAGATGTAGGTGGTGACAAACCGCTTCCTTACCTTCCAATTGCTGAAGAAGAAAATCCATTTTTAGGTCTAAGAGGTATCCGTTTAACGCTAAGACAGCCTGAATTGTTGCGTCAACAACTTATTGCTTTGCTTAAAGCTGCAGATGATCGTCCTTTACGAATCATGTTTCCAATGATTGGCCGTGTGGAAGAATGGCGTGCTGCAAAAGCTATTTTTGATGAAGTTAAAGCTGTACATCCATGCACCAACTTACAAGTTGGTATCATGATTGAAGTTCCTTCTGCTGCTTTACTTGCACCTATTCTCGCGAAAGAAGTGGACTTTTTCAGTATCGGAACAAATGATTTAACTCAATATACTTTAGCTATTGACCGTGGTCACCCTATCCTCTCGGCTGAAGCAGATGGCCTCCACCCAAGTATTTTGCAATTGATTGATCAAACTGTAAAAGCTGCACATAAGTATGGCAAATGGGTTGGTATATGTGGTGAACTCGCAGCCGATCCAAAAGCTGTGCCTATTCTGATGGGCTTAGGAGTAGATGAGCTTAGTATGTCACCGAATAGTATTCCTTTGGTTAAAGCCCAAATTCGTACACTTAACTACAGCCAGGCTCAAGTGTTTGCTAAGCGTGCACTTGAATGTGATAGCGCTACTGCTGTACGTCAGTTATCCGAACAAGAAATGTAAAGATTAGGAATGGTAATGGCTAAAGTTTTAACAATTACTTTAAATCCTGCAATTGATGTGACTATACAACTCAAAGAGTTACAGATAGGTCAAGTAAACCGCCAAGAATCTGTAGAAATACATGCGGCAGGCAAAGGTTTAAATATTGCACAAGTTTTAAAAGATTTGGGGCATGAGGTTGTTGTTTCTGGTTTTCTAGGAGCAACAAACAGACAGATTTTCGATGACCATTTTAAAGAAGCTCAATTTCAACCTGAATTTATTTATATTGAAGGTGAAACTCGCCAAAATATAAAAATTGCTGAACATTCAGGACGTATGACTGATTTGAATGGAAAAGGTTTTTTCATATCTGAACTAGATAAGAAAAACCTCTTTCAAAAAATCGAGATGATTTTGCCTCAGGTAGATGTGGTTGCCATCGCCGGGAGCCTTCCCCAAGGTTTTAGTGTTGATGAATTACAGCAACTTATTAAGCTCATTCAAGCGCAAAGGAAAAAAGTTGCACTAGATACAAGCGGTAAAGCGTTAGTTTCTGCAATTGAATGCCAACCTTGGATGATTAAACCAAATACAGATGAGTTAGTAGAAAGTTATCAGCTTCCTGCTACAACCTATGCTGAACAAAAAAAACTTTTTGCAAACTTAGCTAAAATTGAACATGTCGTTATTTCGATGGGTGAAGACGGTGTAAACTGGTTAAATGACACTCACCCACTTCATGCCACAGCACCTAAAGTGATAGTTAAAAGTACAGTTGGTGCGGGTGACTCTCTTTTAGCAGGGATGATTCATGGCTTATTGGGTGGCTTCTCTGCCGAAGAAACATTAAAAACTGCTACCGCAATTGCAAGCCACGCTGTAACACAAATAGGCTTTCGTATTCCTAATGCTGAAAAGCTAAACCAATTAAAAGCCCAAACAACAATCAATTCATTGAGTGAATCTGATGCCAACTGCTAAACGTTTATTATTTGTTATTAATAGTCCGCAACAGCAAGTCAATGCTTTGATTTTAGCTCGTAAGCTTGCACAAGTCGCGTCTCAACAGGGTTATCAAAACAGCATTATTTCGCTAGATGAATTCGAGGTGAATGAAAGCTTTGACCAAGTTATCGTTGTTGGACAACGCCCGAAAAATCTTAATATTTTTGGTACACACCCTTTATCTTTCATTAACATTGAAGAGATCAAAAGTGATACTGATTCAGCTCTTCAAACTGCTTTAGATCATTTTAAATCTGCTCAAGACTGGCAAAATGATAATAACGTATCAGCATCTACAGCTAAAAAATTTGTTGCGATCACTGCGTGTCCTACGGGTGTCGCGCATACTTTTATGGCAGCCGAAGCTTTACAGCAAGGCGCAGAAAAGCTCGGTTATGAGATTGAAGTAGAAACTCAAGGTTCCGTTGGCGCAAAAAATATCTTATCACCTCAAGCTATTGCTGATGCGGACATCATCATTCTTGCGACTGACATTGAAGTTAATACAGACCGTTTTGTAGGTAAACGTGTTTATAGATGTAGTACAGGTTTTGCTCTAAAGCAAACAGATAAAGCTTTTGCTGAGGCAATCAGCAATGCGCAAGTTTTAGAACAAGGTAAGCAACAAACTTCTGGAGAAAACAAAGATAAAACCGAAAAAGTTGGCGTATATAAACATCTCTTAACAGGTGTTTCTTATATGTTACCTATGGTGGTGGCGGGAGGTCTTTTAATTGCCCTCTCTTTATGCTTTGGCCTTAATGCAGCTGAGCAAGCAGGCAGCTTACCAGCTATATTAAAACAAATTGGGGCCGCAGCATTTATGCTTATGGTTCCAATGTTATCTGGTTATATCGCCTACTCGATTGCTGATCGTCCTGGCCTCGCACCTGGTTTAATTGGCGGCTTACTTGCTTCTCAGTTACAAGCAGGTTTTTTAGGAGGTATTGTCTCAGGTTTTCTTGCTGGCTATATCGCGCTTTTTATTGCAAAAAAACTCAAACTTCCTACAAGTTTAGAAGCACTTAAACCTATATTAATTATTCCTTTATTAGGCACATTATTTGTTGGTCTGATTATGTTCTATGTGGTTGGACAACCTGTAGCACATATTTTCGAGTTAATGAAAGACTTCCTAAATAATATGGGTACAACAAATGCTGTGTTAATGGGAATTATATTAGCAAGCATGATGTGTATTGATTTGGGTGGTCCAATCAATAAAGCAGCCTACGCTTTTACTGTTGGGTTGCTGACAACAAACACGTATATGCCTATGGCAGCTACAATGGCTGGCGGCATGGTTCCCGCTATTGGTATGGCTATTGCGACTTTCATTGCTAAAAATAAATTTAGTACAGGAGAGAAAGATGCTGGAAAAGCAGCTTTCGTATTAGGTTTATGTTTTATTTCTGAAGGTGCTATTCCTTTTGCAGCTAAAGACCCAATGCGTGTTATTCCAACCTGTATTTTAGGTGGAGCTGTGACTGGAGCACTCGTTGCCTTATTCCATTGTGAGTTGGTTACTCCTCACGGCGGTGTATTTGTTCTTTTAATTCCTAATGCGATTAATCATGCTTGGTTATATCTTGGTGCAATTGCTGCTGGTAGTATTGTTACAGGGATAAGCTATGCCATTGTTAAGAAAAAAATAGAAGAAAAAGCTGTGACTGTTTCATAATTAAAAAGGGAGAATATAAATTCTCCCTTTTTTTATAAATTATATGTGCCTGATCTCATAAAAATTTAAACTGAAAACTATTTAATATTTAATTTTCTTTCTCTGAGACTTAAATCATTTAATCTGAATAGCTCTTGCCATAATCTGTGTTGGCACTTCTTCTGCAAGCATTACGGTTAGAGTTGGCTCTTTTGAGATTTAATGGATAAAATTTATTAAAATTATAATTTATAGACAAAAATACCTCTATTTCAAAAGCTTATTATTTAAAAGAATGTTTAAAATTTATTAATAAAAATCAGATATTTAATATAGAAATCTAATTTTATTTTACTAAATAATAGATGTTTCATGTTAAATGTATGGTAAATTTCGCCAACATCAAAACAATACAAGTCATTGGTATATATAAATATTTTTTATTTAAATATCTTAATTTTTCATAGTTATGACTTTAGAGACAAAAACTTTCTCGTTCAATGCCACGTTCAAATCATAATTTTTTTTCTACGATGCCCTTGCAAGCAATATCGTTCAATTAACGATCAAGCAAGCTTAAATGCAATCTTACATATCCACTCAAAGAGTTTCAGGTACGGCTTTGTTAAACAGTTTTTACCTTTAATAGTCTTTGATTATAGCTGAAGAGTATTTAAAGTTCGCAAAGTTGTAGGAACGCTTTATAAAGATAAAGACAATTAAACCATGTCATTGTTAAATGAAGCTATATAACTTTTGCTCATCAAGTAAAGTCCTGCTATAACTTGCTTGATGAAACTATATTTTTCAACTATTAAAGATAGTTCACCAGGAATGCGATCCACCAAGGTATGGGGAAAAGTCAATGACAAAGAAGTATGCGCGTTTTTTACCTACAACAGAATCTTTTACTCTTGAAGATTTTCCATATTATTGGATTACTCAAGTACATGCTCAATATGTACAAAACATTGATAATGCTTTAAAAAAATATGGTTTAGATAACTCACGTCGACGCATCATGTTGGCTTTAAGCAGCAAGCCCCATGCGAGTGTTTCTGAACTTTCAGATATGATTATTTCAAAAATGTCGACTACCACAAAAATTGTTTATCGTTTAAAAGATGAAGGTTTGGTTGAAACTTATTCTTGCCAAACTGATGGTCGTATTACTCGTGTAGTACTTACAGAAAAAGGGACTGAAATGATCAACAAGATCAATGATCTTACAAGTGTAGTACTTGAGCAGTCTTTTGAAGGTATTACTCCCTTACAGCTAGAAAAAATGATGGAAAGTTTAAAATTACTTTTAAAGAACCTTTCTCGCTAAGATGAAATAAGAATCTATTTATACCCAATAGTTAAGCTCTCATTATGAGAGCTTAACTATTTTAATGTCTCTACTTTAATATTGAGAGAAATGGCATCCCACATAAAATAATCAATTAACCTTCCATCTGTTGACTTGAGCTCTTAACTCCAGTAGAAATTCTCTTTCAATAACTGAATAGCAAATTTCGGAAAATGGCTAAAAGAAAATACAAAAGTGACAAATTTCAGGTACGTCGTATTAACCGTAGCTGGTGGGTACTTGAAAAAGATCTTGAATCAAACTGCTATTTAAAACATGAGCAAGTGGCAACAAAAACCTTAGCAAACAACTATGCTGATGATTATATCGAACAGTACTATATGAATCTGTACATACAACAACAGTTGAACAAGCCAGAAACTGTATAAAAAGCCATTTTGGCTTTTTTTATTTTTATAATTAAAATTTATAAAAATTATGCATAAAAAAAACCTACATCTTGGGGAAAATGTAGGCTATAAAATGCACAAAAAGGAAATATATATCCTTTTTGACAAAAAGAATTTTACGATAATACAAGCTATTATTTTATATTACTTTTGTAAACTTAATAGCGATTATTGTATTTAATTAACCTCTTTTGAGAGCTTCTTTGTTTATATTATGAATAAAATTTGATTTATCAAATTCTTTATTTTTTATCTTTACTCCTTCTACTTTCTTAGTTTTATTTTTAATATGACAAATATATATGCATAATTATAAGCTGCTGTTTTAATAAGTTTTTTACAAAAATAAGCATAAATATTTTTTTAAAGAAAGATAAATAAAAATTAATAAATAACAAAAACATAAATTAAATCTTTAGTATATATTAGTTTTAATAACTCAATTTTAGTTCAAAAAAAATACACATAAAATTTATTATTTGCTGTTTTGCTTACTACAGAAAGATTACAATAATGGCTAATAAATAGATTAATCAACACAATCTTTCTAGGCATGTTATGACTTCAATGTCGAACAACACCCAAAAGCATTTTATTGTTGAGCAAATTCCACTCCCAACTTGGGTGAGTGATGAAAATGGCTTGATATTATATTGCAATATAGAGTGTACAGAATATTGGTTGGATACTTTTTCTCCATTGCCAGCGCAATGGCTAGATTTTGTTTATCCTGCCGATTTAGATGAAGTCAAAAACAGATGGCTCGAAGCAATTCGCCTACAAAAAAGAATCGAATTAAAATGTCGACTTTTACGAGCTGGAAATCAATATAGATGGTGCAAACTATCGATTCAAGCATCTAAGTATCGCAGCTCCTCACAAACTAGCGAATGGTATGTTAGCTTTTTAGATATAGATCACGATATTCAAGAACAGCAAAACTTGCAAAAGAACATTGAAATACAAAATCAGATGTTAGATATCAGTGTAGATTGCATTAAAGTTCTGAATGTAGACGGCACACTTTCTCACATGAACAAATCAGGGTGCCTCGCTTTAGGTGTACCTGTTGATGAAACAGAATTTGGAATGAAATGGCTCGAACTATTACCACCGCACATTCGTAAACGCGGTCGAGTCGCTTTGAAAAAAGCTCTTCAAGGTAAAGTTGCTAGATTTGCAGGAATGAGCTGTTTGCCAGATCAGGATCCTGAGTATTGGGATAATATGCTTACCCCGATTCATCGGGAAAATGGTGAAATTGGACAAATTCTGTGTGTATCACGTAATGTTACTCAACAACATTTGGCAGAAAACCAGCTTAGGAATATGAGTGAGAGAGATGAACTGACCGGATTATATAATCGGCGTTCATTTAAATTTCAACTTAAGCGTACTCTCTCATATTCAAAAGATACTCAAACAAGTGTAGGGTTACTTTTAATTGACCTCGACCACTTTAAACATATTAATGATACTTTAGGGCATAGCGCAGGCGATCATCTATTAAAAGTTCTCTCTAAACGCTTTAATCATTGTGTAGATGATGAAAAGTGCTTTGTCGCGCGGTTAGGCGGAGACGAATTTGCGGTTATTATTAATAATCTCAATTCTGAAAATGATGTCCGAGAGTTAGCAGCCATTTTACTTCAACAGTTAAATCAGCCGATTACCTATTTAGGTAATGTCTTAAATGGTGGGATGAGCATTGGCTGCGCAATTTATCCGCAAGATGCCGTAGACCAGTCAGGTTTGCTCAGTTGTGCCGATATGGCATTGCATGATCTAAAAGCGCGTGGTCGTGGTGGTATTCGCATGTATGATCCATGCATGATGCAAATGACCGAAACAGTCGCTTCTCAGCTTAATTTAGCTCGTCAGCTGATTCGCCATCATACCATCCAACCCTATTATCAACCTAAAGTAGACCTAAATACCCATCGTGTAGTGGGATTTGAAGCTTTATTAAGATGGCATACAACCTCAGCTCAAAGAGGCTACCCTGCACAAATTGCGGAAGCTTTTAAAGATTATAATTTAGCGAGTAAGATCGGTGAAACGATGCAACATCAAGTTTTACGTGATATCGCCAAATGGATAAATCTTGGTATTACCCCTCTCCCTGTTTCACTAAATGCTGCACCAGTTGAGTTCTTAAGAGATAATTATGCTGAGAGACTTTTGAAAAAGATTAATCAATTTCAAATACCAACGCATTATATTGAAGTGGAAGTCACTGAGCACATGCTAGGCGACCGAGGCTCGGAATATGTGATCCGTGCACTTAATAAATTAAAACAGCATGGGGTACGTATTGCACTTGACGACTTTGGGACTGGTTTCTCATCGCTAACCCATATTCGCGATTACCCAATTGACAGTTTAAAAGTAGATTGTAGCTTTATCCAAAAGATGCAACATGACCCATCAATCTATGCAATTGTCCAAGCAATTGGTTTACTCGCTCCAAATTTATCACTTGGGCTTATCGCCGAAGGAATTGAAACTCAAGAACAAGAAGAACTGCTTCGACAATTTGGTTATAGCATAGGCCAAGGGTTCTTATTTGAATCTGCTATTGATGCTACTCAGGTTATTTCCATACTTAAACAAAATCAGCCTTACTTAGAAAGTCATTACAATCTTTGAAAATAAGATGTTTAATAAACCTTTTAGTTTTTATTCATACTAAAAATAAACAATAATTTTTAAAAAACTGTTCATAATATAAGCATAAAGATAATAATTTCGGTGTTCCCGCACCATACATTGTCACAAGACAATAAGGAGCAATATATGAGTTATCACCATATCTTGGTTCCAGTCGATGGTTCTCCTACTTCACTTATTGCCGTCAATCATGCAACAGCAATTGCTAAAGCCTTTGGCAGTAAAGTGACTCTAGTATATGCGCTTACTATAGATCCTTTCATTTCTGTAGAATTCATTGATAGTACAGAATTAGCACAGGATTATTTTAATAAAGCTAGAGCATCGATTCAGAGCATTTTAGACCAAGCTAAAGAACAATTTAGCCAACATGGAATTTCTGTTGAAACAAAAATTGTTGAGGGCCAAACAATCCACACAGAAATTATTAAAGCAGCTAATGAGCTAAAAGCAGATTTATTAGTGATTGGCTCACATGGGCGAAAAGGGTTTAAAAAGTTCTTCTTAGGAAGTGTGACTCAAGCCCTTTTAGGAGAAATTCATTTACCGGTATTAGTCGTAACTGAATAGTTTTCTAAAGCTAAAAAACCGATCTTTAATAGATCGGTTTTTAAATAGCCTGTATTACTTAGCCTTATATGTAAACTTAATTAGAGATCCTGGGTTTTCTAATGTATTTGTTACCGAGCCATCATCCTTTTGAACATTTCCGGCAGTGTCAGTTAATACATATAAAACGTTCCCATCTGGACTTGCAATCACATCACGATAACGGTTGTTGCTCTTAAACATCGGTACAGCATCATCATAAGTCGTGCTATAAGTTGGATCCAACTTAATACGGAAAATAACACCACGTTTTAAAGATGGAACCAATAATGTATTTTCCCAACCAGTAATTGCTTTTTTACCGCCCTTATAGACATAGGCAGATGACGGCGCAACTGTTGGCCAGCAAATGTAGGTCATCGCTCCACAAGTTGGATCATTATAGTTGTAGGTATCTTGAACGGTATATAAAGTTTTTAATGGTGGGACAAAGTTATTACCAGTCCATTCAGATTCTTTCGTCACAGGAACCCCTATGGCTACTTTTACTCCATTCTGAGCTAAATCCTTAATTGACTTATTGGCTGCTGCTGAATAATTTGCATAAGCATAGCCACTATCATCTTTATAACCTGCTACATTCGGCCAACCATAGTTGCCACCTTTGACAATGAGGTTAATTTCATCGTCAGAGTTTGGGCCTTGTTCAGACTGCAACAATTTACCATTTGGAGTGAATGCTAAGCCCTGCGGATTACGATGTCCGAGTGTATAAATATGGCTAACCACCCCGTTAAAACTTGGATTATCCTTTGGAATACTTCCATCAAGATTTAAGCGTAGTACTTTACCCATATAGGTATGATAGTCTTTGCCATTCAGTTCTTGTTGAGTTGGCGTGTGTTGTGCTTGATTTGGCAAGAACAAATAAGCAAGCTGGTTATGCCCTTGGTCACCAATCGTATAATAAATCTTTTGATCTGGACCAATGACAAGACGACCAGACTGATGGTCTTTCGATGATGGTAATCCCGCCAATAAATCTACTGGCTTCTCGAGCGTATCTGTTGACTTGTTATAGGTATATCGACGAATAATCGTTTGATTCGGTAATTCTTTATCTGTAGATTTCGGATTTTTAAATGTACCTGAAATATAAATATAAGAATTATTTTTAAAATCTGGATGAAAAGCAAAGCCTAATAAACCGTTTTGACCATCAGCATCATTGACAATCTCTGGTACCTGAAAAACTGTTTTTACACTACCCGACTCTGGATTCACTCTTAAAATCTTACCTGTTGCCCGCTCAGTTAACCAAATTTGATTATCTGGCCCCCACAACAAAGCATGCGGCTTATTTAAATTAGACAGAATAACTTTTTTGTCAAAGTTTTCTGTTTTCGCTTTAGCGAATTGAGATGGAGTAAGAGGAACATCAGCAAATGCTGAATTGAGTGTAACTACCTGAGCGGCGCCTAATAAAGCAATTTTTGCCAGTAAATGTTTATTCATGTGTCCACCTTATAAATTGTCAAAATTTTCCGAGAATTTTTAAACCTTTAGCAACTGGTTTGTACGAGTTCTCTATATGATTTGTATTATGATGAATAACGAATCTATTAAAATCTAAATTTCTGAAAGGCTCTGTTGCATAAAAGTAGCTATTAAAACTGAATAAACTCTCTTTAAGATGAGCAACTTAACTATACGATTTATCTATTCTATTAATTTTATATCTGAAATTTTTTTGAAATGTCCATGAGTTAAATAAATATTTATTAACGAAGTAATTGATAGTTAAAAATTAATACTCAAAGAGACAATTCTAATTATAAAAATATACATCACTAAAGACTAAAAGTTAGAAGCTGTAATTGAGAGCTATTTTTACAACGAAGGTGTCTTATGTGTGCAAACTTTAAACCTATTAAGAAAATACATGCCAATCAATTAGAGTTATTTGAACCCACTTTTGAATATAAGATGGATATTTTCCCAAGTGATGATTGTCCACTTATTTTATCTCATCAAAATGAGCTTGAGTGGCGAAAAGCTAAATTTGGAATGCTTCCCCCTTATGCCAAAGAAATCGCATTCAAATATGCAACTTATAATGCCAGAACAGAGACAGTAGAACAAAAGCGCTCTTTTAAACATGCTTGGTTAAATGACCAGTTTGCGCTTATTCCTGTTGAAGCTATTTATGAACCTAAATATATCAATGGGAAAGCACATTGGTATGGTATTTTCCGTCAAGATGGGCAACCTTTTACCCTTGCTGCAATCTATGAAGAAACACTTATAGATGAACAGAAAGTTAGGTCAATGTCGCTATTAACAATTAATGCTGATCATCACCCTTTCATGAAACAATTTCACAAACCTGATGATGAAAAACGTTCGGTTATTGTGATACCTGATAATCTTAGAAATGATTGGCTCAACTGTACTCATTCTGAAGCCAAAGATTTTTTCTTAGATATGCCTGCGAATGAATTTGCCTCAATGCCAAAAGCTGAAATGAAAAATTATGATTAAATCGGTTTAGTCGACTTAGGTTAGTCAGCCTTAAAAACTTATGTTATTCTTCGGGCACTTTTAAATGCCTCAAACTCTCTATGCCTATGATACTTACGCCACCTTAAGTTTATTTACCCTTATCTATTGTAAATAACTCATCACTGTTTAGTGATGTGGTGTAGTCGTTTGTGTTGGTATATCACATCACTAGCCTTTCAAAATTTAGAACTTAGGCTATTTCTCATGTTATCGAATGTCCGAGAACAATGGTTCTCTAATGTCCGCGCAGATATTCTTTCTGGTCTCGTTGTCGGTCTTGCTTTAATTCCAGAAGCAATTGCATTTTCAATTATTGCGGGTGTAGATCCCAAAGTCGGTTTATATGCATCCTTTTGTATTGCCGTTATTATTTCTTTCGTAGGCGGTCGTCCAGCTATGATTTCGGCAGCTACGGGTGCCATGGCTTTGGTTATGACAACGCTAGTAAAGGAACACGGGCTTCAATACTTATTCGCTGCGACAGTATTAACTGGCGTCATACAGATTTTGGCAGGATATTTTAAACTTGCCAAACTCATGCGTTTTGTTTCTAAATCAGTAGTAATTGGATTTGTTAATGCCCTTGCTATTCTCATTTTTATGGCCCAATTACCGGAATTAATAAGCGTTACATGGCATGTCTACTTATTAGTAGCAATTGGTTTAGGAATTATTTACCTTTTCCCCTATATTCCAAAAATTGGAAAGTTCTTTCCCTCACCTCTTATTTGTATTGTAATAGTCACATTACTCGCCATTTTTTTAGGGTTTGATGTTCGAACAGTTGGTGATATGGGTTCATTACCAGACACTTTGCCGATATTTCTGATTCCGAATATTCCTTTTAATTTAGAAACCCTCCTTATTATTCTTCCATATTCTTTAGCGCTGGCTGCAGTTGGTCTACTTGAATCCATGATGACTGCAACAATCGTTGATGAAATGACAGATACATCTAGTGATAAATTTCAAGAATGTAAAGGTCAAGGTATCGCAAATATTGCTTCAGGTTTTATGGGCGGCATGGCTGGTTGTGCCATGATTGGTCAATCAATGATTAATGTAAAATCTGGTGGTCGTACACGTTTATCCACTTTTTGCGCAGGTATATTCTTACTTATTCTAGTTGTGTTTTTAAGTGATTGGTTAAAAGTGATTCCTATGGCTGCTTTGGTTGCAGTCATGATTATGGTATCTATCAGTACTTTTGAGTGGAGCTCTCTGACTCAGTTTAAAAATAATCCTAAAAGTAGTAATGTCGTTATGATCGCTACCGTTATTGTAGTGGTTGCTACCCATAACTTAGCGTTAGGTGTATTAACTGGGGTATTACTTTCAGCACTTTTCTTAGCAAATAAACTTGAAAATGATATTCGTATTGAAACTTCATTCGAAGATCAAGCTCGTTTATATGAATTAAGAGGCCAAATATTTTTCAGTTCATCTGAAAAATTTATGCAAGGTTTTAACTTTAAAGAAAAAGTTAAAGAAGTCATTATTGATCTCACCCATTCTCATATTTGGGATGTGACCTCAGTTGCCATGTTAGATTCAGTTGTGAATAAATTTCAAAAGAACGGTATTCAGGTAACGGTTCGCGGTTTAAATGAAGCCAGCTCAATCATGATTGATAAATACGGTACTCATGCAAAAATCTAAAAAAGGTCCTTCGGGACCTTTTCTAATTTAAATAACTACTTTTACTGCGCAGATTTATATAGCAACCGATTTGGGCTACCTGAAGGATTTTTTACCACATTATTACTTGCTTGATTTAACAGATTAGTTGAGATTGTCTGAGGTGTTGCTGTAGGTGTACTTTGCAACATTTCAGCTACGACTCCAACAACATGTGGAGTAGCCATTGAAGTTCCATTTAAAACTTTAGTTGCTGTATTACTCCCAATCCAAGAAGAGTTAATCTGGCTTCCAGGCGCAAAAATATCAACGCAGCTTCCATAATTCGAATAACTCGCTCGAGTATCTGTACTATCTGTAGCAGCAACAGTAATTGCCTTACTTACTCTGGCAGGAGAAGAACTACATGCATCTGTATTCGAGTTTCCTGCTGCCACAACCATTACATAACCATTATTAAATAAATTTTCCACTGCACTATCTAAAGATGCGTTTGCTTCACCACCTAAAGATATATTCACTACAGCTGGCTTTTTACCATTTTTTAATATCCAATCTAGCCCCGCAATCACATTACTCGAAGCACCAGAACCATCACATCCTAAAATCCGAATGGGTACTAAGCTTACATTCTTGGCAACCCCATAGGTACTACCACCAACTGTTCCTGCCACATGGGTACCATGACCATGACAGTCACTTGTTCCATTACCATCAGATATCGCGGTATAGCCACTTAATACCCGTCCAGAGAACTGTTGATGTGTAGACAATATTCCTGTATCAACAATATAAGCAGTTGTACCTGAACCTGTTTGTAAGTACGAATAGGCTGAATCTAGAGGTAAGTTTTTTTGGTCAATACGATCTAGTCCCCAATCTGGGTTGCTTTGGGTAGTCGCATCAACTTTCATGATTGTGTCATTTTCTACTGAAACGACTTTCGGATTTTTTTTCATGGCTTCAACAAAAGCAGTACCGGCAACATCGGGTAAATAAATTGCAAATCCCTTAAGTACAGCATCATAGGTCTGTAATACCTTCCCACCATGTTGTTTAGCAATACCTTGTGCAAACTCGTTAGAAGAACCCACATCCTTATTAAGAATAACAATATATTGATTTTTAATAATTCCTTTTGCTTCAGATGAGCCTAATACAGAATTTGTTGTAGCAGGTGCAGCATATGTTAAATGACTCAGCGCTATTGCTAAAAGAAAAGTCGAAACTTGGCAAAACTTCATAGAAAATCTCCATATTTTTTACTTTAGACATCATTGTTATGATCAGTACAGTCTTTATATTTAGGGATTAACATCTTTAGAAAGGAATTTTTATTATATTCTCCATATATTATAACCACGTCATGTTTTCATAAAACTTGGACCTATACAATGCTATTATCTTTTTTCATTTAAAATTGAGAACCAATTCAAATAAACCGATACATCAAACATTTTAGAATAAATAATTATCTTACTTTATTTATAATTTAGTTTAGGTAGGATGTATAATGTAAAAATATATAATCATTAAAAATAATATAAATGTAGAAATAATGAGATATGTTCCAGTTGTATTAAAGCTTTTTAAAAATTTCCAGATATCCATAAATAAAAATATAAAACAGTAAGTTATGAAAATTCTTGCAAATTATAATATAGCCTTCAACTAAAAGAGATTTACAATTTTTTAAACTATATGTGTTCAGTATCAAATGTGTAAAGATATATTGCAAAAATATGTGATAATTAAGGAAATGTGCAGTCTTTTAAATGGTCATAATTAATAAATACCAAAATCAATATATTCTATAGTTTTTTAATTTTAGTTCTGGCAGCTCAACCTTACAACCAGCTAAATGATGCCTACAATTAACGCTATATTCGATAAAGCCATTTTTAATAAAGTAATTACAATATTCATTTATACTTATGATGGGATCAAATGTCGGTTTTTCCAAGTTACCATTAAAAAACCATTGGTTGCCGTTAGAGAAAGGATAATGTACAGGAATATAATGAAGATATCCGCAAGCAGGACACATATGTTTATACATGCCTCCTTCAAAATACTGTACTTTCATTAACACTCCTTTAAAAATAAAAAAGCCAACTCATAAGAGCCGACTAAACCATTTATTTACAGATACTATATATTATTAAATTATGCGCTATAGCCTTCTCTCTTTTATTTTTCTGTTTTTAATTTATCTAACCTATATGACAAATTCATGAAGTTCCGAGTGCAATCTCACACTTTGTTAGTTTGGTAAAATATATTTTATATAATCTATTAATTAAATGATAATTCCAGTTAAATAATGAAAAGCAAATACTAATTTGTTTCTTATTTGGCAGAGGGCTATGTGATTAACTCATATTAATCATTAAATAGATATTACCGCCATATCCAAGAACAAAATTCGATTTATCTTATTGTTTTTAAAAATCAAATAAAAAAGTCCGCATCTTGGGAAGCTACGGACTTGAAACTCAACTAAACAACAGCTAAACATTTTGCCGCTTAGTGAGAAAGCACTATCTTTTTAATCTAATTAAGTTCTATAGTCAGGTCAATAAGGATACTTAATTTTTATAAAAATTAGGTTGAGTTGTGATTTATCTCACATTTTATCTTTTAATAAGTTTAATCTGTTTTTCTTTACTCAATTACATTCTATTTCAAACACTTAAATTAAAATATTATTAAAGTAATGATTTAAAATAGAATAATGGTTAATTTTAGGAATAAGCTTGAAAGAAACAAAATCCTGATCTTGCCTTTTCTTCATTTCAAAATAATTTTGGCTTTGCCATTTCAACTCATCAAGTTCGAGTTCACCACAGAAAATTGAACATGGAGTAGTAATTCGTTTTGACTGATGAACAGGGCTGTATTTTAAGATATCTTCGCTTGAAAGATTGAGAGCATGATTTAAATGTGTACTTTGTATAGGCTCAAGATCATAAATTCCACTTAACAAAACCATCTCAGATATGAGTGGATGGCCTAATGACAAAGCAGCCAGATGCGCCCCTGCCGAATGCCCAACCAAAACTACCTCATTAGTTTTCCAGTCTTGCTCTCGAATAAAATCGAGAGCTTGATTAATTTGAGAAGCAATATCTGAAATTTTGCTTTGTGGGGCTAGATCATATTCTAAAAGAACGCACTGGACTCCTTTTGCTAGAACATACGGTACGATGAATGCAAAATCTGATTTATCACACCATTGCCAATAACCACCATGAATAAAAATAACAGTCTTTTTGGCTTGCTCTAATGGGAAAAAATCTAAAGTTGACCGTGAGTGCGTACCATATTGGATATCTGCAATATGGGTAATTTTTTGATAGCTCAACAAGCTTGTTCTTTTAAATTCTGCCAATATTTCATGTTCATTCGCTACGGTTCTAGAATTATCATATAGTCGCATAGGTCTCTCACTTCAAAGATTCTTCATGATTATTTAAAGCAAGCTTGGCTGATGAACGTTTTAAATAATAGAAAAATGTAAGAACAACAACTAATGGGACTCCAAACTGTAAAGTTGACTTGAATTCATTGGTAAACCACGTTGTGATCGTAATACTTAAAATTGCGATTAGTCCTAACAGGGAGATTAACTGACTCGCTGGAACCTTAAATTTTAACTGTTCTCCTTTTCGTGCCATATTCCTTCTAAAAAACATATGGGTAACAAAAATACTGCCCCAAGTGAACAACGCACCAAACATAGATAAAGCAATCATGATCGGGAAAGCAGAAGCTGGGTTAATCGTATAAACAATACTCGCGACTCCAATACCTACTGCTGACAATAACAACGCATTAATTGGTACGCCATTATGACTAATACGGCCAAATAGTTTTGGTGCATCTCCTGCTCGTGACAAGCTAAATAGCATACGTGTTGAGATATACAGCATACTATTCATGGCTGACAAGGCCGCGACAATTACAATAAAATTTAAAATACTGTCAGCATATGGAATCCCTACAATTTTCATCACCATCACAAAAGGGCTGGTCGCTTCGGCTCCAATTAAAGTTGTCCAAGGAACAAGTGCCACAATAAGAAATAAAGACAGTAAATAAAATAGGATTAAACGAATTGCAGTACTTTTAAAAGCTTTCTTAACAGCTCTTTCCGGATCTTTAGCCTCACCTGCCGCTACAGCGATCATTTCAATACTTAAATAACTAAATATTGAAATGATTACTCCAATCCAGACTCCACTAAAACCATGAGGAAAAAAACCCCCATGATCAGTTAGATTAGAGACAACCTGAGCTGTTCCTCCATGACCTTGAGTCAAAATACCAATTGCTAAAAGAATAAATACAATAATTGCAAAGACTTTTATGGTCGAAAACCAATATTCAACCAATCCAAAAGCTTTAACACTATATGCATTAACCACAAGTAAGGTTAGCGAAAAAAACGCAATCCAAACCCAAGAACCTACATGAGGAAACCATAATTTCATATAGTCAGCAACTGCTGTAATTTCTGTACCGACCGCTAATACAATACATGCCCAATAACAATAACGGACTAAAAACCCAGCAAGCGGACTTACATAATGCTCAGCATATGCCCCAAATGAGCCTGACGTAGGGTGCTGGACTGTCATCTCAGCCAAACAAGCCATAATAGCAAATGCGATTAAGCCTCCAATGGCATAACTCACAATGACGGCTGGGCCAGCAAAGCTAATTGCGAACTTGCTTCCCATGAACAGCCCTGTACCAATCGCTCCACCAATTGCAATCATTCCCATCTGTTTTGCGGATAATTTTTTATGTAAACCCGCTTCTCGATTTTGTATTTCATCAAAACTGCTCATAGGCCCTCCTAGCCATTCTTCTGCTATTAACCCTTAATGATCAGGTCACTTCACTGCGCACCAGATAACGTTCATTTTTCCATTCACTATTCAGCATAATTTGCTTAAGTTGTTGTACGGCATTCCAAATATCTTCAAATCTTAGATATAAAGGTGTAATTCCAAAACGTAATACTTCCGGTTCTCGATAATCCCCAATTACCCCACGCGCAATAAGCGCCTGAATAATTTCATAGCCAAACTCATGTCTGTAACTGACATGACTGCCACGATATTTATGGTTTAAAGGGGTAATGAGTTCAAAGCCAAACTGAGCACATTCTTGTTGAACAAGTTGAATAAACAAATCAGTTAATTTGAGTGATTTCTCGCGTATTTGTTGCATATCAGCTTGTAAGAAAATATCGATACCACATTCAATTAGATTCATAGAAATGATGGGTTGAGTTCCGCACAAGTAACGGCGAATACTGTTAGCTGGTTCATAGTGCTGAGCCATATCAAAAGGTTTCTTGTGGCTCCACCAGCCTGAGAGAGGTTGCCAAAATTGATCACGATGCTTTCGATTTACCCATAACAACGCTGGAGAACCTGGGCCACCATTTAAATATTTATAAGTACAACCAATCGCAAAATCACTATTGCTCTGATTAAGATCCATAGGCACTGCACCAACCGAGTGACATAAATCCCAAATAATCAAAGCATCTTTAGCGTGAATTTGTTGATTAATAGACTCCATATCATAGAAATATCCAGTCCGATAATTCACATGAGAAAGAACAACTACCGCCACATCTTTTGCTAAAACACGAGATAAATCATCGGTGCCATCAATCAATTCAACTTGATAACCCTGATGAATCAAGTCTATAAAGCCTTCAATAATATAAATATCGGTTGGAAAGGCATCTTTTTCTGCAACAATAATTTTACGTTCCGGAAATTTTTCAGCTTGAATTTTTACCGCTGCTGATAAAACTTTGAATAAATTTAGGGTCGTTGAGTCTGAAATAACGACTTCACCTTTTTCAGCGCCGATAAGCTGCGCGACTTTATCTCCGAGTCTAGTCGGTAGTCCCCACCAATCTGCTTTATTCCAGCTATTAATGAGGTCCTCACCCCACTCTTTTGCAATAATATGCTGAGCAACCTCTAATGATTTTTTTGGTCTTGCACCCAAAGAATTACCATCTAAATAAATGACATTTTCTGGTAGTGCAAATTCGTCTTTAAACTTTTTGAGTTCATCTTCCTGATCCCAATAGAGGCATTGTTCGTGAGTAATCATTTGTTATTTCACCTATTTTCAACATTTCCTTTGTATTTGAATTTTATCACGCCAATTCTTTCGATTTATTCGATAATATTTGATTAAAATTTGCTATTTTCGTATAAAATTCGAATTAAAATTAAAAAACATGGATGAAATTCGAAAATGAATGTAGATGCAATTGATCTTAAAATTTTAAAACATTTACAAGATAATGCTCGGTTAAGTAACCAAGAACTGGCCGATCTCGTTAACCTTTCGGCTTCAGCTTGTCATCGGCGAGTTAAAATTTTAGAAAGCAATGGTGTAATTGAAAAATATCAAGCGAAAGTTAATTATGAAAAACTAGGTATAAAAATTGAGGCAATTGTCGAAATAAAGCTTGCCCAACTCACAGAAAATGATCACAACTTCTTTTTAAGTCAGATCAAAAATTTTGATGAAGTCATTAATGCATATATTATTACTGGCGAATCTAATTATGTTTTACACGTTGCGACCAAAGATTTGAGTTCTTTTTCTCATTTCGTCATTAATACCTTAAATAAAATAAAAGGTGTAGTGAGCATCAATTCCAAGATCATTTTACAGAAGATTGTGCAAAAGCCACTTTGACCCATCATTTTTAATTATAGAGCCGTCTCATGATCGAAACTCAGCGTTTAATTTTAAGACAGTGGAAAGAAAGTGATGTTGAGCCTTTTATAACAATGGGCTTAGATCAACATGTTATGCAATTTTTCCCAACTCTATTAACACCCCAAGAAAGCCTTAATTTAATCCAAAAAATTTCATCTCTCATTAATGAAAATGGTTGGGGCTTCTGGGCAGTAGAATTAAAACAAACCCATCAATTTATCGGGTTTATTGGTTTGCACAGCCAACCTGAACAGTTTGACTTTTCTCCATGTGTGGAAATTGGGTGGCGACTTGCAAAAGAATTCTGGAAACAAGGTTATGCAACTGAAGGAGCAAAAGCGGCTTTAGACTATGGTTTTAATGTACTGAATTTAGATAAGATCGTTTCATTTACTGCTAATATAAATGCACCCTCTCAAGCCGTCATGGAAAGACTTGGAATGCACAAAGTTAAAAACTTTGATCATCCCAAGGTTCCTCTCCATCACCAACTAAAAGCACATGTGTTATATGAAATTACAAGCTCTTCATTTATTTTTTGATTAAAGTCAAAATTTTAAATTATTAATAAAAATTTTCTTAATCATCGAAATCATAGCCAACAGATGTAGAGCACTCCCAATACTCATGAATTTTACTTGCGATATCATCTTTTCCCATTGTAGTGAGTACATAAAAGAGTTTAGCCTCTTTATTTTTTCTTAGTATTAATAGGTTGTAGTAATCATACTCAGGCCCATTAAGACCTAATGTTGGCTGTGATTCACAGTGCTTTTCTGCTTTGTAATGCCATTCAAGCTTATAAGTATCAAGGCCATCAGCAGCATTGATTACAATACCGTCATTGGCTCCGCCAATAAATCCAATTTTCATTGCTTTCTCTAAATTCTTATTAGGGTTAATTTTAAATATATCTTTAAACAAGTATCCTTCAATTTATAAAATGTATGTCAATACGTATCCTATGTAAGCAAAATTAACTATAAATATAGATGGCTTTTAAGATTTCTTAATTATAAAACTTTGCCTGTCTATTTTTACTTCAAACACAGTAAAAGTTATCCACTAAAAAGCACTTATTATTGCTTCCTGTTTTGCAAAATTACACGCTATAATTTTCAAATCATTTATCCTCCCTACCCATCACATTAATCAAAACACCTTTTGAAAGAATTAATGGGTGGAGTTTTAAATTAATTTTATATCTCGAAGTTTCTTTAATTAATGATTTTAAAAAGGATATATGATAGATGTGTCTTAAAAAATTTGCTTTAAATGATTTTGGAGATATTTAGATATGTCTAAAATCGTAATGTTTGACATGGATGGTACGCTATTAGATCTCGCTTTTGATGATTTCATTTGGAATGAATGTCTTCCTAAGCGACATGCAGAGATACATCAACTTCCACTCGACCAGAGCCAAAAAACACTATATCAGTTTTATCAATCACATAGACATACGCTTGTTTGGTATTCATCAGCTTATTGGACCAAAACTGTAGGCGTTGATGTACTCAAATTACAGCAAGAATTTCAGACAAAAATTCAAGCTCGGTCTGGTTGTATTGAGCTTCTACAGGAACTGAAAAAGCAAGGATATAGTTGTTGGTTAGTTACAAATGCCGATCGTGCAAGCTTACGGTTAAAGTTCGATAATGTTGCAATTGAACACTTCTTTGACGTAACCGTATCGAGTGAACAAATTGGTTATGCAAAAGAAGATATTCATTTTTGGCAAGAGCTCCAAAAATTACACCCTTTCGACCCAGAAGCAACCATTTTTATTGATGATACAGGTCCTGTACTCAAAACAGCTGAAAAATTTGGTATCAAGCACTTGTTTACTATCTTGCAGCCCTCAAGTCTAAAGGATGTAAGAAAGTATGAAGATTTAGAATATAAAGCACTAGATCGACTTACAGAATTGCTGTCTATATTGAATCAAATTGATAGAAAGGATAATGATGTCAAAATCGCTTGAAAACGATGCTGTAGAGACCATGCGTATCGACAAATGGCTATGGGCTGCTCGTTTTTTTAAAACTCGTTCAATTGCTAAAGCAGCAATCGAAGGAGGTAAAGTACATCACAATAATGAGCGTGTAAAAGTTTCCAAAGAAATTCGTGTTGGAATGGAACTTATTATTCAACAAGGTTTTGATAAAAAAACCGTTGTCGTAAAAGCGCTTTCGAACATACGTGGTCCAGCACCGGTTGCCCAGCAACTTTATGAAGAAACAGAAGTAAGTATTGCTAGACGGGAGTTGATTGCATCCCAACGAAAATTGCATAATCTTGCTCGACCTGATCATAGACCGAGTAAAAAGGATCGTAGACAGATTAATCGGTTTAAACAGGACAATGATCAACACTGGTCGTATGGTGATGAATAAAAACGTCGAGTTGTGTCGCACACACACAGACAACACATAGAAGCTATAGAAAAAATCTGTCACTATTAGCCCTGTGAAACAAGTTGAGATTCAATACATCCACTTGGGTTAAACGTGATGAACTTAGAGTATTGAGGTTTTTGAGATGGATGAGAATAAAAGCAAAGCATTACAAGCCGCGCTAAGTCAAATTGAGAAGCAATTTGGCAAAAATACGGTGATGCGTCTCGGTGACAACACTGTTCAAGCAGTTGAAGCTGTATCTACAGGTTCTTTGACTTTAGATATTGCATTGGGGATTGGCGGTTTACCGAAAGGTCGTATCGTTGAAATTTATGGTCCAGAATCTTCTGGTAAAACCACAATGACTCTCCAAGCGATTGCACAATGTCAAAAAGCTGGTGGTACTTGTGCATTTATCGATGCAGAACACGCATTAGATCCACAATATGCACGTAAGCTAGGCGTGGACATTGATAATCTACTTGTATCGCAACCAGATAACGGTGAACAAGCACTCGAGATTGCAGACATGCTAGTTCGCTCTGGTGCAATTGATTTAATCGTTGTCGACTCAGTTGCTGCTCTTACTCCTAAAGCAGAAATTGAAGGCGAAATGGGTGACTCTCACATGGGCTTACAAGCTCGCTTAATGAGTCAGGCATTACGTAAAATTACGGGTAACGCTAAACGCTCGAACTGTATGGTTATTTTCATTAACCAGATCCGTATGAAAATTGGTGTAATGTTTGGTAGCCCTGAGACTACGACTGGTGGTAACGCATTGAAGTTCTATGCTTCTGTACGTTTAGATATCCGCCGTATTGGTCAGGTCAAAGAAGGTGATGAAATCATCGGCTCTGAAACTCGAGTTAAAGTTGTTAAAAACAAAATGGCTCCTCCCTTTAAAGAAGCTATTTTCCAAATCCTATACGGTAAAGGTACAAACCAGCTTGGCGAACTTGTAGATTTAGCTGTACAACAAGATATCGTGCAAAAAGCAGGCGCTTGGTATTCATATCAAGGCAATAAAATTGGCCAAGGTAAAAACAATGTTATCCGCCACTTTGAAGAAAATCCTCAAATGGCTGGAGAAATTGAAAAGATTATCCGTGAACAACTGCTAACTACGGGTACTAATGGTGCTGTACAAGTGGAAGATGAAGAAGAAGATCTTCTATTAGAGTCTTAATTACCGCTTATAAGTCTTAAAACGCCCTTCGGGGCGTTTTTTACAAGGAAATATTAAATATGTTCAAAAGAACAGAAGAACAGCCCCAACAACGCGCTTTGCTAACAGGGCAACGTTTGCGCTCATATGCTTTTGCATTATTGACTCGTCGAGATTATTCGAAAGCAGAACTTATCGAGAAATTGAATCGTTATGCACAAAACCCTGAAGAGGTTAAGCAACTTGTTGAAGAGTTATCTGAGCAAAATTATCAAAGTGACCAACGCGTTGCAGAACTAACATTGGCTAGCCAAATTCGTAAAGGCAAAGGACCAAAACGCATCAAACAAGCTTTAAAAACTAAACAAATCGAAAATGATTTAATTGCAGATGAAATTCATAATATTGATTGGGTGGAACAGGCTTATCAACTTAAAGTGAAAAAGTTTGGTGAAGAAGTAGAAAAAGATCCTAAACTTAAAGCAAAACAGATGAGGTTTTTACAATATAGAGGATTTGATTTAGATGTAATTATGAAGGCAATCCAACGGAGATCGGATTAGAAGATGGTGGCAACCCCACTAGCAAAACTTCGGCACATCATAGATCTGCTACCGTTGCTACCTTCCGGTCCTGGCGGGGTTCACAGAGTACAATTGCGAAGCCACCAGCGGGGCTACCATTGCAAAACAGAGTATAGAGATTTTTAAAAGAGTTGCAAGCCTTCTTCTCAATTTTAAGCAAGTTTATGTTTCAATTGATTAATTCATCGTCAAAAACATATAAATTCCTAGAATCTCTTATCTTATATTCTTTCTTGATACTTATTTTGAATAAAATATGCTTGAAGATTGTAAACTATTCTTGCATTTATATTGTTAGCTGTTTTAATTGCAATGATCAATTAAAACCTTAGATAGCTAATGTGAATAGTTTACATATTCCCTTCTCAAGTTAGCTTTTACATAAAATTATGGACCTATACTCATGCGATTGATGAAGCATTCTTTATTATTTATTGCCTTAATGAGCACTACTTCTCTCTATGCCAATATTCCAATTGAATCGCGCGGTTTAAGTCAAAGTGGTGGTAGTTCAACTAACACTTCATCGAATAACGCTTCAGTCCCTAGTAATTTAAATTGGGAATTGATGCAAAAAAACCAACAATTAGAAAATGATATACGTACCTTACGCGGACAGTTAGAAGAACAATCGAATGATATTGAACAACTGAAAAAAGATTTATCTAATCGCTATACTGATTTAGACCAGCGTTTGGAATTACTAAATCAAAAAGTAGATCCAGAAAGTGCAGCACCAGACAATACAGCAAATAGTGATGCTACAGCTACCGGAAGCTCAGAAGCTCCTCCTACCGACAATAAAGCAGCTAGTACTACTACAACTGCTGCAAGTCAAGTTACTTCCCCTTCACAAACGCAAGTAACACAACCAGCTTCATCGCCTGCTACGCAAAATCAATCGAACCCTGTAGAACTTGAAAAAGCAGCTTATACTGTCGCTTTAGATGCCTACAAACAAGGTGGAGCGAAAAAAGCGATTGCTCCAATGCAAAACTTTATCAAAAATCATCCTAATAGCGTTTATACAGGGAATGCCTATTTTTGGTTAGCCGAGTTTAATTTAGCAACTGATCCGGTAAATTATAATGAAGCTAAAAAGAACTATAATGTAGTCGCTACGCAATACCCAAATTCTAGTAAAGCTCCTCGCGCGCTTTATCAACTCTACAGTATTGCCAAAGATGTTGATAAAAACACTGTATCAGCAAACCAATATAAAGCTAAAATTTTAAGTCAGTATCCAAAATCTGAAGAAGCCAAATTTTTTAACAAATAAAAGTTTTTAAGAAAAAAAGACACCGCAGATTGCGGTGTCTTTTTTTGAATATCTCGGCTTAACGCACAATACCACGTTCTGATTGCTCAACAGAGTCAATTAATAATTGAGCTTCTGGAACATTCGGAAGAATATCATTTTTAATCTGCTCAACAGCTTGAACAGAGGTCAGGCCTGATTTAAAAATCAATTTATAAGCTTCTCTAAGACCTTGAATTGTATCCTTAGACCAACCCTTTCGGCGCATACCTTCTATATTAATACCAAACGCATGTGCTGGATTACCAGATGCCATAACATAAGCTGGCACATCTTTTAAAATTAAAGATGCTCCACCAACCATACTGTAAGAATCGATTTTACAGAATTGATGAATTCCCGAATTACCACCAATAATGACATGATCACCAATATGGACGTGTCCAGCAACACCAACATTATTTGCGAAAATATTATGATCACCAACAATACAGTCATGTGCAATATGCGTATTAACCATCAATAAGTTATGACTACCTATTTTAGTTAAAGCATTATCTTGTACAGTTCCTCTATGTAAACTGCAATGCTCACGAATTAAATTATGATCTCCAATCTCTAACCAAGTTTCTTCACCTTGATATTTCAAGTCTTGGCAAACTTCACCAACACTTGCAAACTGGAAAATCTCATTATTTTGACCAATTTTGGTAAAACCACCAACTACAACATGTGAATGTAATTTAGTACCAGCGCCAATCGTCACATTTGGACCAATAATACAATAAGGTCCTATCTGGACATCCGGGGCAATCACTGCAGATGGATCAATAATGGCCGTAGAATGAATTAAATCGTGATTGCTCATGCCTGCTCTGTTTTTTGGTGTGAAATCATAATTTCAGCGGTTGTTGCTACAATACCGTCAACGGTAGCCGTACAGTTATATTTGTAGATACCGCGTTTTTGCATTACTAATTCAGATTTTAATACAAGTTGGTCGCCAGCAACTACTTGTTTTTTAAATCTTACCTTTTCTGCACCAGCAAAGAGGAATAAAGAACCTGGTTTTGGCGTCTCATTGTTCATAATAAAACCTAGAACGCCCGAAACTTGAGCTAATGCTTCTACAATTAGAACACCCGGCATAATTGGATATTCTGGAAAATGTCCTTGTAGGAACTCTTCATTGATAGAAACATTTTTATAACCAACAATACTATTGTCAGTAACTTCAGTCACACGATCAACCAATAAGAAAGGATAACGATGCGGCAAATATTGACGAATCGTTTGAATCTGCATTGGTAATTCAGGGATGGCAAATTTAGGTGTAGTTGACTCGGTCATAATATTCTATTTACGCAAATTAAAAGTTGATTCAAGAGACTCTATTTGAGCTTGTATATGATCAAGTCGTTTAGTGATTTGGGTCAATGGCACATCTGCTAATTGTCGCAAGCGTACAATTGTCTTTTTCCAATGACTATTTTCAAATAATCCAATTCCTGAAGAATAGGTACCAGCTTCAGAAATATTTTTTGTGACCATTGACATTCCAGTTAAAGTCACATTATCAGTGATTGAAAGGTGACCAGACACACCACAGGCTCCTGCAAGAATACAGTTTTTGCCAATTTTAGTGCTTCCAGCAATTCCACATTTAGCAGCAATAGCTGTATTGGAACCAATATGAACGTTATGTGCGATTTGCACAAGATTATCAATAATTACCCCATCTTCCAAAATCGTATTATCTAGTGCCCCTCGATCAATACTACAATTT
Source organism: Acinetobacter sp. TG2027 (assembly GCF_000302435.1). Lineage (NCBI taxonomy): Bacteria > Pseudomonadati > Pseudomonadota > Gammaproteobacteria > Moraxellales > Moraxellaceae > Acinetobacter > Acinetobacter sp. TG2027. The sequence continues at coordinate 385,796 of NZ_AMJN01000040.1, read as the reverse complement.
GATCCAATACGGACATCATTACCAATAATAACTGAACCTAATTGTGCGATACGATGCCATTTACCTTGATATGGTGCAAATCCAAAGCCTTCACTACCAATCACAGTACTTGCATGAACTCGAACACGATCAAGTAATTTAGAACCGCCAGTAATAGTGACATGAGAATCGATAAAACAATCCTTGCCAATTTCTACATTATCATCCAGACGAGTATGAGACTGAATAATCGTGTTCTCACCTACTACACAATTTTCACCAATTACAACGTAATGGCCAATATATGCTTTTTCAGAAATAATTGCAGAAGGATGAATTTGAGCAGTACTTTCAATCCCTATTGATGTGATCTTTTTATCAAAAGCATGGGTAAGGATGGCAAAAGCCAAATATGGATTATCAACAATAATAAAATTTTGTTTATCAGTAAGCTGTTCTTTAATAGAGCTTGTAACAATGTACGCACCCGCACGGCTAGCCTTTGCTTGATCGATATACTTTTCGCCATTTACGAAAGTAATATGAGAAGGTTCAGCATTTTCTAAACTTGCTAGGTTTATGAATTGAAGACTACCCGCACCGACTAACTCACCATTCACTAGGTGAGCTAGTTCATCTAAACGATAATGTTGCACTTTCATTAATTTATTTCATTGAATTAACCTTTTGTATCATTTTATCAGTTAAATCATATTTAGCGTCATAGGCAACGGTCGAATTTTTATTCAAAATGAAGTCAAGATTATTTTCTTTTCGTAATTGTTCAGCTGCTTGCTTCACACGACTCTCGAAAGTTGAGTTCATTCCTTGCAAACTAGTTTGAACTTTAGATTGCAAACCTTGTTGAGTTGAGTTGAATTCATTTAATTTTGACTGATATTGAGTCTGAAGCTTCTTAATATCATCTTCTTTCATTTTTTGCCCTTGGGTTTGGGCTTGACGTTGAAGACCTTCTAACTCTTTACCCAACTGCTCAAGACGAGTGGTTGTTGGTTTAACAGATTGATTTAAACTTGCATTTTGTTGTTTTAAATAAGTACTACTTTCAACAACTTTAGCAAGATCAATAACACCATAACCAGCTGCATTAGTCATAGCAGAAACTGTAAGGCCTAATCCTAACATTAATATATTTAATTTTTTCATCTTAATTTGTGTCCTTATTGCATGTTTAGTCAAGTCGTACTTAGAAAGTACGACCGATTTCAAACTGAATCTCTTTAGTTTCGTCACCAGGCTTGTCATTTAACGGGAATGCATAGCTAAGAGATAATGGTCCAATCATAGTGATCCATGTGAAACCAACACCTACGCTATAACGCATATTGCCTAAATCAAAACCGTAATTGTCTTCACAGTATTTTTTAGCATTTGGAATTTCTTGGCCATTCATCATCATAGAATAAGAGCCAACATCACATTTAGTATCAAATACTTGACCGCCTTCAGCAAAAAGGACTGGTCGTACTTGGCGAGTCCAATCTCCCTTGAATGGCAATGGTAAAGCAAGCTCTGTACCAAACTGAACTAAAGCATTACCACCAACTTCTTCTGGAGAAGAGTCATTTTTACCTTCTTCTTGTAAATTCACGCTTGAATATTTCGGGCCCAAGGTACTGTTGTCATAACCACGAACAGAACCATAACCACCCGCATAGAAGTTTTTATAGAATGGCAAATCATTACCATAGCCAAGCTTACCATAACCACGTAATACAAAGCCTGAATTACCGATTGGTAAGAATGCTTGTGTATCATAGGTTACTTTTTGATAATCGACATCACTACCCGGTAAACCAATTTCAAGCCCCACTCGATGAGACATACCTGAAGTTGGGAAAATTGGACGGTTTAATGTGTTATATGACCAACCTAAATTCAAATTATAAGTAAAGAACTCACCCTCAAACGCACTTCCATAAGGCTCAGAAGTTTTGCCATCTGGACACTTATACAATCCTGTTGTTGGATCTTTCTCAAGGTCAACGAGGCAGTAAGTACTTGTTGAAGTGGTTTTCCCACCATTTGCCTTTAAGTAGTCACGTACATAAGTAGAGACATAAGGACCAGTCGTTACTTTAGTATTATCAATACCTAAAGAGGCACTTAGGCTTTGGTTTTCATCAATAGGATAACCAAAACTTAAACTACCACCGAAACTATCGGTAACATAGTTATTAACGTTATAGTCATCATTTAGCTTTGTTTTACGATAATAAACGTTATAACCGCGACTTACCCCATCAATTGTAAAGTAAGGGTCGGTAACGCTTAAGTTATAGTAGTCTTGAGTTTCAGAACGAGATAAATCGATCGAAACACGATTACCCGTTCCCATAAAGTTAGTTTGACTCAAACCTGCTTGGAATGTGATACCACCACTTTGTGAGTAACCTACCGCTAAAGTTGTAGTTCCTGAGTGTTGCTCTTCAACATTTACGTTTAAGTCCACCTGATCTGGTGAATTTGGAATACGAGCCGGTTTAATATCAACTGTTTTGAAGAATCCTGTACGCTCTAAACGAACCTTGGACAAATCAATTTTTTCATTACTCGCTAAAGCGCCTTCCATTTGACGCATTTCACGACGCAATACTTCATCGGCAGTTTTACTATTACCTGTAAAGTTAATACGACGTACGGTTACTTGCTGACCTGGGTTTACATAATAGTTTAAGTCAACAACACCCGTTTCGTTATTAATTTGCGGAACAACATTTACATCTGCAAAGTAATAACCAGCATTACCATATTTACGCAATAACAATTGCTTAACAGCATTTACCTTTTCTTGAGAATAGGTATCGCCATCTTTATAGATTTTTAAAGCTTGCAGTTCTTCAGGTTTATAAAGTGCGTCACCTAAAAATTTGGTTTGACCAAATTTGAACTGACTACCTTCCTCTACTGCAACTTCAATAAAGATATTCTTTTTATCTTCACTAATATTGAGCTGTGAGTTATTGATATGAAAATTGATATAACCTTTATTCAGATACATCGCGCGCAAAGCTTCAAGGCTCGCTGCCATTTTCTCTCTAGCATAACGGTCATTACGAGTTACAACTGAAGCCCAACCACTTTCCTTAACTGCGAAAGCTTGTTTAATTTCACTGTCTTTAAAAACAGTATTACCAATAATATTGATATTAAAAACTTTAGCTGCCGTACCTTCATTAAAATTTAATTTAAGTTCAACACGGTTATTTGGGCGAGCTATAGTATCAACAGTTACATCAGCATCATAACGACCTTGCTGAGTATATTGCTGCTCTAATTCGGTTTCAATTGTTTGCAAAGCTGACTTCTTGAAAACTTCGCCTTCAGCAATGCCCATTTTTTTGAGGCCTTGCTCTAAAGCCTCTTTAGGAATAAGTTTGTTACCCTTAAATTCAAGTTTTGAAATAATTGGGCGCTCTACGACATTAAAAACTAAAGTATCGTTATCTCTTGATGCTTTAATATCGTCAAAAAGTCCAGTGGCATACAATGTTCGAATTGCTTCTGCGATCATCGGTTCATTAACGCGATCGCCACTGTTGATTGGCAACATGGTAGAAACATTTGCAGGAGTAAGACGGACCAAACCATCTATATGAATATCTCGAACAACGAAATCATCAGCTGCATATGCTTGTTGTACCGCTGCCATAGCGCTAACAAGTGCCAAAGGCATTAAAAAATGTGTGTGCCGCATGCCAGTTTTTCCAGTAAGTTATAAATCCATATACGTTTACAAACGCATAAAATCGTTAAATAAAGCTAAAAGCATCATACTACCGAGCAGTACCATACCAATTTTTAGACCAAACATTTGTATTTGTTCAGAAACAGGCTTCCCACGAATAGCTTCAATAATGTAATAAACGAGATGTCCACCATCAAGCATTGGAATTGGCAATAAATTTAAAATTCCAAGACTTACACTCATCAAAGCCATAAATGAGATAAAAGTCTGCCATCCCATTTCTGCACTTTGCCCCGCTACTTTCGCGATTGTAATTGGTCCAGAAAGATTCTCTAGACCAATTAAACCCTTAACCATTTTTACTATTGAACTCAATATCATGCTAGAGATTTGGCTAGTCTTATCTAGCGACATCTGGAAAGCTTGCAATGGAGTATATTGAATTGTTTGCTTATATTCGTCAGGAATTGTAATTTTTCCTGCGTCACTTTTTACGCCTAAAACCCCACTCACTTGCCCCATATTGTCACGCTTTCCTTGAGGCATAACTTGCAAATGAACGAGCTGACCATTACGTAACACATCAATACCAAGTAATTTTTCTGGTGAATGTTGCACAACTTCCACAACATCAAACCAGTCTTTCATTACTTGACCATTAATTGAAACAATACGATCACCGACTTTCATTCCTTGACGAATTGCTGCCCCATCTGCAGTCAACTCAGTTACAACAGCGGGAATAACGGGACGATAAGGTAAAAAACCTAATACATCTAAAGCTGATTCATTTTGATTTTTTAAAAAATCTTTAATTGGTAAAACAATATTTTTTTCAATACCTGCACGATCTACATCGATATTCAAGTTACCAGTTTCACCTACACGATCAATCAAAGCAAAGTTAAGTTTTTCCCAAGTTTGGGTTTCCTTTCCGTCAACAGCAATAATCTTATCACCTACTTGTAGTTGAGCTGTTGCTGCTGGCGAGTTGGGTATAACTTTACCTACTCTTGTATTTAGTTGTTCCTGTGCTGGTAAAAATAAAATCCAGAAAAGTAAAACAGCAAAAATTAAATTAATTAAAGGTCCAGCCGCAACAATTGCTATACGCTTCCATGGTTTTTGACGGTTAAATGCATAAGGTAAATCTTGTTCTGCAACATTACCTTCGCGCTCATCGAGCATTTTTACATAACCGCCTAAAGGCAAAGCTGAAAGTTGGTACTTAATTCCAGATTTTTTTGATGTCCACTTAAGTAATGTCGGACCAAAACCAATAGAATAAACTAGAACCTTAACACCAAGTTTTCGTGCCACCCAATAATGACCGAACTCATGAATTGCAATTAATGGACCGAGCAAGAGAGCTGCTGCTGCAATCATAAATAATGCGCTCATTTCAGCCTCCTATACTTGATATATACTGCTGTGCTATATGTCGTGCTACTTTATCTTTATTTAAAATAGACTCGATATTATCAGCAACTGAGTTTTCCAATTTTTGCAAAGTATGCTCTACCACTTGTGGGATATTTGTAAATCCAATCTGTTGGTTTAAAAATGCAGCAACAGCAACTTCATTTGCAGCATTTAAAATAGTAGGTGCCAGCCCTCCTGCACGCATTGCCTGGCGGGCTAAATCAAGTGCTGGAAATTTCTGGATATCCGGTGCTTGAAAATTAAGCTGAGAATACTCAAATAAATCTAAAGCAGGAACACGAGTCTGTAAACGTTCTGGCCATGCTAATGCATGGGCAATCGGTGTACACATGTCTGGATTACCCATTTGCGCCAATGTTGAACCATCAACATATTGCACCATAGAATGAATAATACTTTGTGGATGAACAACAACTGTAACAAAATGTTCAGATATTGAAAACAAATGACATGCCTCGATCAACTCTAACCCTTTATTCATAAGAGTAGCTGAGTCAACTGAGATTTTCTGCCCCATAGACCAGTTGGGATGCTTACAAGCCTGCGCAGGAGTAACTTTTTCTAACTGTTCTAACGAATGGTTTAAAAATGGTCCACCTGAAGCGGTCAATAAGATTCTTGATACGCCCTGTTGCGGTTGTCCATTTCTTTCAGCCTCTAAATAATTATGAGGTAATGACTGAAAAATAGCGTTGTGTTCTGAATCTACCGGTAATAATAATGCCTGATGATCACGTGCTGCTTGCATCATGATTTCACCAGACATGACCAAAGCTTCTTTATTAGCAAGCAATACGCGTTTACCAGCTTTTACAGCCGCTAATGTTGGTAATAAACCAGCTGCTCCAACAATTGCAGCCATAACTACATCAACATCTGGATGAGATGCGATACTTACTAGCCCTTCCTGATCAGTCAAAATTTCAATATCTTGTAATTCATTCTTTACAAATAAAACTGCTAATTCGTCAACTTTTTGCTTTGGAACAACTACAACTTTTGGTTGAAATTGTTTACATATATCAACCAATTCAGAAATTCGACTATGAGCTGAAATTGCAAATACTGAATACTTATCAGGATGTTGATTTAAAATTTTTAAGGTACTTTGCCCAATGGAACCGGTTACACCCAATATGCAAACAGATTGTGTCATTTATAAATCTACACCAATAAGTTTTAATATATACATTCCCGTTGCAAAGATCGGGGCTGCAGCAAGTAAAGAATCAATACGATCTAAAACACCACCATGACCAGGTAGTACACGTCCAGAATCTTTAATACCAGCACGACGTTTAATCATTGACTCAAATAAATCACCCAAAACTGAACCGAATACTGTAATCAGTGACAAGATAAGAAACAGGATTTGCTGAATTAAAGTTAAATTTAAATACTGATATTGCACAACCAACATCACCAGTATGGTCGTGATAATACCACCATACAAGCCTTCTACTGATTTGTTCGGACTTACGGTTGGTGCTAGTTTTCTTTTACCAAATTTACGACCAACAAAGTAAGCACCACTATCTGCACCCCACACGAGTAAGAACAGATACATTAACCACCATGGCGAACTTTGCCAGACAACAAAAATTGAAGTTACCGCAGCACAAACTAAAATAATGCCAATTACATATAGAGTAGCGTTATACCACCCATCAAATTCAGGAAAAGATTTGACCCAATAAACGCTTACAAGCCAAGTCAAAATTGAAGCTGACCACAAAAGTAATGCAATATCATGGAAAAATAGAGCAACGCCTGAAACGAATGCAACAAGCAGACCGTAGCACCAGGCTTTTGGCTTTACAGCATTTACAGTTTCATGGGGCATTAATTTATACCATTCATACCCCGCAACCCCTGCTGCTACAATCATAAGAACCAACATTGGATAATGTGATTGCGTAGCAAACATACAGCCTAAAACAACTGCAACAAGTACCAATGCGGTAACAATCCGCTCTAACATTATAAGTTCTCTATTTTCTCTTGCTGAATTTGTTCAGATGTTTTGCCAAAACGACGCTCACGCCCCGAAAAAACATTCAATGCATGATCGAATTCTTGTACTGTAAATTCTGGCCATAAAGTATCAGTAAAATACAGCTCCGCATATGCTGCTTGCCATAACAAGAAATTAGATATGCGATAATCTCCACCTGTACGGATCAATAAGTCCACAGCTGGCAGATCGTTTAGACTGACATATTTTTCGAACAAATCAACATTTATTTGATCAGCACCAAATTCACCACGGGAAACCGCTTCAGCAACTTGTTTTGCTGCATTTGCAATATCCCACATCCCACCATAGCTCACAGCAATAGTTAAGGTCATAGTGTTATGGTGTGCTGTCTGTTGCTCTGCATCTTCCATTAAGGCAACTAGGTGTGACGGTAATCTGGAACGATCACCTATGAAACGCAAAGCAATATTAAATTTCTTCATGCGAGGTATTTGCTCATGAATAGTTTCTTCAAGAAGCTTCATAAGCAGATCGACTTCAAATTGTGGTCGATTCCAGTTTTCGCTTGAAAATGCAAAAACCGTTAAAGCACGAATACCTGTTTTTTTACAATGTTCAACGATAGGATCAAGAACATTTTTACCCTCTCGATGTCCATCACCTTTTTGCATTTGATTTTTTTTTGCAAAGCGGTTGTTGCCATCCATGATGATGGCAACATGCTTAGGAAGATGATACTCTTCTGAATCGGTCATAAAATTTAGACCTTCATCAATTCTGCTTCTTTCGCTGCAAGACGCTTGTCTACTTCTGCAACATATTTGTCAGTGATTTTCTGGATATCATCACCTGCACGGCGCTCATCATCTTCTGAGATTTCTTTCTCTTTTAATAATGCTTTGATATCACCTAATACATCACGACGAATATTACGAATTGCAACTTTTGCATTTTCAGCTTCGCTACGCGCAATTTTTTGCATATCACGACGTGTTTCTTCAGTTAATGCAGGTAAAGGTACACGAATTGCATCCGCTGTAATTGGGTTTAAACCAAGATCACTCTCACGAATTGCCTTATCAATAGCTGAAACCATTGTACGTTCAAATGGCTGAACAAGAAGTGTACGAGAATCCTCAACACCAACGTTTGCCACTTGATTTAAAGGCACATCAGAACCGTAGTAAGGAACCATTACCCCATTTAAGATTGATGGGTGTGCACGGCCGGTACGAACTTTAGCAAACCCTAGTTCCAAAGACTCAAGAGTTTTTAACATACGCTGTTCGCTGTCTTTTTTCAGATCGTTAATCATATGATCTACCTTACTTATTTATTCAAGGATGTTTTAACAAATTTAATTTAGCGCTAGTATAAAGAGCTTTCGTCAACACGTACATTATTTAGTAACGCGTGTACCTTCTTTTTCGCCCATGACTACTGACAATAGCGCGCCTGATTTATTCATATCAAAAACTTGTAATGGCACATTATGGTCACGACATAAACAAATAGCTGTCAAATCCATAACACCAAGTTTTTCGTCTAATACTTGATCAAAGGTTAAATGATCATATTTAACCGCATCTTCGTATTTACTTGGATCTTTATTATATACGCCATCTACTTTGGTCGCTTTTAGAATTAAATTTGCTTCAATTTCAATTCCGCGTAAGCAAGCTGCCGTATCAGTCGTAAAGAATGGATTTCCAGTACCAGCAACAAAAACACAAACTTCACCCTGACTCAAGTGACGAATCGCATCACGACTTGAATAAGACTCTACTACTGTACCAATTGGTAATGCAGACATAAGACGAGTTCTGATATTACGGCGAACCAATGCATCACGCATAGCCAAACCGTTCATTACAGTTGCAAGCATACCCATTTGATCGCCTGTTACACGACCAACCAAGCCATCCTTTTGCAACTGACTACCACGATACAAGTTACCGCCACCAACAACGATACCCACTTGCACACCTAAGCCAACTAAGTGAGCAATTGAAAGGGACATTTGGTCAAGAACTTGGGCATCAATACCCATGTCTTTGTTACCTGATAATGCTTCACCAGATAGTTTTAATAAAATGCGTGAATAACGGGGGCTAATTGTTTCCGCCATGAGTTTGCTCCAAAACCTCTTAAACTGAATGCTTTTTTGAATCGTTATCGATTAAACCGACTTAATTTTAACTAACTTTGCAAATAAGTCGTATTCATCCGCATCGGTGATTTCGACTTCCAACATATCGCCTGGTTGAATAGTGCTCTTATCGATATCTTCTACAAAGACATTACCGTCAATTTCCGGAGCATCGGCATAAGAACGTGCAACAGCAACAGGATATTCATCTTCCAAACTATCGACTAATACAGTCATCGTTTGACCAATACGTTTTTGCAACTTAGCAGCAGAAATTTGTTGCTGCACTTGCATAAAGCGCTCGTAACGCTCTTGCTTAATTTCTTCAGGCACATGATCGGGTAAATCATTTGCCGTAGCGCCTTCTACTGGTGAGTAGGTAAAGCAGCCAACACGATCAAGTTCAGCTTCAACTAACCAATCGAGCAATATTTGAAAATCTTCTTCAGTTTCGCCTGGGAAACCCACTACAAATGTAGAACGAATCACAAGATCCGGGCATTTTTCACGCCACAATTTAATTTTTTCGAGTGTATTTTCACTGTGAGCCGGACGCTTCATTAACTTAAGAATACGCGGGCTTGCATGTTGGAATGGAATATCAAGATATGGCAGAATTTTACCTTGTGCCATTAAGTCAATAACCGCATCAACATGTGGGTATGGATAAACATAATGTAAGCGCACCCAGATACCAAGTTGGCCTAGTGCTTCACACATATCAAAGAATTTTGTTTTAACAGGCTGTCCATTCCAGAAATCAAGTTTGTACTTGGTATCTACACCATATGCTGATGTATCTTGGGAAATAACCAAGATTTCTTTAACACCTGCTCTTTTAAGCGCAGCGGCTTCTTCCAGTACACTTCCAACTGGACGCGATACTAGATCGCCACGCATACTTGGGATAATACAGAAGGTACAACGGTGGTTACATCCTTCAGATATTTTTAAATAGGCATAATGTTTTGGTGTTAAGCGAATTCCTTGTTCAGGAACTAAATCAACAAACGGGTTGTGTTTAGGTGGTGCTGGGACATATTCATGTACAGCTTCCATTACATCTTGATAAGCTGCTGCACCAGTAACCTTTAAAACATTTGGATGCATTTGACGAATTTTGTCTTCGTCTTTACCTAAGCATCCAGTAACGATTACTCGACCATTTTCACTCATGGCCTCGCCAATTGCATCTAGCGACTCTTGTACCGCAGATTCGATAAAACCACAGGTATTAACAACAACTAAATCAGCACCATCATAATCTGATGCAACTTGATAACCTTCAGTCTTTAACTGAGTTAAAATTCGTTCAGAATCTACCAATGCCTTAGGACAACCTAAAGAAACAAAACCGACTTTGGGGGTCTTCATGAATCTGCGCTCCACTTGAATGCGCGTATTGTATGTCTTTTCTTGTCTCAAGCATAGGTGGAAAGCCTACTCTTTGTGTAATGCACCAAAATACGACCAACATTTGCACCAAAACTCACCTTTGCACCAAGTTGGATCATGTTATTATCTATATTCAAGCCATCAGTTTTGATCAACCGATATAAAGACCGATTTCAGCGCGTTTTTAAATACTTTAAAACTTTAAAATAACCCATAAACAAAGTTGGCGTATATTTTGCATCGTTCATGTTCTATAACGGTGAAAATCCGATAACCAATGAAGATGCCATTGCGCTATTTTAAGACAGGAACGATTCGCTAATGGATCAACACAACCCTATCGACTATCGCCTATTGGTAGACAACTTAACTACTGCGATTTTATTGATCGATAGTAACTTGAATATTTTTTACTTAAATTCTGCCTGCGAAGCACTATTTGACATTAGTTTGCTTCGAGCTTCAGGACAGCCGGTTTTGAACTTACTTCATGCACCAGATGATACTTTTAATACACATGAAGCGTTATTAAACACTATAAAAACCGGTCAACCCTATACTCGTCGAGAAGCGGTTATTAATGTCAACTTTAAAGACCTTCATGTTGATTACACAGTGTCTCAATTAAATGCAGGTAAAAGTTATCACCCATTACTCTTGATTGAGCTCAACCCGATTGATCGTATGTTAAAGATTTCTAAAGAAGAAAATCTGGTACAACAACATCAGGTCGCTAGGCAGCTCGTACGTGGCGTTGCGCACGAAATTAAAAACCCACTTGCAGGTATTCGTGGTGCAACTCAATTACTGGCTCGCAGTTTAAACGATAAGAGTTATGCTGAATTTACAGATGTCATTATTAATGAAGTAGATCGTTTAACTAACTTGGCAGATACCATGTTGGGTTCTAGACAACTCCCAAGTTATGAAAATGTTAACGTACACGAGCCTTTGGAGCGAGTGCGTTCACTTATCGCCAACCAGACAAAGAAGAAAATTAAAATTATACGGGATTATGATTTGTCTTTACCCGATGTTAATGCCGATCGTGATCAGTTAATACAAGTCATGCTCAACATTAGTGTAAATGCAATTCAAGCCATAACAGAAAACAAAGCATTCTTTATAGATCACGAACCGGAGTTAATTCTACGTACACGTATACAACGTCTTGTCACGATTAACGGTGTACTAAATCGATCTACCGTACGAGTCGATATAGAGGACAATGGACCAGGCATTCCTGAAAGTATTTTGGAGTCAGTCTTCTATCCATTGGTTACTGGACGAGCAAAAGGTACTGGGCTTGGCCTGAGTATTGCACAGAATATTATGCATCAACATAACGGAATGATTGAATGCCAATCTGTTCCTGGAAAAACAATTTTTAGCTTATATTTACCTTGGGAGTCAGACCGTGTCGCGAAATAAAATATGGGTTATTGATGATGATCGCGCCATGCGATGGGTATTGGAAAAGACCTTTAAAGAGGAAGGTTTTGATGTTACCAATTTTGAAGAAGCTCAAACTGCGCTTGAACGTTTGCACCATGATGCTCCCGATGTCATCTTAACTGACATCCGCATGCCTGGAATTGATGGTTTAACTTTTTTATCTAAAGTCAAAAACACTCATCCAGATTTACCTGTCATTATTATGACAGCACATTCTGACTTAGAGTCTGCTGTATCAAGCTATCAAACAGGCGCGTTTGAATATTTACCAAAGCCTTTTGATATTGATGAAGCTTTAGCTTTAGTCAATCGCGCGATCCTGCATATTAATAAACTACAACAGCAAGAAGCTACAAAAACAGCCTCACCTCTTCAATCAACAGAAATTATTGGTGAATCTCCAGCAATGCAGGAGGTTTTCCGTGCTATCGGCCGTTTATCTCAATCTCATATTACTGTTTTAATTAATGGTGAGTCGGGTACAGGTAAAGAATTAGTTGCTCATGCTTTACACAAGCACTCCCCACGCCGTGCCAAGCCTTTTATTGCTTTAAATATGGCGGCAATTCCAAAAGACTTAATTGAAACCGAGTTATTTGGTCATGAGAAAGGAGCATTTACAGGCGCGAATACTCAACATCAAGGCCGCTTTGAACAGGCAAATGGCGGAACATTATTCCTTGATGAAATTGGTGATATGCCATTTGAAACTCAGACTCGATTGCTTCGCGTACTCGCTGACGGTGAGTTCTATCGTGTAGGCGGACACATTCCCGTTAAAGTAGATGTTCGAATTGTTGCGGCAACGCATCAGGATCTAGAGAAACTGGTAAATGAAGGTCGCTTCCGTGAAGACTTATATCACCGCTTAAATGTGATTCGTATTCACATTCCTAAGCTTGCCCACCGTAGTGAAGATATTCCAATGCTTGCGCAGCATTTCCTTGCGCGTGCAGGTAAAGAGCTTGGCGTAAGTCCAAAAATCTTACGTACCGAGACGACAGACTATATGCAACAGTTACCATGGCCAGGTAACGTACGACAACTTGAGAATACGTGCCGCTGGCTAACTGTAATGATTACTGGTCGTGAAGTTTATCCGGAAGATTTACCTTCTGAGCTCAAACAAGTTCCATTGCAAAAGAATAGTGATTCTAGTCAACCGGCACCTTCTTTTGAGCGTATTTCTCTACACCATTGGGATGAACTACTAAATCAATGGGCTATTCAAAAGCTTAAAAATGGTGAAATGAAAATTTTGGATATTGCCACACCAATGTTTGAACGCACATTGATTAACGCAGCCTTGCAACAAACACGTGGACGCAAACGTCATGCAGCTGAATTATTGGGTTGGGGTCGCAATACTTTAACACGCAAGTTAAAAGAACTAGGAATGGATTCTGCAGATGATGACGAAGAAGATGAGCACAAGGTTACTCAAACTGAAGCCTAGAAGTCTCATTATTTAACTTGAGAGCGGTTAAGTCATTCTTAGCCGCTTTTTATCAATCAGATTTTTGATTAAAATATAATGTAAACATAAGGTTACATCACTAAATCTTTCCACAATTAACTCTAAGCTTATATTTTCTATTAGTTTATTTTTTTAATTAGCCACTTACTGTTCAGCATATGATCTAAAAAAATGGTTATGACCATCACTAAAGATAGTTTTGCTATACTAGATAAGCAAAGTCAGTTGTTGTTATTAAATTTTATGCATGATTCAGTCCTGGATTCACATCACCTTGCATGTGAGAAACCTCAAACACGCCGCGGTATTGAACGTCGTTTAGCTCTATTATTAAGCGCGACTGAGCTGTTCCTAGAGAAAGGATATGATGCTGTATCTCTCGATGATATTGTTAATCATGCAGGTGGCTCCAAGGCTTCTATTTATAAATATTTTGGCAATAAGGAAGGACTTTTTACGGCTATATGTGATCATAAACGTGAAATGTTTTTTAAAGATATTTGCATTCCATTCCAACCAGAGAAAAGCACTTTAAGAGAATATCTGATTCAAACACTTAATCGTGTGTATATTCATATTATTCAGCCCGAACATGTTGCATTTTTAAGACTTATTATTGAACAGACGGAATGTAACACTGTCCTCATACAATACTTATATGACAAATGGGTACATAATTTACAAAATACACTTACTCAAGCATTAGAGTTTGCGGATAAATCAGGCGAAATTACATGTAATTCTCCGTATTATTCTTCACTCATGTATTTTGGGATTTTACGAGATATTGAATGGCGTATGATTATGGGTATGCCAGCTCTTCCAGATGAGAAAGAAGCTTTTGATTATATTGAATATTGTGTAGATATTTTCTTAAAAGGCCATCATAAAGTCTAATTCTTTTGCATTTTAAAATGCTTATAGTATAGTAGACTTCTTTTTTCCCACATCCACCCAGCCAACAACAGATAATTGTTGTATTTCAAAACAATTATTATGGAGTAGCTACATGGCTCTAAGACATTTCCTGACTTTACGTGATCTATCCACTCTAGAACTTAATCGCATTTTAGAACGCGCAAGCGAGCTTAAAAAAATGCAACATGACAATAAGGTCTACCAGCCTTTTGTTGGTAAAGTATTGGGAATGATTTTTGAGAAATCAAGTACGCGTACACGTATCTCTTTTGAAGCAGGTATTAACCAATTTGGCGGTAGTGCGATTTTTTTATCGCCTCGTGACACACAATTAGGCCGTGGTGAACCAATCGAAGATTCTGCACGTGTAATTTCAAGTATGCTTGATATTGTTATGATTCGTACTTTCGGTCATGACATTGTTGAACGTTTTGCATCTTATTCAAAAGTTCCTGTAATTAACGGCCTAACTGATGATCATCATCCATGCCAGTTACTTGCTGACTTACAAACTTATATTGAACATCGCGGCAGCATTGAAGGCAAAACCGTTGCTTGGATTGGTGATGGTAATAATATGTGTAATTCATATATTGAAGCTGCACACATGATGGGTTTCAAACTCAAAATTGCATCGCCAAAAGGATATGAACCTAAACCTGAATTTTTAGCCGAGTTTGGTCATTGCGTTGAGCTTTATGATAATGCGGAAGATGCAGCAGTAAATGCTGACCTTATTGTAACTGATGTATGGGCAAGCATGGGCCAAGAAGAAGAGCAAAAACTTCGTGAAAAAGCCTTTGCTGATTTTCAGGTTAACGAAAAATTAATGAGCCTTGCTCACCCAGACTGTTTATTTATGCACTGCTTACCTGCTCATCGCGGCGAAGAAATTTCTGAAACCATGCTCGATTATAAAAATGCAGTCGTATGGGATGAAGCAGAAAACCGTCTCCATGCTCAAAAAGCTTTAGTCGAATTTTTATTAAATGAAAATTTAAAGAAAGCTTAAATTTTGAGTTTAAAAAACAGCATCTTTATGATGCTGTTTTTTATTTTATAAGACTTGTACTCTTCCAGTTAATTATTTTTAAAAATTTGATAACGTTGCCGAATATATAAGCAGGCTGTATTTCAACTATTCTCTAGAATCGTGTATAACATTCTACACAATAAGCTAAGCCTACTCTTGTAGAGTGCGATCATGACACCCCTTGAACAATCATTATCTCAAATTCCCGCATTTTCGATTATTCATGAACATTTATTTAGCTCGGCCCAGCCTTCTGCTGAACAACTAAAATTGATTAAAGAGTTTGGTTGTAGCACAGTCATTAACCTTGCTTTAACTAATGCTTCAAATCATCTTGAGAATGAAGACCGTATTTGTTTAGACCTTGGTTTAAATTATATTCATATTCCAATTGATTGGGAGATGCCTTCCGCTGAGCAGTGCTTATTAGTTTTAGATTTGATTGATCATTTAGTGCAAAATGAAATTATCTGGATACATTGCGCCAAAAATAAACGCGTAAGTTGCCTTATGTATGTCTATAGACAGTTTTATATGAATATGGA
Organism: Acinetobacter sp. TG2027; assembly: GCF_000302435.1. Classification (NCBI taxonomy): domain Bacteria; kingdom Pseudomonadati; phylum Pseudomonadota; class Gammaproteobacteria; order Moraxellales; family Moraxellaceae; genus Acinetobacter; species Acinetobacter sp. TG2027. The sequence continues at coordinate 369,715 of NZ_AMJN01000040.1, read as the reverse complement.
TATGCCGACTTCTCAGGATTTATTGCACGAAATTTGGGAACCTAATGAGACTTGGACTGGACTCATTCATAGTATTACCTTACAGCTACAAGGCCGTAAGGCAACTTTAGAACTTCAACAGTCTTTGCAGCAGGCCGATCACTTGGTGTGATGAGAGACTAAAACAGTCGCTGTAGCCAAAATACCTTCTTGACGACCGGTAAACCCAAGTTTTTCGGTTGTCGTTGCTTTAATACTAATTTGATTAATATCTACATTTAGAACGTCAGCAATGCTTTGACGCATTTCAAGATTATGCTTAGCTAATTTTGGACGCTCGCAAGCCACCGTAATATCGGCATTATTTAACTGATAACCACGGTCTAAGATCAATTGATAAACATGCTTTAACAATACTCGGCTATCTGCGCCTTTGTATTCTGGGTCAGTATCAGGAAAATGTTGTCCAATATCTCCAAGCGCTAAAGCACCTAATAAAGCATCACATAGCGCATGAAGTACAACGTCACCGTCAGAGTGCGCTTTCAAACCATGTGTATGTGGAATTTGAATACCCGCCAATGTAACGAAGTTCCCCACTTCAAAGGCATGTACATCCATTCCTTGTCCAATACGAATCTGAGCAACCATATAAATTATTACCTTCCATAAAAACTTAAGAAATCTTGTATTCAGCCGTTCTGTTTCGCTATAGTACACCTAGCAAAGTAGACTGAAAGTATAAGCGATCATGCTGTCTAATACTGATATGAATCAATTAAAAAGATTAAGTTTTGTCGTGACACTGAGTTGTTTATGTTCACCTCTTGTCTTTGCAGAATCAATAGACTGTTCCAATACTGGAGCTGAGCTTAAAATCTGTTCAAAAACATTTAGTGAATCGAGAAAGCAACTCAATAATAAATATCTTTCTGCATATTTAGTTACTGATGCCCCCTTACAGCTTTTACAGGATACACAAAAGTTATGGTCTAAACATACTCAGCAATGCAAGAGTAATACATGTATTCAACAACAGTTTGATTTACGTACTGATGACTTAAATTTTTATGCTTCACTTAAGCAAACGCTTACCCAGCATTATCTTAAGTTTGAAAATGGACATATAGCAGCTCAGCCTGTACACATTCAAGTCCATCAGCTCGCGAAAGATAAAATTAAGATTGAAGGGATAGCATACCGCAATCCAAATAACCGCAAAGAAACTCAAACGATCTCATTGATGGCCTATAGTTCACCTGAACAAAAAAGTGAAATTTTAGACAATGAGCACAACTGTAAATATCAGTTTAATTTTCAAAAAGCTTTACTTAATGTGAAAACTCAGCAAAAAGGCTGTGAACGTTTTAGCGGAATCTACCGCCTATATGATTAACGCTTAAAATAAAAGCCAGTGTTTGAACACTGGCTTTTTACTTTCTACGCTGGATATTTTTGAGCAATATCCTGACCGACTAAAACTGCGGTTGCCGCAGACAAAGTCCAACCTAAATGCCCATGCCCTGTATTATAAAAAACACGAGGTTGTTTAGATTGCTTAACAACAGGCAGCATATTCGGCATCATTGGTCTTAACCCTGCCCAAGGCACCACATGCTCAGTTGAAATATCAAAGTTACGATTAACCCAATTCACTAATGGTTGAATACGATCAGCCCGTATGTCACGGTTATAGCCATTAAACTCAGCAGTCCCTGCCACACGCAGTCGATCTTTACCTAAACGAGAAGTCACAATTTTTGCACTTTCATCTAGCAAGCTTACCCAAGGAGCATTGTTTACACTGTGCTCATCTTTTAATTGCACGGTAATTGAATAACCTTTTACTGGATACACATTTACTCGCTCACCAATCATATCGGCAAGTTGATAACTCCCCACACCACCACAAACAACAAGTACATCACCTTCAAGCTGAATGTTATCGGACTCAACCAGATAAGGATGCTCAGCACTTGGCTGACAAGTTACGACTACTTTGTCTGCGCTGCACTTAATATCCATAACTTCTAGGCCAAACTTATATTGAACGCCATATTGTTTAGTCTTCTCAGCCAAAGAAGTTGAATATTTATGAATATCACCCGTCGCATCACTTGGTGTGTAATAGCCACCGAAATAGTCACCCGTCAAAGATGGTTCTATTGTTTTCATTTCATCAGGTGAAACCGAATAGCGTTCCAATGTACCTTTGTTCAATACGTTATTAACTTGTTTAGCAATCTCGTAGTCAGCCTTACTGTGATACATATGGAGGATTCCACGTTTCTCTAAATCAAACTCAAGCTGCTCTTTTTCAGCAACTTCAAACAAACGCTTACGAGCAAGCAATGCCAAACGGACCGTCTCAATCGTATTCGCTTCATAGTTTTTAATATGTGATAGAAATTCAACCAACCAACTATACTTATGCAAACTAAATGAAGGGTTCAACAATAGAGGAGCATCTTTTTGTCTCATCCATTTAAAGCCTTTAATGACGGTGGCTTTTTGGTTCCATACTTCGGCGTTACAAGCCGATAATTGCCCTCCATTGGCAAATGATGTTTCCATTGCAGGATATAAATGTCGATCAATCACTGTGACTTGATAACCCAGTTGCGATAATTCATAAGCAGAGGTAACCCCTGTGATTCCCGCACCTATCACAATAACATGTGGCATAACAGACTCCTCAGAAATGCAAGAACATTTCATCAGTTCAGCCCATCTGTCATTGGTACCTGAGAGTTTCGACCCCAACGTTACCTTTTAACGTTTAGATCTTCCCCTTCGGTGAGTTTATAATTTATAAGTCATTGTTTTCCATTCTTATAAATCTAAGCTTCTCTCCAGATTTTTTAATTATTACAGTCCTTTTGCCTGAGAGTTTCCGGGCTTGTTGCTCCTTCGGCGGGTTCTTAATGAACCTCTCTCCCGCAATAATTTTGTATTTATATAAGCAATGTATCTGCCACATTGAAAAAAACGCATTCTTTTCTTGTAAACTTTTGTATAAGCAATCTTAAAATTATAAAATACTGATTTAATTAGAAAATAAAAAAGGTGAATTTTTATAAATCCACCTTTTACACTTAAATTAGAGTTTACCGTTAAGCACTTGGTCTGAAACCGTACCCTTCCATTGCTCACGCAAGGTTGGTAAATAGAATTTCTCACCAATAGTGACCAATTCAGCATCAATCAATGCATGAACTTCGTGCATAAAAATATAATCTAGAGCAACTAAAGAAAGCTGATGATTTTTTTGCGCTGTTTTCTTACGTTTTACCTGTGCTTGTTTCACTAGCTCATTTGCAAAGTTTTTATCTTTATAAGCAGTAATTGCATTTAAACGAAGCTCAATAACACCCCATCCCGCTAATAGTTTTTTAAAAACTTCAAAATCTTTTGAGGTTGATTCCCACGTTACGTTTTCTAGATCATTATCTTCAGGTAAAACTGGTAATAATAAATCCGCTGTACTTGGGAAAATCTTTTTAAGATTTAACAGAAACTTAACTGGCTGATCACTAGGGTAATCATTAAATTGCACATGTTGTTGGGTATCTGTCAAATAAATAGAGAGCATTCAAAAATCCTTAACTAAGCAGCTGTTTTTAATAATTTTATCTCTAACTTTGCGAAATAAATGCAAAACAAAAAACAATGTAAAAACAGGACAAGGTGGGCATTTTAACAATTATGACGGCTTATTCAACGCCAATTCGCCATTAATTAGTGAAAGTTTCAGCCTTTGTGATAAAAAGCTCTCCGAAGAGAGCTTAACTTTAAATAGAACATCAAAAATCCGTTGTAATTCTTGGTTTCGATTAACCTTGATATTGATCAACTTTATAATTTGGCTGATCTACAAGCAGTTCAATAAAAGTCGGAATAGATGTAGTGTTAAGCAGATAAGGATTAAATTCATCAACATGATGATGATGAAAGAACTCTTTTATTTTCGTGTTAATGGGAGCAAATTTCATACTCCAATGTTTAAATAGCCGTTGTTCGGATGGTTCTGAAAAGATGATTTCACAGTTCTGATGTCTCGAATCTTTCAAAATTAATTTATAAAATAGCGATTCGACCTGTTCTTTCTCACCTTCCAAATACTGCAAGAAGTATCCATTACCATAGTAAAGCACTCCTGTAATATCATTATGTGAATTGAATTTGACAGCTTCGGTGAGAATATCAATTAAATCTTGTTTTATTTGACTATGTTCACTATTGGTTTTACTTGCATACATAAAGCCTATTAAACTCATAGCGATACTCGAAGATAGATTTTAATGTCCATTCTGACATCTACCCTCTCTTCTTACAATGTAAGCTATTTAAAACCTTGTATTTCAAAAGTAAAGATTATTTTCTTTTTGAAAATGACAAACTTTAACAACCGGAAATCTTTTGTAAATTAATGCCAACCTAACAAGTTAATTAGACACTATTAATTTTAGTACAATTGAAAATTATCTTTAATGTATGGATGTCTAATGGAGAATCATGAAATTATTCTTCAAGACGAACATCATAAACAGTTTAAGATTATTAAAGTCCAAGATGTTCGTTTTGATAAGAATACGCTTAACAATAGCTACCAATGGTTATGGATATTTGATCATAGTTCAGAGTTTTTCCCATTTGAGTTATGGGATCAGCTTGATCATGCAACCATTCACCAAAAGATCAAACTTGGTAATCAAGTTTTCAGGATTATTAAGATTCTGACGAAGAAAACGAAAGTTAGGCCCTCCTGAAACATAAGTCCTCAAGTAACTATTTTTTAAGTTATTTAAAGTTCTCTAACTTGCTCCTAAATTCTTTTCACTTAACCATATGGAAATCACTGATGCCAGTGACTTAGGTTGTTCAATCGGAATCATATGACCAGTATTATTAATTATCTCAAGCTTTGCATGGGGTAACTGATCTAATAATTCTATAGCTTCTTCCTTAGAGCGCAGCTGGTCCTCTGTACCAGAAATAATTAAAGTTGGGCATGTGATCTTACTCATATCATAAGAACTTCTATCTAACATAGATTGTTTAACGAACTCTTCATAACCTAGAGTCCTGCCCATCTCTTGGATTCTTTTTACAAGAGTACGATTCTGCACATTTGATGGATGAAGTGTTTTTTCAATCGATATTGAGCTTAGCCCATGGAAATTTTTCCCAGAGTTAAGTTTAATCGCCGTTAATTTTTGACTCTTCTGCTCTTCTGTATCTGAGCGTAGTGAAGACGCTATTAAAATAAGTGCCTTAACTTTTTCAGGAAATTGCTCCACTATAGATCTAGCGATATATCCTCCAAGTGAGAATCCAATCAGTACAAAGCTTTCTGGCGCATGTTCAACAATATTTTGAGCAATTTCTTTGATTGTTTGCCCTTGTTTTAAAGTAGCTCGAGATATATTCCTCTCTTTAGGCATTTCATCTATGAGTTCATTCCAGAGAGATTCATCAAGCATATAACCAGGAATTAAAACAACTGAAATTGGCTTTTGATTCATAAGTTTCTTAATACCTTACTTGTAAATTATAGCTAACAGCATTTTATGCTAATAAAAAATCTATAATTAGAATATTGAAGTAAAAAATAAAATCACTATATAAATTAAACAGAAATAACTGTGGAAGCACGCCAGACTAAAACATTCCCTTTTTATGCTTGAAGGAGATACACATGAAAGTTAGAGCATCACGTACGTATTCCGCTTCAGCAAATAATTATTTTATTTCTAAGGAATATGATTGTACTGTTATTCCTGTAAAAGGAATGTGTTTTATAGACTCTGGTTTAACTGAGAGTGGAGTGATTGAACCAGTAGAGATTATTGAAGTGACTATAGAACCAGAATCTAACTCATATCATGTTCTTTTAGCACGCGATATACATGAGTACGAAAAAGAAGAGCTAAAAAAGAAGTTTGAAGCTATGAAATCTCATGGTTGGGAATACATAGACGGCTTACTTTGATATTTTCCAATTTCAAGATACAAGCTAAATCCTTCCACCCCAAAAAAGCCCTCATTTGAGGGCTTTTATATAAATATTAGCGCGTACACTTTTATTAATGATTTATCTGTATATACAGATAATAGAGTGCACAGCATATTGTATGCTTAAAGATTTTAAACATATTTAGCTAAGAAGTTTATTCACATTCTTTTCAATTAATTTTTTGCTTTGGTTATTAAGTATATAAAAGTATCCAATCAATCCAAAGAATATGACTGCATAAATTATGACAATCCAAATATATTTAAATATATTATCGAACAACATATGATTTAAGACATCTACATCAATATTGATACCAAAGTTATGTACATATCGACTTAAGAATAATGCAATACAATAAATCAATATTGGAACCGCAAGAACTCCTGTCCATATATTGATTTTATTTTTCTTAACTTCTAGTTTTTCAAAATCATCTTCTCCAAAATATTTTTCAACTTCAATAATTTGCTTATTCAAATCATCTTTTAATGATATAGGTAATCTGTTGTCTTTAATATGATATTGAACGTTTTTCAAGATTTCTGCACTTTCTAATGCCTCACCTAAAATTGTTAAATTTCCCATAGAAAAACCAGAATGTAATTAGTAAAACCATGGATTTTAAGGCAAATTTTATGATTAAAAGCACTTTTTAACACAAAAGTAATAAATTGAGCTGAGTTAAAAAATATTCAAAAGAAATACGAGAAGCCGAAAATGTTCCAAAGATTTCTAAACATAGCTTCCTCTCACTATATTTCTCAATTTTTTTACACTATGAGAACGATTGATATTTTATTCTGAATTATACGATTATTAAAAAGTAAGTTTTCATAGGAGTTAAGTATTTCGAATTACTAAAATAAAAAGCACTTTTGAAATAGCTCAAAAGTGCCTTTTTATTGATTGAGTTTCTAAAAATATGGTTATTTTTACATAGATTACTTACTATTTGGTGAAACCATTTTTTCAGGTTTAACTACTTCGTCAAATTGTTCCGCTGTAACCAAACCAAGCTCAACAGCGACCTGCTTCAACGTTTTATTTTCTTTATAAGCAGTCTTTGCAACTTTTGCAGAATTTTCATAGCCGATTACTGGATTTAAAGCTGTAACTAGCATCAGAGAATTATGCAAGAAGTGATCAATCTTATCGCGATTAGGCTCAATTCCCACCGCACAGTGATCATTAAAGCTATTACATGCATCACCAAGTAACTGAATAGATTGTAATAAGTTATAAGCAATCACTGGCATAAAGACGTTTAATTCGAAGTTACCTGAAGCACCTGCTACGTTAATGGTCGTATCATTTCCAAGCACTTGTGCTACAACCATGGTCATTGCTTCACTTTGTGTTGGGTTTACTTTCCCAGGCATAATGCTTGAACCAGGCTCATTTTCTGGAATACGGATTTCACCAAAACCACAACGAGGTCCACTTGCCAGCCAACGAATATCATTCGCAATTTTGTTTAAGCTTACAGCCAAAGTTTTTAATGCTCCTGATGCAAAAACAGCGGCGTCCCGTCCTGCTAGTGCTTCAAATTTATTAGGCGCAGTTACAAAAGGCAAACCTGTAAGTAATGCAAGCTGAGCTGCAGCTTTTACTGCATAGTCAGGATGTGCATTTAATCCTGTACCTACCGCTGTGCCACCTAATGGTAACTCATATAAACCACTCAAAGCTTGTTGTAGTCGAACCAATCCATGCTCAAGCTGTGATACGTAACCACTAAATTCTTGGCCTAAGGTTAGTGGAGTAGCATCTTGCAAATGGGTACGGCCAATTTTGACAATATCTTGGAACTCATCTGACTTTTTTTGCAAAGTCGCTTTAAGCTGCTCTACAGCAGGAATGAGCAATTCATTAATTTGCAAACTTGCTGCCACGTGAATAGCCGTTGGAAATGAGTCATTTGTTGATTGAGCACGATTGACATGATCGTTTGGATGTACTGGTTTTTGAGCACCTAAGGCTTGCCCTAATTTCTGGTTTGCAATATTGGCAATCACTTCATTACAGTTCATGTTACTTTGGGTACCAGAACCTGTTTGCCAGACAACTAAAGGAAATTGGGAATCCCACTTACCATCAATGACCTCTTCAGCAGCACCCACAATATACTGACTCAAATCTTGTGGTAGTTGTTCAAGTTCAGCATTGGTTATTGCAGCAGCCTTTTTTACAAAACCCATCGCTCGAATCATGGCACGGGGTAATCGTTCTTGCCCGATTTTAAAGTTCTGTAAGCTGCGTTGAGTCTGTGCCCCCCACAATGCTTCATTTGGAACTTCAATTTCACCCATAGTGTCATGTTCAATTCGTGTTTGCATAGAAACCTCAGTTATCTCAATAAAGAACTCACGGGCTGAAGCAAGTATTTGCTCTGGCTAGTTAATTTTGAATATCGTACTCAAGCATACCAGTATTGTAAATAAGAATCATTATCTTATCTTCCATTTAGAGTATTTTGATAAAAGCGCCATTCATCTTCGATCATTTGTTTTAATGGGCGCTTCGGTGTCCATTGCAATAAGGTTTTTGCTTTCTCAATATTAGCCCCAACTTGATCTAACTCGACATGTTTATAAATTGCTGATTGTGTAGGAACTTCAGCTTTAGTAACTTGTGAAATTTCATCGAGTAATTGACGAATTGAATGAACTTGGTCATGTGCAATATTAAATGCTTCACAACAATGCGTTTGTTCACGCAACCAATGTAAGCTCGCAATGACGGCTTCACATAAATCTAAAACATGTAAAAAACTACGTTCAGTCGTATGATCTGACGTTTCAGCTTGATCTTGTAATTCAATTAAATCACGTTGCATTGCTGCGACTTGCATCGCAAGCGGAACAATATTTTTAGGGAGCTGAGCGACATACTCTCCGAGTACCCCATGTTCAAATGCACCTACGATATTAGACAATCGTAGAATCGCAATTTTCCACTCATGGTCAATTTTATAAGTATCACGGATAATTTCTTCAATCATCTGTTGAGACTTAATGTAGGGATTAGGATAAGCATAATTAAATTCTTCTGTTTCACTCAATTGCAAGCCAGATTTCCCATAAGCTGCAAGGCTAGACAGATGAATAAAGTGACGAACACCCGTACGTTGCATGGCACGAAGCAAGCTCATGATACAACTAACATTATCATTATAATATTCAAGAGGTTTAAGGTTAGATTCTTCAATTGATTTGAATCCGGCAGTATGAATAACTGCATCAATTGAATATTGCTCAAACACCTTATTCAGCGCTGGTGTATTGCGTACATCAAGTTTGACAAATGGAACGTACATACCAGAAATAAACTCTAGCCGTTCCAAAGTTTGCAAGGTTGAATTAGCCAAATTATCGACGATTACCACCTCTTGCCCTTGAGCCATTAGACTCAACGCAATGTGTGAACCGATAAAGCCTAAACCACCTGTCACTAAAATCATTGTATACTTACCTTTCTCTTAATGTATCTACGCCCATTTAGACGTATGACCATAGTGAATTCTCAATGAGTACATTACTACTAATTACCTCTGCTCCTACTTCCATTCATGCTTGGCATGCGTTAGGACTTGCTCAGGCACTCAAAAGTAAAAATGAAGACTTCCGTGTATTCTTTTACCAAGATGGCGTGCAGGTTGCTAATGATTTTCAATGGGTTCCTGACGACCAGCGTAATTTAACGCATGAATGGCAAAAGCTTGCTATTCGTCTTCCTGTTTGTGTGAGTGCTGCCCTCGCTCGTGGTATTACAGATGCAGAAAATGCCAGTCGTCATCACCTTACTCATCACAACCTTGCCAAAGACTTTGAACTTGTCGGGTTAGGTGAACTTGCTGATGCAGTACAGTCAGCATCTCGTCTTATTCAATTTTAAGTTACTTTGTTTGCTTAGATTGTTGCTTTTAAAAGGTATATTGTGTGAAATCTGTACTCGTCATTTTAAGCCAAGCCAATTTAACCAGTCTTCAAATCAATGAAAGCCTTTCTGCTACTATGGTTTTAGCAACCTTTGGCTCACCAGTCAAAGTATTATTGAAAGATGCTGCTCTTAGTCTTTTGCAAAATGATTTGAGCTTTGATCAGTTTCGTCAGGCTTTCAAAGTGGCCTCAAATATGGTCGAAAGTTTTGAGTTCTACGACTTGAGCCCTATTCTGATTGAAAGTAAAAATCAGCAGCATCCTCTTGTACAAAAAACCGAACAAGAAATTGAATTCGTTCAGTTGAATGCTGAGTTTATTCAATCTTTTGATCATGTTCTATATTGGTAGATAAAGGTGTAAGTTTAATGAATCCGTCAACACTTTATCTTGTGCAATCTTCTTACCATTCTACGCCGAAGATTATTGAGGAATTACGCAATCTTTTTCGGGTAGGTGATCAAATTGTTTTTATGGGTGATGCAACTGCACACCTTTCTGCTGAAATGATTCAACCATTTGAATCTGTTTCATGCTTAAGCATCGAAAAAGACTTACTTGATACAGATACTTTATCTCAAGTGAAAGTATTAGATTACGATCAATTTGCTGATCTGGTTTCAACGTTTAATCGCTGTATTTCTCTTAAATAATATATTTAGGCTGGTTTCATGAATTTAGAATTAGACCAAGATGGTCATTTGGTTGATTACACAATCTGGAATCCTGAAGTTGCGCAAGAACTTGCCAAATCGCTTGATCTTGAACTCACCGATTGGCATTTTGAAGTTTTAGCAGCTGTACGTCAGTTTTATCAACAGTTTGGACATTCTCCAGCAACTCGCCCGCTGATTAAATTTTTAATGAAAACGGTTAGTCCAGAGATTAATAATGCAGTTTTACAGCAACAATTTAATACTGGTTTAGTGGCGCGTCATTTAAGTCGTTTAGCAGGAATCCCTAAACCAGCAAATTGTTTATAAAATTAAGTAAATTTCTTGGCAGCAGCGACGCATAAAATCGTTGCTGCTGTAACCACCAACATTGACCAACTTACTTGTTCGTGTAACAAGACCGCAGCAATACCTAATCCCATTAAAGGTTGTAAGAGTTGTAGTTGGCTAATCGCAGCAATTCCTCCTTGTGCAAGCCCTTTGTACCAAAAGAAAAAACCTATCAGCATACTAAATAAAGACACATAAATAAGGCCGACCAAAGCTGATGTAGATACGCTCTGAAATGAAGCTGGCATATAGAAAATAGTCAGAAATAGCATAAACGGTAATGATAAAATTAGCGCCCAACAAATGACCTGCCACCCCCCTATTTTTCTTGAAAGTACACCGCCTTCTGCATAGCCAAAACCACATAAAATAATCGCCATTAACATATAAAAGTCTCCTATCCCAAGTGAGGTATCACCAGAGATGAAGAACATATAAGCAAATACAACCGCGCTCCCCAAGATTGCAAATATCCAGAAAAATTGATTGGGTTTTTCTCCGCCTCTCAGTACAGCAAATATTGCAGTTGCGAGAGGTAAAAGGCTAACAAAAACGATTGAATGAGCCGCATTCATGTATTGGAGAGCAAGCGCTGTAAATAGAGGAAAACCTATCACCACGCCTAAAGAGACGATGGCAAGAGGCCACCAATCTTGCTTGGCTGGTTTTTTTTGTTTTAAAACCAAAATAAGAATAAGGCCTAAAATACCTGCAATTGCGGCACGTGCCGCAGTTAGAAAACCCGGTTCGAACCCCATTACGGCTACGCGTGTTGCTGGTAGTGATCCCGCAAAAATAGCCACGCCAATAAAACCATTCACCCAGCCATTCATAAACCTATTCATAATTTTCTCCGTCACTATACGAAGAATTTAAGCTGTGCTAAGGTGAATAAACCAGATACAAAGCAGTACAATTCAAAAGAACTGTAATGCATTAATAACCAGTACAGTTCGGATTGTAAGCCAGTGAAACAGAACAAAACCAAAATTGAAATTGTCATTTCAGAGATTGAGCAACAAATAAAAAATCGGTCTTTAATGCCTGGAGCACGCTTACCATCTGTACGCAAATTAGCGAATGATCTTGGCTTTTCGGTTTCAACCGTCGTAGAAGCCTATGAAAGATTAATTGCTCTAGGCAAAATCGAATCAAGAACTGGCTCTGGTTTTTATATTGTTGGTCCGCTTGCCCCTCTTTCTTTAAGCGAATTAAGTCCTAAATTAGATCGCTCAGTCGATCCATTATGGATTTCACGTCAATCTTTAGAAGCAAAAGCAGATGTTTTTAAACCCGGCTGCGGTTGGTTACCTGATGACTGGATGCCATTAGATAGTATTCGTAAAGCATTAAGGTCGGCTGCAAGAAGCCCAGATGATTGTTTGATGGGTTATTCAACGCCATTAGGATTACCCGCTCTACGTGACTTACTGGCAAGACGCGCTCAAGCAAAAGGTATCAATGCAAATCTTAATCAAGTGCTTTTAACAGACTCAGGAACTCAAGCAATTGATTTAGTATGCCGATTTTTACTAAAGCCTGATGATGTCGTTCTCATTGATGATCCTTGTTATTTCAACTTTCATGCATTACTTAAAGTCCATCAAGTCAAAGTTATTGGTATTCCCTACACACCAACAGGTCCTGACTTAGAGGCATTTAAAGAAGCAATTGAAACTTATAATCCCCGTCTTTATATCACCAACTCAGGAATTCATAATCCAACTGGTGCAGTACTTTCTCTTTCTACGGCGCATCAATTATTAAAACTTATTGAACAATCAAATTTGATTGTTGTTGAGGATGATATTTTCTCAGACTTTGAATATAGCCCTGCTCCGCGGCTTGCTGCTTTGGATAATCTTTCACGTGTAATCTTTATTGGAAGTTTTTCTAAAACGTTATCCGCATCTATTCGTTGTGGTTATGTTATTGCTAAACCAGAATGGATTGATCAGCTCACTGACCTGAAAATTGCCACAAGCTTTTCTCACAATGGTGTATCAGCTGAAGTTTTATTAAGTGCTTTAACAGATGGATCTTATCGTAAACATATAGAATTATTAAAGGTCCGATTAGCAAAAGCGATGCACGATACCATTACTCAGTTAGAACCATTGGGTATAAAACCATGGATTAAGCCTCAAGCTGGAATTTTTGTTTGGTGTCATTTGCCAAAGGGAGTTGAAGCTTCAGAAATTGCAAAATATTGTATTAATCATCAGGTTATTCTTGCGCCAGGAAATGCGTTTAGCCAAGCTTCCAATGCTGGTCAATTCATACGCTTTAATGTGACACAGTCAAATCATGACCACATTTATAAGACTCTAGCTGATGCGATTCAACAAGAGTCTTAGTTGGCAATAAGAGAAATTAAGCTTGTTTCTGTTTTTGCTGCATATATGCAAAATAACCCGGCCCAGCTGAAACCTGAACTTGTTTTGCATGTAAAGGTTCACGGCAAACCGAACATACCATGACTGGTTCAAATTTATGACCACAAGTTTTATGACGATATTCTAAAGGTTTGCCTAAACCTTGATCCATCCATTTATCTGCCCAATTCGCCATAGACAAAATAATTGGATAAAGTTCAAAACCTTTATCAGTCAATTTATATTCAAAGCGTTCCTGCCGATCAAAATAAGGGGCTTTGACTAAAATTTCATATTCAACCAAACGCTTTAAACGATCCGAAAGGACATGACGAGTGACACCTAATGACTTTTGAAAATCGTCAAAACGGCGTATTCCCATAAAAGCATTACGTAATATTAGCATCGTCCATCGATCGCCAATCACTGATAGCATACGAGCAACCGAACAAGGTTGATCACCGATGTCATCCCATTTCATCTTTATGCGTTCCTCGATATTTCCTAGCCTAATGGCCCTATTGTTTATACCCTAAACCACTTAGCACAATTTATGCAAGATTCATTCTTAAAATAACTTCTTATCAAGCTTAGGAACGAATTTTCATTATAAAAAATTAAAAGTTATTATTTAAAATTGCTTAATAAATATAATTCACTCAATTATATAGTGAGTTATATTTATCATTACTGGTTATTAATTTGAAATAAATACGCCCTTCAATATATAACCCGCTTCCAATTTTGCACTTGCCGGAATTCGGACTAGACAATTAGCTTGCATTAAATTACTGAGCATATGTGATTGCTGTTTTGCCAAACTTTTAACTTTGAGTTGTCCATTGTCAAAATAGGCATGCATTCTTAGAAAACGCTCGCGTGCATCTTCTTTTAAATCGTGATCTAAAATTGCACTAAACCACACTGGCCCAGCTTGGTTTCCCTGCAAAGTGTCGAGCAATGCTTTACCGTAAACCTGCATAGACACATAGACCGCAGCAGGATTACCGGGCAACCCCAGTAAATAACAGTGGTGATCTGATTCTGGATGAAAATATTCAGCAAAAAAGAGTGGCTTACCTGGCTTTTGTTTTACTTTCCAAAAGATCTGTTCAAAACCAACTTCAAAAGCACATGGCCGAACAAAGTCATAATCACCTACAGAGACTCCACCTGTGGTTATTACCACATCATGGCTATCTTTTAATTGGTCGAAATATTGTGTGACCTGTGCTGCCTCATCTGCCACATGAATGAGTTCAACATCTAAACCATAATCTTCAAACCAAGCTTTTAGTAATGGTCCATTTGCATCAAAGATTTTACCTTCAGCTAGATCTTCTGCTGTTTCGGCAACTTCATCACCCGTGATCAAAACAGCAACTTTCGGCGCACGGTAAACGTCAACCGTTTGTACACCCGCCATACTTAAGGCAGCCAAGCTTCCAATATTTAAAAACTGTCCAACTTGGGCAAGCAACTGCCCTTGCTGGATTTCTTCACCCGTAAAACGGATATCAGCTTGAAGGCGTATATGCTCCGTTAAACAAATTTCTTGAGGCGAAACAACCGATACGATTTCTTGCCGAGCTACGTGCGTTGTCCCTTCAGGAATTTTGCCGCCTGTAAATATACGAATTGCTTGACCTTCACTCAAAATGTCATGACTTTCGCTTCCAGCACGAATCTCCCCAGTAACCTTAAACTTCTGATTATTTAAATCTTCGGCATGACAACAAAGTGCATAACCATCTACAGCACTTTGAGAAAAGCTTGGTAGGTTAATTTCTGAATAGATTTCTTTAGCAAGATACCTACTTAGGCTATTTTGAAGAGGTTGCTGAATCGAACCTAATTTTTTAGGTCGGTTACTAATCAGCTCAATTGCTTCATCTACGCTAATCAACCCACGTTCTGTACCACAACCTGACATTATTCATAGCCTCCCGGATGTGGTAAATCACGGCAAACATCAAAAATATGGACTAAGGCAGGTAAAATAGCAGCCATTGATTCGCTTGCTCCACCACGGCTTCCCGGTAAAGTCACCACTAAAGAACGATCAATAAAACCAGCTACTCCACGCGACATTGCAGCGTATGGCGTGCGTTTTTGTCCAAATGAACGAGCAGCTTCCATTAAGCCATCTAGCTTTCGTTCTAAAAGTGGTTCTAGCGTATCAACCGTAATGTCACGCTTACCAATTCCAGTTCCACCAACCGTCATAATGCAAGCATATGATTTGCTCAACTCAAGCACTAAGTTTTTTAAAGTATCCGCCTCATCTGGCAAAATTTGGTAATGGATTGGATCGAATCCTGCTTCGGTTAAAGTTTCAACCACAGATTTTCCGGCAGTATCGGGCTTTCTACCCGCCGCTACGGTGTCTGACAACACAATAACCGCAGCCGAAACAGGCTGACGAAGAACTCGCTTAAAGTGTGATTTACCACCTTTTTTCTTAAGCAATTTACATTGGTCCATCCAGAGTTCTTCTGGTTCACAATGTGGTTTTAACATGTCGTAAATGGTTAAGCCGGCAAGACTTGCAGCCGTTAAAGCTTCCATTTCTACGCCAGTTGGACCAATGGTTTCAACTACGGCAATGATCTTTACAAAATCATGTTCTAGTTCATATTCAACATCTGCCCGATAAATCGGCAGTGGATGACATAAAGGAATCAGCTCATCAGTACGTTTTGCTGCCAAAATTCCTGCAACACGTGCGGTTTTTAATGCATCACCTTTTTCCGTATTCCCTTGTCTTAATAATTCAATACAGTGCGGTGGTGCATATAAAATTGCTTGTGCTTCAGCAACACGATAACTTTCCGGCTTCATTCCTACGTTTTTCATTATTTATCCTAGTCGAACTTATTTCAGTGTGAGTGTTCATGGCCGGCATGATGGTGATGCTTGTGTTCGTGCGGTGCATCCTTACGAATACAGCAGCCCTCTACATAATGACTTGTGCCATCTGTAAAGAACTCTTCTTTAAAAACAGGCACTTCATGTTTTACCCGCTCAACCGCTTCTTCGCATGCTTGAAAAGCTTCACGGCGGTGGGCTGCATAAGCAATTGCAATAATGGCTGTTTCACCGACATCTAGATGCCCAATCCGATGAACCACTCGCACATAAGATACCTGATACTTTTTCTCAATTTCCAGTTCAATTTCACGTATCATTTTTTCAGAAAGCGGTTTATACGAGGTATATTTCAAAGCCTTAACCGCTTTACCTTCATGGTGATTACGAACTGTACCCATAAAAATATCAATTCCACCGCATTCAGGAAATAATTCAATAGGATCAAAAATATCTAGGCTTAAAACCTGCTCTTGAATACGTGCAAAATCTCGCATGACTCATCCTCCTGCAACTGGTGATAATAAAACCAAAGTACACGGTTCACTTAAGGCAGATTGTCTTGTTATGACATTATCGCCAATAGCGCATGCACATTTTTCCATGGCCTGTATACATTCCGGATGCAATGAAACAATTTCATCTAATACATCTTTAACTAAAATATCGGTGGGGAAAACTAACGAAAGATTTTGTGGAAGCAATTTTTCAATTGCACCAAATGATTCTATTTTAATTTGGATAGATTGCTGCATTTATCCCCCAAGCATATGCATACTGATTTTACGGGTTTGTTGATGTTGTAAGGCATGAAAGCCTGTAGCTTTATGCCAAATATAAGGATGGACCAAATTCTTTAAATTTTGGATATACATATCGTATTCTGGTGTACGTTGTTTACTTACCAGCGTTTGAAGCTGTGGCTTAATATTTAAACCCTGCAGCGCAAAGAGACAGTTATAAAGTTCACCTTGTGCCGTTAGTCGTATACGGTCACATTGATGGCAAAATGAGTGAGTAATGGTAGAAATGATGCCTAGCGCGTAGCTATTGTTAAGTAAATATTGGCGTGCTGGCTCATGTTGCTGCTCAATCACTTGTACTGAATAATGTGGTTGCAACGCCTTTAAAATTTCGGCTTCACTCACCACATCTTTATTTGACCAAAGTGCATCACCATCAAGTGGCATGAATTCAATAAAACGTAGCGGAATATGATTGGCGATAGACCATTTCACCATAGGTAGGATTTGATCGTCATTTTTATTTTTCATTAACACGCAGTTAATTTTAAAAGGTAACCCTGCATCTTTTGCAGCTTGAATACCCTCAAGAACTGGTTCTAACTTTTTCTTAGTGAGCTCTTTAAATTGAATCGGATCTAGGCTATCTAAACTAATATTTAAATCATCTAGACCAACATCTTTTAATTGCTGAGCGTATTTTGCAAGATAATGTCCATTAGTGGTCATTGAAATACGCTTTAAACCTAATGCTTTTAAAGCTTGTAAATCGCGAATGAAATGAACAATACCTTGACGCATTAATGGTTCACCACCCGTAATACGGATGCTTTCAATACCTTGTTGCACCATAAAACTGCAAAACTGAAAGAGCGCCTCAAAACTAAGCAAATCTTGTTTATTTAGCCATTCAGGATGTTCAGGCATGCAATACACACACTTAAAATTACAGCGATCAGTTACTGAAATACGTAACTTTCGCTTGATACGCCCATATTGATCTTGCAAAAGCATTGGCGCAGTTTCAGAGTGATATTGTTTCATTATTTGCACTCATATCGAGAACAGTTCAAATATTGCAAGCACTCATTAAGAGCAATTAAACTTTTAAAATTGCGCCTTAGTAGTGCTTTGATCTTTATTGCAAAATTTGTTCCAATTCTATTTATCATCCATAACTTTTTGGGTTGTATTTGAAATTTCGGCCGTACCGTTTTAGCTCAAACTTTAAAGCTTTACAAAATCAGTGCGGCGTCAACCTTTTATATACCCTACTTTATTTCTAGCACTTTTCTAAACGGATGGGTACATATTTATGGTACGGTGTTTTAGATAAAGGGTCACAATGCTCACCAGAAATGAGCATGTTTAATTGTGGTCCAATTGGTTCCCCACCTTGAAAGCGCATGCCATAACCATGTGGAAGCGAAACAACTCCTTTTCGCATTCCCTCATCAAAATCTACAGTAACCTGAATTTCTCCATGTTGTGAGATACATTTAATTTGATCACCCATAGCTACACTTAAGGCTTCTGCATCTTCAGGATGAATTCGTAAAGCTCCTTCCACATCTACTTTTCGCCAAGCTGGATCACGGTAAATTTGATTGGCGTTATAGCTACGTCGCTCACCTGATAAGAGGATAAAAGGAAATTCTTCAACGTTAACCTGATGATTTTTTAAATTTGTGAGCTCAGTTAACATCTCGGGAATAGCTAGACGTATTTTCTTATCTTTATAAGCTACCAGTTTCCAGACTTCATCATATTCATGTTGCGACAGCACAACACCTGAACGTTGCTTTAATATCTGTTCAAATAGTTTGACACCTTGTGTTAACGGATTACCTTTATAACCTGCACGACTTACCGCTTTGGTGTGTAACACAGCATATTGAATAGAGAGCGGCAATAAAAAAGCAACTGAACCAGCTGAGTTTTCTAACTGCTTACCTAAAGTACGATAGATAATTGAAGCTGCAAAAGGAATATATTTTTTGTGTCGTGCAAAAGTGAGTCCTAATGCCGACAAATACGGTAAATAGGCTGTTTTTTTCGAGTCGACTGAAGCTATTTTTTCTAAAATTGGAAAGCGTTTTGGAATCACCTGCATAGCTTCAAGTAATCGAGTATAAATTTCGGCTTCCGGTAAAGTGTTTGCTTGTGCAGCCAATACGGGATGTCTTAGGTGAAAGCCATTCTTAGGAAATTCCAAATTAAAACCAGTAAATTCCCATTTTTCAAACTGAGTGTGAGCTGGCAAAATGTAGTCCGCAAGCCTCGCTGTTTCTGTCATAGCAACATCAACTACCACCAATAAATCTAAGGCTTTAAATGCTTCCTCAAAAGCTGGTGTATCAGGATAGGTTAATAGTGGATTACAGCTATCTACAAACACAGCACGAATTCGCTTTTCCCCTGCTTTTAAGATTTCATCGGGTAAAATATTAGGCGGGAAAAACCCGGAAATCGGGAACATTTTATGGTAAACACTACGTCTATATTTCGGCTTTCTTTCATCTGTATCGCTTAAGATTGGAATAAACATAGTATGTAAATTATTAGTACCTTGTTTTCCAAAGTTCCCTGTCAGTAAGTATAAAAGCTTTTCTAAATAACCATTTAAAGTCGTATTCAAAGTATGTTGAATACCTAAATCAATCCGCACACAGCCTCTTTTTGCTTTAGCAAAGTCTCGAACAACCTGATAAATCAAATCGACAGGTACATCAGCTTTAGCAATATAATCTTCAATTGGAACTCGACTAAATGCTGTTTTTACGTCTTCGAAACCTTGTGTATGCTGCTCAATAAACGCTGCATCATAAAGCTTTTCTTTAATAATGATCGCAATCATGGCCGACATTAAAAAAGCATCTGTCCCCGGTTTTAATTGCACATGGATATCTGCTTGTTTGGCCGTTTCGGTAACACGCGGGTCAAACACCACCATGGTTCGGTTCGGATCTTTCTTAATATGTTTTAGCGTGTCTCGGGCGTTAGGAATGCCATGGGCCTGAAAAGGATTTGTTCCAATGAAAAGTACATAGTCGGCGTGTTCAACATCTTCTGTGGTATGGCAAGCCTGACTACCAAACAAACGTCCATTGAGCCAAAAATCGCCCGTTTTTTCTTGGGCAAGTGAGTTGTAAGCATAATAACTTTTCATGGCCAGCAAAAGTTGTCGACCATACGCTGCACCTAAATGATTGCCTTGACCACCACCCCCAACCGAAGCAAAAGCAGTCCCACCAAAATCATCTCTAATCTGCACTAATCGATCAGCAATTTCTTGTATGGCAACATCCCAACTTACTTCTTGAAATGATCCATCAGGTTGACGTTTCAAAGGTGTGGTCAAACGGTCTGCGTGTTGCTGGTAATGCTGTAATCTGGCAGCTTTTTGACAAATGTAACCTTGAGAAAAAGGATGTTCGGGATCACCTTTAATTTTGACAAACTGGTTATCTTTAATTTCGACACTTAAACCACAGTTCCTAGAACATAAAATACATGCGGTCACATCTGTTTTACTTTGCTGAGCTGCGTCCATCATTTTTCTGGCTCCATTTATTTTTATACATCTGGCTAGAATGAAAACATCAGGTTCCAAAATAGAACTTATGTATTAGATAGTCAAGAACGCATCATTTTAAATTTGTTTATAACATCACTTTAGTTTGTAAACTGGTAGAATCCAATGTCTAACTCGCGGTAAATATCTCTTTAAAAGCATTGATTTGTTTATATTGTTGAAGCTCATCCAAAGAGTTAATGCTATGAAAAAATAAGTTTTGTTTTTGGAATACGGCGACTTGTGCATGTAAAAGCTTAAAGCACTCTTTTAAACTTAATCGTTGTTTATCAATTTGCGCTGTTATCGTAAGCAGGCTTTCACGCTTTAATAAGCAAAATGGGTATAAAGCATCCCCATTAATTGAAACATAGGCTGCCTGAGCTTGTTTATTTTTGCGTAGTGCACTGTGTAATTTCGCAACGACTTGCGTAGGTATATACGTCACATCACAGGGAATACACAAAACATAATCTGCTTTTACATGTGACCATGCGCTTTTCATGCCCATAAGTGGGCCGAAAAAACCGGAAGCATCATCTTGAAAACACTTAATATCAGGCACAATACTTTGATAAATCGAATAATCACGATGACTATTTACCCAAATTTCAGATACAGATGACTTTAGTTTTTGATGAATTTTGAGTAGTTGCGTATCGCCATCAAATTGCTGCAACAGCTTATTTAAACCATTCATACGGCGGGCTTGTCCACCCGCCAAAATGACCAGATCAGTTACGGGATATCCCTTATTCACACTTCCACCTCTTGTTGGCAAGCTTTAATCAAGCCACGAATCTCAGGTAAACATGAACCACAGTTCCCACCTGCTTTTAAACATGCAGTAACCTGTTTTTCATGGGTAATGTTTTGTGTTTTTATCACGTCGATAATTTTATTCTTACCTACTTTAAAACAACTACACACTAAAGGCCCATCATTATTAGTAGCCGCCATTGGCATACCCGCTAGTAAAGCTTTTCGGTGCAAGGCGCTCAAACGTTCTCGTTTAAAGAGACTCGCTACCCAATCACGGTCTGGCAATAAATCTGGCGGTGCAATATATAGACTTGCAATTACAATGCCATCTTTCAAAATAACGCTATGGCTCAGTTGTGAAGAGATATCTTCTATGCTTAACCATTCAAAGGTTTCATCGGCAAATGGTAAAAAGCTTTTCAGATTCTTTTGAGTATCATGAAAAGTTTGGCGGTCTGCAAGTTCATAACGATTGGTTTTCACCATTTTGACTTTGGTCCACCATGCACAGTGATGTAGCGATTCTTGAATATGCGAATCGTATCCTTCACGAATATAGAGCACGCCCTGCCAAGTGGTATAGAACGGCTGAATGATTACAGGCGTATGTTTGAACTCAGGTTCACCTGAAATTGCATCAACTTCTGGATTAACGACTTTACCAATGCGGGCGTCGGATGCAACCTGTTCAGTCCAGTGAATCGGTGCAAAAATTTGCCCACGACGGACACCCGATGAGAAGGTCACACGTAGTACACAACAGCCCCATTTCGAACGAACTTCTACCAAGCCTTGATCACGTACACCAAATTTCAAGGCATCACTTGGATGAATCTCACAGAATGGTTCAGCGCGGTGACTGGTCAAATTTGGTGACAAACCAGTACGCGTCATGGTGTGCCATTGATCACGAATACGTCCCGTGTTCAAAATGAGCGGATAATCTTCTGAAACTGCATGTACCGGATCAATTGCAACAGTCGGAATCAATTTTGCCTTGGCATTTTTATGACTAAACTGGCCCTTGCCAAACAGTTGTTGAACGGCTTTAGCATCTTGGTTTTTATCCCATACTGGCCATTGCACTGGTTGTAGAGCGTCGTACTCAGCAGTACTTAGGTTCATTAAACCTTTCAGGTTGAAATAACGAAAATTATTACTCTCTTCTCGCATGCCCATGTCTGCATTGTCTTGTGCAGATAGCGCTGCATGCTCATTAAAGATGTCACTTGCATTCGCAAAGTCAAAACCATTAAAGCCTAATTTTTTCGCGACTTGACTCACCGACCACCAATCTGCTTTTGCTTCGCCCGGCGCAGGTAAAAAAGCACGTTGACGTGAAATACGACGCTCAGAGTTAGTAACGGTTCCATCTTTTTCGCCCCAACCTAAAGCTGGAAGCAAAATATCGGCGTAAGCTGTAGTATCCGTATCGGCACAGATATCTGACACAACGACTAATTCGCATTTTTCTAAAGCACGTTTCACCTGATCGGCATCTGGCAAACTCACCACTGGATTAGTTGCCATAATCCAGATCGCTTTAATTTTTCCAGCTTCAACGGCACGGAATAAATCAACTGCTTTCAAACCAGCTTGAGTTGCAATAAATGGGCTATCCCAAAAGGTTTGCACTACTTTTTGATGTAATGGATTATCTAAGTCCATGTGTGCCGCTAGCATATTGGCTAAGCCACCCACTTCTCGACCACCCATCGCATTGGGTTGGCCTGTCATTGAAAATGGTGCGGCGCCGAGCTTACCAATTTTGCCTGTTAGTAAATGACAATTAATAATACTGTTGGCCTTATTTACGCCCTGACTTGATTGATTCACACCCATTGAAAATAGGGTAATTACTTTTTCAGTTTGAGCAAATTTCTCAAAGAACTGCTGTAATTTGTCTAAGGAAATACCACTACGTTTTGCCACATATTCAATATCGGCTTCTGGGTGGCTGCTTGCCAAAACATCTTGCAGGCCTTCGGTATAAGCCTCTACAAATGCCTGATCGGCATGACCATTTTGATATAGATATTGGAATAGACCGTTAAACAATGCGACATCTTGGCCCGGTAAAATCGGTAAATGTAAATCCGCTTGTTCACAGGTACTGGTAAAACGTGGGTCAATTACCACCACAAACATATCCGGATTTTGGCTTTTAGCCTGCATAATCCGCTGATACAGCACCGGATGGCACCATGCAGTATTAGATCCGACCAATACCACCATATCTGCATGTTCAAAATCTTCATAACTCGCAGGCACAATATCTTCACCGAAACTCCGTTTGTGACCTGCCACCGCAGATGACATGCAAAGGCGTGAGTTGGTATCAATATTTGCAGTACCCAAATAGCCTTTTACAAACTTATTCACCACATAATAGTCTTCAGTCAAAAGCTGACCTGAAACATAAAATGCAATGCTGTCACGACCATATTGATCGATACAAGATTGGAATTTATCAGCAATTTTATTGATTGCCGCATCCCATGTCGTTACCACTCGATCAGCTTTGCGCCCCATCATTGGTTGTAAAACACGTGTTTCTAACCCTAAAGTATCCGCAAGACGGCTACCTTTAATACATAAGCGTCCAAAGTTGGAAGGATGCTCAGCATCCCCCTCAACTTGCACCACAGGTCCTTGAGATTTTTGTTGGACGTTTACGCTAACACCACAACCTACACCACAATATGGACATGTTGTTTTAGTGTTTTTTGCAACATGATCGGAGCTATCGACTTCAACGCTTGGAATACTACTCATAACTGCTCCTTTCCCTATTTAGCCTGCATTTTTTAATGCAAAATCTCGACCAAATAGCAGTTTATTTCTAAATGAAGAAACAGGTGTTTGGTCTGCAATTAACTCTGCATACCACATGCCATCTTCAGTATCACCAAACAGTACTGCACCGATTACCCGATCGCTTTGAATGATAATACGCTTATAAATCTGGCGTTTTTCATCGTTCAGGATAATGTCTTCATAATCATCTTTCGGCTCAAAATTACCAGCCGAGAATACATCGACACCACTGACTTTTAACTGAGTCGGCACAGTTGGTGCTTTAAAAGTTAAGCTGCCGTGCTCTGCTAAATGGGTCGCGCAAATAAAAGCTTGCCCCCATAGTGGCTCAACCAAACCAAAAGTTTGACCACGGTGTTCAATACACTCACCCACCGCGTAAATACTTGGGTCAAATGTTTGCATGGTGTCATTCACCAATACACCGCGATTGCAACGTAAACCAGCACTTTGTGCCAAAGCAATATTTGGACGAATGCCCACGGCGAACACCACAAGGTCTGCATCTAAGACCGTGCCATCTTTCAAACGGATTTGCTTCACATGCCCATTTTCATCACCAATTAACGCTTCGGTATTGGCTTCGGTAATGATTTGAATGCCTTTTTGTTCAATACTATGACGTAATAACTGGCTCGCACGACCATCAAGTTGACGTTCCATAATACGGTCCATCAAATGCAATACTGTGACATTCATACCGCGTTGTTTTAAACCATACGCCGCTTCTAAACCGAGTAAACCGCCACCAATCACCACTGCATTGGTTTTTGAATCGCAGTATTCAATCATGGTGTTGACGTCATAAATATCGCGGAAAGTTAACACCCCCTTTAAGTCAACACCTTGAACTGGTGGAATAAATGGTGCCGAACCTGTTGCCAGGATCAAACGATCATAATCAACTGTCTGGCCTTTTTCGGTGTAAACCACTTTACGTGGACGATCAATTTTTACGGCTTTATCACCGGCAATAAATTTAATGCCTTTATCGTCATACCACTTTGGTGGATGCAACATAATGTCTTCAATAGTTTTTTCACCCGATAAAACCGGAGATAACATAATGCGGTTATAGTTACCCCAAGGTTCTTCACCAATCACCGTAACTTCATAACGGTCTGGTGCCATATCTAGTAAATCTTCCAGACAACGCATACCCGCCAAGCCATTCCCGATCAGCACCAGTTTAAGTTTGTCTTGTGATACACCTGTATTGGTAATATAAGTTTTTTGCGGTACCGCATTGACCCAAACACGACCATCAACAATTTTGCTCGGGTAAACCGCCAATTTTTGGTCTTTATCTTCTAAACAACGGCCCGTTGCCAAACTAAAATGTTGTTTATAGATTGGAGATGCAACGACGCGTTCGCCTTGTAAATCACCAATAATCCCACGGCTCATCACATTCGCTTGGCTAAACGGATCTTTATTACTCAGCACGTAAACACGTTTTTCATGTCCTACACGAAAAATTGCTACCGCTTGTCCGCCCACTAGCGCTCCTGCACCAGTGTTTGGGGTTAAATCATCGAGTGCACACACATCAATCCATTGATCATCAGGAAGCATATTTTTGTCTTGTACAATATTCATAGAAACTCTCCTTTATGCTTCAACCATTGGAATACGGTCTTCTGAACGTTCAGCTTCAGTTAATGGGCGAATTTGACCACGTTCAGTTGTAAATTGAATGTGTGGATCGGCCTGTTCATTTGCTCCTGCGTTGATATACGTTTGGAAGCGTTTGCGAACTTCAGGATTTTCCACCGCAGTACGCCATTCGTCTTGATATGTGCCAATAATGTGTTCCATACGGCGCTCAAGCTCGGCAGCCAAACCAAGTGAATCATCCACCACTACAGATTTAAGGTAATCTAAGCCGCCTTCCATGTTGTCGCGCCATACACTCGTACGTTGTAAACGGTCTGCGGTTTGGATGTAGAACATATAGAAACGGTCGATGTAACGGATCAGTGTTGCTTTATCAAGGTCAGATGCAAGTAACTCTGCATGACGTGGTTTCATACCACCGTTACCACAGACATAAAGGTTCCAACCTTTTTCGGTAGCGATAATACCAACGTCTTTACCTTGCGCTTCCGCACACTCACGAGTACAGCCAGACACTGCCATTTTTAATTTATGCGGTGAACGTAAACCTTTGTAGCGGTTTTCAAGCTCAATCGCTAAACCAACTGAGTTGTCTACCCCGTAACGGCACCATGTGCTACCTACACAAGATTTCACGGTACGCAATGATTTACCGTAAGCATGACCAGACTCGAAGCCCGCAGCATTCAGCTCTTCCCAAATGAATGGAAGTTCATGAACTTGAGCACCAAACATGTCAACGCGTTGACCGCCAGTAATTTTGGTGTACAGGTTATATTTCTTTGCAATTTGACCAATCGCGATTAAACCATCTGGAGTCACCTCACCACCTGCCATACGCGGTACAACCGAGTAAGAACCGTCTTTTTGGATGTTCCCCAAATAGTAGTCATTACTGTCTTGTAAGCCTGCATGACTTGGCTCAAGTACGAAATCGTTCCAGCAAGATGCCAAAATATTTGCGGCAGCAGGTTTACAGATATCACAACCTAAACCATGACCATGTTGATGAATCAAATCATCGAATGTCTTAATTTCATTGACACGAACCAAGTGATACAACTCTTGACGCGAGTACGGGAAGTGTTCGCAAATGTGGTTATTTACAGTCACACCTTGACGTTGCAACTCTGACTTCAACACTTGTGTCACTAATGGTGCACAGCCACCACATGCTGTTGCTGCTTTGGTGCATTTCTTTAATGCACCTAAAGAGGTCGAACCATCGCTAATTGCTTGGCAGATGTCTGCTTTTGATACGTTGTTACACGAACAAATGGTCGCGCTGTCTGGAAGTAAATCTACACCGCTACCACCAGACTTACCTGCTGATTGTTCAAAGCCAGGCATAATCAAGCTTTCAGGTACTTCCGGTAAAGCTAGACCGTTTAACATCATTTGTAAAAGGTCATTGTATTCTTTGGCATCGCCCACCAAAACTGCGCCCAGCAATTTGGTTTTATCTGCATTTACAACAATCTTTTTATAAACCAGCGCATGCTCATCTGCATAGAAATAGCTTAATGCACCCGGAGTCATGGCATGTGCATCACCTACAGAAGCAACGTCCACACCCATCAACTTCAACTTGGTGCTCATGTCTGCACCGGCGAAGCAATTACACTCTTCATCTAAAATGTGTTTTGCTGCAATACGCGCCATGTCATAGCCCGGTGCAACCAAACCATAAATTTTATTTTGCCAAAGCGCACATTCACCAATGGCATAAATATTGTTATCTGAAGTTTGGCAATAATCATTAATGACGATACCGCCACGCTCACCAATCGCCAGACCACTATTGCGTGCGAGCTCATCACGTGGACGGATCCCCGCAGAGAATAAAATGACATCTGCTTCAAGCTCGCTACCATCTGCAAATTTCATTACATGTGTAGTGCTGTTGCCACATTCGATAGATTGTGTCGCTTTTTGTGTATGAACTTTTACACCAAGGTCTTCAATTTTACGGCGTAAAACTTTACCGCCCAAATCATCAATTTGAACTGCCATTAAACGTGGCGCAAACTCAACAACGTGCGTTTCTAGATCTAAATCACGTAAAGCTTTTGCAGCTTCAAGTCCAAGTAAACCACCACCAATGACTACACCTGTTTTTGCATTAAGACTCGCTGCACGAATCGCGTCTAAGTCTTCAATCGTACGGTAAACGAAGCAGTTTTCACGGTCATTACCCGGAATTGGTGGAACGAATGCATACGAACCAGTTGCCAACACCAATTTGTCATAGCTGATGACATCACCATGATTGGTTGTGACTGTTTGTGCAGCTGTATCAATTGCAGTTGCTTTTGTATTTAGACGTAAGTCAATGCCATGAGCATCAGCAAAGTCAAAACGTGCTAAAGATAAATCTTTTGCTGATTTCCCAGAAAAATATTCTGTCAAATGTACACGGTCATAGGCGATACGAGGTTCTTCCGCGAGAATCGTGATTTCCAGTTCATCATCTGCTTTTTCTAAAATGGCTTCGATGAATTTGTGGCCCACCATACCATGACCAATCATTACCAATTTCATAGTGTTTCTCCTCAAATCACGTTGCTTTTAAGCTGCGTTATTGCGTTCTCAAATAGACGTTGTTTTTTTGCCTTGTGTTCTACCGAGAAGCGAATCAATCTCACAAAGCATGTAGCTGCTTGGAATCTATTTTTCCCACTCGTTAATGACACCCAGTGCACAGCAAAGTCATAAAAAGAAATAAAAAAAGCGAGCCCCCTCATAGAGAAGGCTCGCATCGCTGGAACTGAAAAATTAGATAATTCAGATGTAACTTTTTTATGCAATAAAAATAAAGACATGGCCTTCACTCCGACTGAACGTAAATTCTTTGTGTGCACAGTTGCACTCACAAATTCGATCAGAACGGACATCGTTGGCCGTCTTTAAAACTTATGGTCGTCTTCGACCTGTAATTAAGTAAGCATTTTGCATGCCAATCCTTATATAAATTTAATTTAAAAATTTTTTATTTTTAATTTCATATAGATATAATTTCGCCAGCTATCTTATAAAAATAATGTCTTATTCTATTTGCCCCATCGCTGTACACTTAAATGCTTAAGATAAAAATATGTCTTGCCACAAAATGAATCGTATTTTTGCACCAAGACTGACCACATTCATTGTTTAGCTCGCTGAAATGCCACTTAAACTGGATTTTTTGTTTAGTTTTGGATGGCACTAATCTTGCTTAAAACCTGATAACAAAAAACGCGTCGAATTGGCGCATTTTCTTAGCCTGATTTTCTGAACTTATGCCAAAACTCAAAATAGCCCTTATTGATGATGATCATGCGCGAGCAGACTATATAAGAAAAAGTCTGCTTGAAAATGATTTTGAAGTGGTCGCTTGTCTTACTTTGGACCATTTAAATATTTTTCGTCTCGAGCATTTACAAGCCGATGTGATCTTGCTCGATATGGATCATCCTCATCGTGACATTATTGAAAGTTGTGTGAGTAGCTATGACCTACCGACTGTCCTGTTCACTAAAAATTCAGATAAAGACACCATCAAACAAGCCATCGATGCGGGAGTAACGGCTTATATTGTAGATGGCATAGACCCTGCCCGTTTACATACCATTTTAGAAATCTCGATTGAGCAATATAAAAAACACAAAAAACTCGAAGGTGACTTAAAAGAGGCTCAAACCAAACTGGCTGACCGTAAAGATGTTGAAAAGGCCAAAGTGTTACTCATGCAACTCCACGGTCTGCCTGAAGATACAGCTTTCCAACTTCTCAGAAAAAATGCCATGAGTCACCGTATAACGATTGGAGAAATGGCACGGCGGTTACTTGATGCCCAAAAATTACTCAACAATCAACTAAAGGATGAATAAATGAGCACATTAGAAAAGACTCAATTACAACTCGGCTATATTCCTTTGCTTGATTGTCTTGCATTGCTTTGGGCAAAACAAAGAGGCTTCTTTGAGGAAGTCGGTTTAGACGTCACTTTAGTTAAAGAAGCATCTTGGGCAAGTCTTCGAGACCGTCTTGCTTTTGGTCTATTAGATGCAGCGCATTGCTTATCTGCAATGTTACCTGCGGCGGCTGTCGGCACAGATCAAATTGGCACGCCACTACAAACATCACTCGTTTTAAGTGAAAATCGTGCTTTCATTAGCTTAAGTCAAAAACTTACTCATCAACTTGCAATTCAAAAAAATGATACGGCTCAAGTAACAGCGCAAAAAGTGGCAGATTATCTCGAACAAGGTCACTCCATTTCTTTAGCGCATGTATTTAAGCATTCTATTCATCATTATTGTTTAAGAGAGTGGCTCGCCTTAGCAAACCCTGAACTTGCACAATCTATCCAGCTTAAAACATTACCGCCACCTTATATGGTAGAAGCATTAGACAAACATGTGATTGATGGTTTTTGCGTCGGAGAACCATGGAATACTCAAGGCGAGCTTTTAGGCTTAAGTAAAATGATTTGCTCAAGTCAAAACATTATTCCACCTGTGGCTGATAAGGTTTTAGCCGTAACTCAAGAATGGGCTGAACAGCATCCACAAACACTGGTCGCACTCATCACGGCAATTATGAAAGCCCAGCAAGAATTGAGTGAGTTAGACGATTTTGCTCCAATTTTAAAATTATTGGTCGAGTTTGGAATTGTGCGCTTCCATTGTTCAGAAGAAGTACATGTCGACAAATACTATATGATTCAGGATATTGTCCGTCATTTAGTAAAAGAAAGTGCACTTCCAAAAGTAGAAGACTTTTATTGGCTGCTCGAGCAAATGCAAAAATGGGATGAACTTCAACTCGACCAAGCACAAATCACAAGCTTGGGTGCTCAATGCATTAATCTTGAGGCTTATGAACAAGCTAAACAACACTATCGTTCATAACTTTTCTACTTATTAAATCGCCATAAAAAAAAGCTGTCTTTTATGACAAAGACAGCTTGAAAGACCCATAAGACAAAATGCGAAACACGCATTACTATATTTTCTAGGCTCAACTGATCCATTGAAAATATAGCGCTTATGGAAATGATCATATCTATCTAAGCGTATCATTTTCAGTCATTTTCATATCAATAACTGCCACTTGATCAATTTCAGTTCATTATTCAAAGCATCTTAAGTCAGTCTTTAAATATTTATCCCTTCTTTAAGCCTTAAATCTACCCATACTCACTACAGAATAGTGATGCATCAATTACGCGGGTGAGGTCATAAATTTCATTTTATTTCTTCAAAATAATTTCTCGCCTCTGTCTTAATTAAATTAATTTTTTTAGCTCTAAAGTAATTTATTGCCTATATCATTATATTTAAAAAGATTTATTTATTAATTCTTTTGTAAAACTTAAATATTACGATTCAAATAATTAGATAAAAAAAATTAGTGAAAAATCCTCTAAGTCCCTCCTGTTTTTAGTTACAAACCGCAACAATCATGGAACAAATGGTAATAATAATTAAATTAATAATCATTATCATTCACACCACATAAAAACCTGAGAAGATCTACCATGATCCATGAAAATATTCTCGACTGCATAGGTAAAACGCCACTACTACAATTATCAAGGCTATTCACGCATCAATCGATCTCAGTGATTGCGAAAATGGAATTGTTAAACCCAGGAGGAAGTATTAAAGACCGTCCGTCATTATTCATGCTACAGGAAGGCCTGAAATCTGGAGTGATTAATAAAGATAGTCATATTGTTGAAAGTTCATCAGGGAACTTAGCGATTGCGCTTGCAATGGCCTGCAAAATATATGGATTAAAATTTACTGCCGTTATTGACCCGAAAATTGCCTCAGCAAACTTACAAATGTTGAAGCTCTACAAGGCCAATATCGAAATGGTCTCTGAAAAAGATCAAAACGGCGGTTATTTAAAAACCAGAATTGACACTGTAAAACGACTCTGCCAACAGCTTCCAAATGCTGTTTGGATTAATCAGTATGCAAACCCAAATAACTGGAAAAGCCATTATTTTGGAGAAGCAGAAGAAATCCTAAATCAAATTGATCGCAAGATTGATTACCTCGTGATTGGGGCAAGTACCTCTGGCACGATTATGGGCGTATCTCGTCGCCTTAAAGAAAGATTTCCAGAATTAAAAGTGATCGCAGTCGATATCGTCGGCTCTGTGTTGTTCGGTGGCACATCTGGTCCACGCGAAATTCCTGGGATTGGTGCAAGTACAGTCCCACCGCTACTCTCCCCCGATGAAATTGATGATGTCATTTATGTAGATGACTATGAGTCGGCACTCGGTTGCAGAGAACTTCTTGAACACGAAGGAATCTTTGCTGGCGGTTCAAGTGGCTCATCAATTTCAGCCATCAAAAAACTGATTCCAACCATTCCTGATGGATCGTGCGTCTTAACACTGTTGCCCGATCGTGGCGATCGTTATCTCGATCTGGTTTATGAAGATGAATGGTTCGAAATGATCAAGAAGCGTCACTTCAATCGAAACGTACGACGTCAAGAAAACCTTACTTTACAAAATGCTGTTTAACCTTCTCCTTAGGAAATATTCATGAGCAATTTGGCTACCCTTCGCTACTTAAGTCAATCAGATTTATTAAATCTTGGCGCAAATCATAGTAATTCATTTATTGAAGCGATTACTGAAGGTTTAACTCTGCATGCAAATAAACAGTTTGTTCAACCTTTAAAACCTTATCTTCGCTGGCAAGGTGCAGACCATATTGCCGACCGTATTATCGCAATGCCTTGTTATTTAGGCGGCAACGACCCGATTGCTGGAATCAAATGGATTGGTTCAAGACAACATAACCCTAAAAAATTCAATATTCCGCGTGCCAGCGCACTGATTGTTTTAAATGACTCAGAAACAAATTATCCAGTTGCGGTGATGGAAGGCAGCCTCATCAGTGCCATGCGAACTGCGGCAATTACTGGTGTTTCGATTAAATATCTAGCAAAAAAAGACTTTTCAGACATTACTGTAATTGGCTGCGGTCCAATTGCTCAAATGCAGATTAAAACTGTGCTTGAACAATATGCTCAAGTGAAAAAAGTACATTTATTTGATGTAAACCCTGAAGCAGCTGAAAAACTCAAAGCGTTGTTTTTATCAGAATATCCACATCTAGAAATTGAAATTCATGACAGTGCTAAGTCTGCGATTCAGCAAGCTGATGTCCTCATTACCTGCACAGTCTCAGATAAACCTTACATTCCATTTGAGTGGCTTAAAAAAGGCTGCTTTGTTTCAAATATTTCAATTATGGATATCGAGCCTGAAGTCTTCTTAAAAGTCGACAAAGTGATTGTAGATGACTGGGACCAATCAAACCGAGAAAAGAAAGTCATCAATGTACTGGTTGAAGATGGCTTATTCAGCCGTGAAAAACTACATGCTGAACTTGGCGACATCATTATTGGTCATAAAAACGGCCGCGAACACGAAGATGAAATCATTTTGCTCAACCCAATGGGCATGGCGATTGATGACATTGTCTGCGCTAAATGGTTCTTCAATGCTGCACAAGAACAAAACGTTGGCACGGTTCTACCGCTTTTATAAGAATAGGAATAACTAAAATGTTAGATCGGATTTACACAGCACAACTACAAAAAACGATAGACGCACTCTACATGGAGAATTATGGAGATTTTAAAGATTATATTTCCTATAAAAAGCCTTATCTGGCAATTACTCTCAATGATGAGTTGGAACTCTATTTCAGCTGTTTAAAAGTAGATGGTGTAAATCCTTTCTATGTTACCCAACCCGAAGTTTTTCTTCATAACGTGTTGAGCAATACAACTTCTAAAATTTCTATTTCTGAAGTTTTTAACTATTTAACCCAAGCAACTTGGTGGCCGTCACCACACCATCAAAAAGCGATTAATTATTGGCTAGATAACTTAGTAACGGCTGAAAGAATTCCTCAAATTTTGCAGTCAGCACTTTCATTTTCTTCGCCTTTGATTACTAGTGAATTGCTATCGTTGGTAGCTGATCGTCCATTTCATCCGTTCGCTCACTCAAAAGGTGAACTTGCACCACTCACAACTCAAAAAGAAATTGAGGTGTACTGGTGGGCATTTAAGAAAGATGACGTGATTAATAATATGAAGTCGATTCCTCACAAAGAGCTTCTGTTATCAGAAGTTGAGGAAAGTCTTATTGCTGACAAAATGGCTCAGCTTTCAGATGATTACTTAGCCCTGCCTTTGTTAGAGACGCAACATCGCTATTTAAAGTTTGAAGAAAATAAGTACGACGGTATTGACCTAAACCATGTCACCACAATTGGTTTACCGACTTCTTCTTTAAGAACTCTTATTCACAACACAAACCCGACTCTGCATTTAAAACTTTCAACCAATGCCAAAACATTAGGTGCAATCCGCTCCATGCCAGGTCGTTATTTAATGAATGGTCATACGGCTTATGATTTTTTAAATGACGTCATTAATGAAACTGCTTTATTAAAAAATCGTCTCTTTTTAAGTAATGAAACGCATTGGTGGGTGCTAGGTAAACAAGAGCCGATTGTAAAAAATTTAGGGGTGATTGGCTGCCAAGTCAGACATTTACCCGACTTTTGCCAAGATAAAAACGTTACACCAATCACCATGTCAGCTTTAAGCTGTACGTATGTCGACCCTTGGGAAACTTTAGGCGTTGAAGGTGACAAATGGTCATTACTAAAAGACTTAAGTGTTCATTTTATTCAAACATTCTTAACGCTTTGGGCAAAAGGAATCATGCCTGAATGCCACGGGCAAAACACTATGGTGTGTTATGAAAATAATAAGTTTAAATGCTTTGTTTTGCGTGACCACGATACCTTAAGAATATGTACCACAGCCATTGAAGAAAATGGTTTTACACCTCCGATTTATACCATCGATACGAGCACACCGAACAATCTTATCTTTACTAAAAATGAAGACTTATTTAATTACTTCATTACCCTAGGAATTCAAATTAACCTCTACCCGATTGCTTTAGCTACCTTGAAGTATACGGATCGTACAGAAAGCGATTTTTGGGAGATGGTTCAAGACATTATTCAAGATTTTGTAGAAACCCAACCCATTTCAGAACAAACAAAATCGCAAATTCAAACCTATCTTTTTGACAATACGACTTGGCCATTCAAACAGCTACTTACGCCTTTACTTGCGCAAGAAAGCGACTCAACAGGTATGCCAAGTAAAATCGGAAGTACGCCAAACCCTTATCAGAGCTTATCTGTTTCTAGCTATGAGACCATGGATATCTAAATCATGCGCTCATCTCGCCTAGATCATTTCATTATTTTGCTCTGTCAGTTTTTTTCTACTTTCGGGCTCATGGTGCTTATTCCGATCATGCCGCTCTATATGGAAAAACTGACGGCACATATGAGTGCTCCCACTATCTGGGCAGGTTTGGCACTCGCGGCTCCAGCTATTGGCAGCTTATTTACCGCACCGATTGTTGGCCACCTATCCGACACATTCGGCCATAAAAAAGCCTTGTTACTTTCTCTGGCTGGTTTCTGTATTTCAATACTGCTCATGGCGAGCGCCCAGCATTTATACCTATTTATTTTCGCGCGAGTTTTACTCGGTTTTTGCGGTCTTTCCGTAATTTTAAATGCCTATGTTTCATATCTTTCTAATGAACAACAACGTGGTGCCGCTTTTGGGCAACTACAAAGTAGTGTTGCGCTAGCTTGCCTATGTGGTCCCGTGCTCGGCGGGATATTTATGGATCAATGGCGGGTTGAAGTATTACTCAACGCGACAGCATTTGTTGTGATGACACTCATTGTGATTGCGTCATTTGTATTAACCAATCCCGTTAAAACCGAAACCACAAAAACCAAAGAGAAATCTAAGCTTCCAGCTTTCTTTGATAGAACGATTTTTTCATGGTTAAGCGCCGGCATTTTGGTTCAAGCGGGCGGCTTTGGTTTGGTGTCATGCTTTGTTTTATACATTAGTGAAATAAGCCAAAGCACTCACTCATCGTTATCTGCTGCGAGTTTAACGGGAACAATTCATGCGCTTTCATGGGGAGCAGCATTTATTGCTGCAACCTATTGGGGAAAAAGAAATGATGATAAAGGAGATTCTTTTAATAACTTCATTTACGCATCCTTAATTTGCGGCATCACGATTTTCGCATTGATCTGGGTTTCTAATCTCTGGCTGATTCTTGTATTACGACTCATACAAGGCTTCTGCTTTGCAGCCCTTATTCCTTCGATCTTGCACACAATTTCTCTAAAAGCCGGCGCTCAAAGCCAAGGAAAAGTGATTGGTATTTCTAACAGTGCCTTTGTCTTAGGACAACTTATTGGCCCAATCACGATCACGCTCACCTACTCATTTTTCAATATTACAGCTGCATTAATCTGCACCTCACTATTTTTTATCGGTGCGGGATTAGTGGTGATTTTGAACAGATTCTTAATGGATACAATTTTAGAAGAGGCACAAGAATGAACTCAATTATTACAACCGATGCATGGTCTTATAAACTTTTCGAACAGTACCTGAATACTTTCTTTCGTGAACTCAAAGTAAATCTTGAAAAGCACATTATCCCAGCTCAAGATTCTCCTTTATTCACCCTATATGCTGAGCAACCAGACACACTGTATTTTGCTTATACGTTTAATGCGTCTAACACGATTGTTTATGGTGCAGTTCAGCATCTTTCAACTACGGGTTATCACCGATATCAACGTGGTTTTGTCCTGCAAAACTTAAACGACAATACATTTGACTCACTCACCAACCCTAAACAGTTAGTGAAACTGATTACAGATGAGTTGAATAGTCTATTTAAAGATAAAAACCAAAATAAGAACCTGTACTCCGATATTGCCAATAGTATCGAAAATACAAAATTCTTTTTAGAAAATAAGCCTTCCCAAACAGCAACTAAAGCGTTAAGCGGTTTTCAGGCTACGGAACAAGGCATGTTATATGGGCACCCTTTTCATGTGACCTCTAAAGCCAATTTAGGTTTCTCTAAAGAAGACATGAAAAAATATAGCCCTGAGTTAGGCGCAAGTTTCCAACTTCATTACTTTGCAATCCATTCTTCTTTAATCCAAAAGCTTGTAAGTGAAGAACAGCTTTCTCATCGTATTGAAGATGAAGTTTTAAAAACTGCAAAAGAACGTTTACAAGAAAACTTAGCAAATTACGAGCTAATGCCAACCCATCCGTGGCAAGCTAATTTCTTACTTCAACATCCATCTTTAAAGAAACATTTAGATAGCCAAGACGTGATCTATCTGGGAGCTTTAGGTCAAACCGTATGGCCGACCTCATCCGTTCGTACAGTATGGTTGCCTCAATCAAATCTATTCTTAAAGCTATCAATTGATGTACGAATTACCAGTTTCATTCGTAATAACCCAATGGATGAAATGGAACGCGCGATTGATGCGAGCAAAATTATTATTAATCACAAGATTAATGAGCAATATCCAGACCTTGTGATTCTGCCGGAGTTAGAGGCAAAAACAGTCAAAATTCCAGAGATTGAAAGTTCATTTGGCATCCTCTATAGAGCTGGGCTCACTACTGATGTATTAGAAAATACCCGAATGCTGGGCGGCTTGGTTGAAGAAAATGAAAACCATGAAATCCCACTTTTAAGCTTTATTCAGCAAGCGGCACCGAATCAAAATCTACAATCGAAAGACGCGAAAGACTTCATTACTTTCTGGTGGAAACAGTACGTTAAAGTTTCACTGATTCCATTAATTGAGTTGTTTGCAAATAAAGGCATTAGCGTAGAAGCGCACATGCAAAATAGTTTAATGGAATTTAAAAACGGCTATCCACATCGCCTTATTCTTCGAGACATGGAAGGCATTAGCATTGTTCCAGAAATGATAAAAGACGACTCATCTATTTCTGAAGATAGTACCGTTTGGTTCTCTCAGAAAGATGCGTGGACCTTTTTAAAATATTACCTTGTGATCAATCACATTGCTCATCTCATCAGTGCAATTGCACGAGTTACGGCCATTGAAGAATCTGAGCTTTGGCAAGCTACACGCCTTACGCTCACGCAAGAAAATTTTAGCGCCAAAGGCCAGCAATATCGCGATTTATTAATTAATTCACTCACATTACCAATCAAGGCAAATATGTTAAATACGCTCTACCACAGTGGTGGCAATCCTATCTGGATTGAAGTTGAAAACCCTATTTATAAATATCGCGGCGCAGAAGCACTTTGCCCTCTTCAACCAACACAACAAACCAATTATAAAACCCTCGCGGAAAATCGCGTGATGGGCCAATTATTAGAAGCACTCATTTTTGAAAATACTTTTAAATACGAGTTTTCTAAAGGTCAAATCAAGTTCTATATTTCCGATACCGTTTTTTATACCTGCGCGGCCAAACGACATTTTAGTTTTAAACGAATTAAGTTAGATCCTTCAAGCTTAGTCCGCTCTGATATTACTTTAGGCACTGAAACTCGCCCTAACTTAAAAACATTACTTGCCGATCTAAAAAATATTATTGAAGCTGACCCAGTTAAATGGCAAAACTTTAATGATGAACTCAATTTAACTTACGTTAAACATGCGCAGACTTTGAGCCAAGTTCCTGCCCAACCTTTAAGAACCTTGCCTTACCTAGAACAAGAAGCGCGGATTACCAATGCACATTTATATCACCCAAGTTTTAAGTCTCGTATCGGCTTCGATTTAAAAGAAAATAAAAAATACGCACCAGAGCTTTCTGAAGGTTTTACGGTTCAATGGGTGGCGACTCATAACAGTTTATGCAAACTAGTTTTAAGTGAAACCATTAACTTAGAGCAGCTTTATAAACAGCATTTTTCAGAAAAAGATCTACAAGCCATTAACGATCAATTGAAAGAGCAAAATATAGATTTTAAAGATTATATCCTCACCCCAATTCACCCGTGGCAGTGGGATAAAATTATTGAATTATATTATCAAGATGCTATTAGCAACCAACTGATCATCCCGTTAGATATTGAAGGTCCGACTTATTTACCGCAACAGTCCATTCGAACCTTATCAAATATTAGTGATATCTCGGCGCTTTCTCTTAAATTGGCAATGAACTTGGTCAATACTTCTACCTCTCGTGTATTGGCACCGCATACCGTTCAAAATGCGGCAAAAATGAGTGACTGGCTTTATAACATTGTTGAACAAGACCATATTTTAGAAAAACAGCGTAAGCCTGTTATTTTAAGAGAGATCGGCGGTCTTTCAGTGAACCAGCAAATTGCGCTACCTGTTCAATACGGCGCACTGGCTTGCATTTGGCGCGAAAGTATTTACAGCTACTTAAAAGAAGGCGAATCAGCAACGCCTGTAACGGGTCTAATGCAAGTTGATACGGACCAAAAACCACTAATCGATGAGTGGATCCAAGAGTATGGTATTGAGTTCTGGTTAGAAAAATTACTCAGCAATGCTTATTTACCAATCATGCATATTTTGTGGTGTCACGGCCTCGCTTTAGAATCACATGCACAAAACATGGTACTAATTCATAAAAATGGCTTACCCGTTAAAGCAGCTTTGAAAGATTTCCATGATGGAATTCGTTTTAGTCGTCATCTTTTACGTGAGCCGAGCCTTTTACCCAACTTACAAGATGCGCCAAAAGAGCACGCCAAGATTAACCCGAACTCGTTCTTGGAAACCCACTCTCCAAATGAGTTAAGAGACTTTACTCAAGATGCGCTTTGGTTTGTAAATCTGGCTGAGTTAGCGATTTTCTTAAATGAACATTATGACTTCGATGAAATCAAATTCTGGACCATGTTAAGAACCATTATTAATCAGCATAAAGAAGCTCACCCAGAGTTTGCCGAGCGATATGAATTGTTTAACTTTACAGATGACACCATCGATATTGAACAACTCGCAAGCCGCCGTTTCCTTCCAGAAATTCGCTTAAGAGTACAAACCACGCCAAACCCGCTCAGCCTGATTAAGGAAATTGAATATGAATAAGTATTCGATTTCTTTTAAGAAACGAATAGCAAATGGCGAGACGCTCTACGGAATCTTTTGTTCCGTAGCTTCTCCAATTAATATCGAGCAAATGGCACTTGCGGGTTACAACTTTATTATTATCGACTTGGAACATACTTTATTTAGTACGTCTCAAGTCGAGACCATGATTTTAGCCGCTAGAGCCATGAGTCTTGATGTCTTTGTCAGGGTGCCGTTAAACGCCAACCATTTAGTTCTACCTCTGCTCGATGCAGGGGTAACGGGTATTGTTTTTCCGCGTATAGAAAATGCTCAGCAAGCACAAGAAGCCGTGAACTATTGTCACTATATGCCTCTTGGGCAAAGAGGTCTCAACTCGACAAGGTTAAATCGATATGGCATAGATGATTTAGCTAGTTTTGTTCAACACGCAGCAAACGAAACGGTTGTCGTTGCCATGATTGAAAGTTTGGAAGGACTAGAACAACTAGATGAAATATTAAAAGTTGAAGGCGTTGATATTATTCTGGAAGGTGCTGCCGACCTTTCTCAATCTATGGGAATGCCATGGCAATCTAGCCATCCAAAAGTGAAAGAAAAAGTTCAAGAGATGTATGCTAAGACTAAAAATAGTCAAAAGCATTTCTGTGCTATTCCCCGACAACCTGAAGATATTGCGGCATGGAAACAACAATCCGTTCAGCTTTTTGTACTCGGTGATGACCGCAGCATTATTCGTCGTGCTCATCAAAATCATTTGAATTCTTATAAAGAAATCTCGTAAATTTTCAGTTGTGTAGAGCGATGGGTGCACCTTCCTCTACACAACAATTAATAAAAATAAATTTTATTATTTTTTGTCCAACAACGATATTGTGAATTACAATCATTCTCACTTATAATTCGACAAATTTAAAATCACTCTCAGGGCGAGACAATGGGAAATAAGATAAAAAGTCACAAACTTTTTACCAGGAAGTCTGAAGTAAAAAATATCATTCCACTCCTTTCACTTGGTGGGGCCATCTTTCTCTCAAACTCGGCCTTTGCAGCATCAGCCTCTGAAACAACAGATGTTGAAAAAAAGCCTGAGGCACTTCCTACAATTACAATTACCGCTTCACGTGCAGATGAACTTTCCACTTCTGCCAAGCAAGTCACCAAACTAGATGAAAAACAAATTGAACTTTTAAGAAATGGTTCATCTGGCAGTATTGCAACTGTTTTAGCAAAAGCCGTACCGGGCCTATCAGACTCAAGCCGAACCATTACCGATTATGGTCAAACTTTACGTGGTCGTAATGCTCTCATCTTGGTCGATGGCGTTCCAATGAACCTCACACGTGACACATCACGCGGACTTTCAGCAATTGACCCTGAAAGCATTGCCAACATCGAAGTGATTCGCGGCAGTAACGCAATTTATGGTGGTGGCGCTGCAGGTGGTATTATTTCAATTACCACGAAAGCGGCTGGTGGTGAACCTACAGCAAAAACAGTTGTTGGACTTCAAACACCTTTAACAAATTTCCGTTCTAATGCTTTAAGTGGCGATATTCACCAATATTTCACAGGCAGCTTTAACGCTTTTGACTATGCGCTCGACTTTGGTTATCAGCGTATTGGTAGCCCGTACGATGCAAGTGGTGACCGTGTTGCACCAGAACCAAGTCAAGGCGATTTATATGATGCCGATGCTTACAGCGTAGGTGGTAAACTTGGTTATCATATTGATGACAACCAATACCTACAATTCGCTGCAAACTATTATAATGCCGAGCAAGACTCAGATTATGCATCTGACCCAAGTGTAAAAAATGCTCCTGCTGGAACTGTACCAGCGAAAGCAATTAAAGGCTTAAAGCTTAAAGACCAGACTAAAAACGAAAACCAGATTTACAATTTAACCTATAACCATAAAGACTTTTTTGGCAATAAAGTTGATGCTCAAATTTATTACCGTGACTTCTTTACCCG
Organism: Acinetobacter sp. TG2027; assembly: GCF_000302435.1. Classification (NCBI taxonomy): domain Bacteria; kingdom Pseudomonadati; phylum Pseudomonadota; class Gammaproteobacteria; order Moraxellales; family Moraxellaceae; genus Acinetobacter; species Acinetobacter sp. TG2027. The sequence goes on along the minus strand of NZ_AMJN01000040.1, from coordinate 328,054 downwards.
TTTTTCACCATTTGACGCACGTGTTGCTCCAGGTAAAGTCAGCCCACGTGGTGGACAAGTGGATCAGGTTTATCAAGAAAATAACGTACTCGGTAGCCGCTTAACTGTGACCACACCGCTTGAGTTTTTAGGTGATACATCCCTAGTTTGGGGTGGTGACTTTAGCCGCGAAAAAAGCGAAATGCCTTTAGATATTTTCGATCCTGATATTTATGATCAATCTGGTGGCTTAGAGTTTGTAAAAATTGGCAAACTTATTTATTTACCTGAACTTACCACGCAAAGTTTGGGTGGCTTTGTACAGTTAAAACACCGCTTTAATGACCAATGGTCAGCAGAAGCTGGTACGCGTTATGAAGACAGCTATGCCCAAATTGATAGCTTTGTTCCATTATCACAATTAGGTAAGCCTAACCCTTACACCGTTGAGGGCGGAAAAGTAAAAGCTGATGCATGGTTATACAATGCTAATGTGACTTTCTCTCCAAATGATCAACACTCGATTTATGCATCATTCAACCAAGGTTTCCAGTTGCCTGATGTCGGTGTAGTCATTCGCAATGCCAGCACAGGTTTTAACCTTGGTTCGTCATTCTTAGAACCTGTAAAAGTTGATAACTATGAGTTAGGCTGGAAAGGAAACTTCAATAACTTCTCTTCAAGTTTAGCTGTATTCCACTCTACTTCTGACCTTGGCGCTGTGCAACCAGTAAGTAATAGTTTGGATATGACTAGAACGAAAGAGAAAGTCACTGGTGTTGAAGCAACTTTTGACTATCTTGACGATTCCAATGTTTGGGGAACTGGTGGTAGCGTTACTTGGATGAAAGGCCGTGAAAAACCGCAAAACGGTACAGAACAAGACATGACAGGCTTCCGTATTCCACCATTAAAACTCACAGCTTACGTTTCTTATAGTCCAACTGAAACTTGGACGAATCGTCTACAAGCTACTTACTTCGGTTCAGAAGACTACCGCTTAAACGGTGTAAACAGTTTTGGCCGCTATGATGTAAAAACTTATACAACAGCAGATTTAATCAGTAGCTTTGCGCTTAACAAAAAAGACACTGTGACGATTGGTTTAGAGAACATGTTTAACCGCAAGTACTACCCTCTCTATAGCCAATTATTAAGATCTGGTAATAACACTAGCCATTTAGTAGCAAATGGTGCAACGCTGAAAGTTTCTTATAGCCATAAATGGTAATCAAAAACTGACATTGAATGTGTCACAAAAAGGAGATCAATACGGTCTCCTTTTTTTTATTAAAAATATTAAATCCTTATCTATTTTTTCCATGGTTAACCTAAGTTAAACCCACAGAACCACCCTAGTATTCTGCTAAAAATTTTGTTAACTTGATTTTGTTACATATTCAAGATGCAACTTTTTCATCCAACACTTCCTCCCACTGTGTTTATGAAAACAATATCAATATGTAGTTTTACCAATATTCTTAATGGGGCAAATCATAATGGAAATCTCACACCGCGAAATTTACGCGCTCGTAGACATTAATAACTGCTATGTGAGTTGTGAGCGACTATTTAATCCCAAACTTATTGGCCTACCAGTCGTAGTACTTTCTAATAACGACGGATGTGTTGTATCACGTAGTGAAGAAGCAAAAAATATGGGTATCAAAATGGGGGTTCCATGGTATCAAATCGAACAAGAAGCTCTTCAAGCAGGTGTACACGTCTATTCAAGCAACTACACTTTGTATGCTGAAATGTCACGTCGCTTTTTTTCAGTTCTTGGTGAGTTTTTCTCGCCCGATGATTTAGAAGCTTATTCTATAGATGAATGTTTTATTCGCCTTACCCCTTACCTTCAATCTCTAGATATTCATTCTTATTGTGTCAAAGTCGTAGAAACCTTAGAAGAATGGTTAAGCTTACCCTGTTGTATTGGCATCGGATATTCAAAAACTCAAGCAAAATTAGCCAATCACTATGCTAAAAAAATTAGAAGCTTTAATAGAATTTGTAATTTCACTACTTTAGATCCTCTGCTTCTTGAAGACCTCATGCAACACACTCCAGTCAAAGAAGTCTGGGGAATTGGCTATCAATTAGTCAAACAATTAGGTAGCTATGAGATTTATTCATGCTTAGACTTAACTTTTGCCAATGAGCATCATCTAGCAAAAGCTTTTTCTGTGGTTATGGCACGTACCATTCGTGAGCTAAAAGGCCAATCCTGTATTCAACTCGACGATCCTGCAATTGTCACCAAACGAATTTTAGCATCACGTAGTTTTGCTCAAGCTTTGTCCAGCATTGAAATTATTAAGCAAGCACTTATTTTTCATCTTAACCGAGCTCATCGCCGTTTAATGAAACAAGAACAGCTCTGTGCCTGCGTTCAAGTCATGCTTTATGAAAAAATAGATAAACCACCTTATAAAAAAGCATCTTCTCAAGCGATAGGCTTAAATTATGCAACAGATGATTTATGCATATTAACAAAAGCAGCCATGCAGCAAATAGATGTTTTATATAAAGAAAATAAAAAATATATAAAGATTGGAGTTTTATTTTGTGGTTTGCATCCTCGTCAACATCACATTGATGATTTATGGCAACCTCTTGAGTTGATTCAGCAAAGACAACAATTAATGCAAACCCTCAGCACAGTTCGTAACCGATTCGGTAGTCACTATTTACAAGTCGGTTATCATTCCCGCAATCCATCTTGGCACATGAAACAATGCCACCGTTCAAAAAATTATCTAACTCGATGGAATGAGCTATTAGTGATTGGAGAGAACTCTATAGCCGTTACACAAAATACATGAACTGTTTTTGTCAATTCAGTTTAAAATAAGCTCCATTAAATTACTTGAAATTTTGTCATTTTTTAACATTGCTAAATCATCGCAAAATTTACAATATATAAGCCGAATTTGGTATACCCTTTCTGCGACGATGAAAACAAATTATAAAAAAATTGTAGAAACATATGCCATAATAAGCAAACTTTGCAGACATCTTGCAAAGAATATTTGCAACTTTAGAGCTGGAGCAATCTGAATGAGTTCGACCATTTTGGTGATTCATGGACCGAATTTGAATTTGCTGGGAAAACGCGAACCAGAAGTATATGGTCATCTTACCTTAGATGATATTAACCAACAACTTATTAGCCAAGCTCAACAAGCTTCACTCACATTAGATACTTTTCAAAGCAACTGGGAAGGTGCCATTGTTGATCGTATTCATCAGGCACAAACTGAAGGCGTAAAACTTATCATTATTAACCCTGCTGCCCTCACCCACACTTCAGTTGCTCTACGTGATGCCCTACTTGGCGTTGCGATTCCATTCATTGAAGTTCATTTGTCTAATGTCCATGCAAGAGAGGCATTCAGACATCATTCTTATTTATCTGATAAAGCAATTGGCGTGATTTGTGGTTTAGGTGCAAAAGGCTATCGCTTTGCACTCGATTACGCTATTGAAAAAATTCAACCATCTAACCCAAACTAGTTTAGGAATAGTCGCCCATGGATATCCGCAAAATTAAGAAACTCATCGATTTAATGATTGAGTCTGACTTGCAAGCGATCGAAGTTAAAGAAGGTGATCAATCAATCGCTTTAACTCGTCGCAATCCTGTCGTTGCTGCGGCTGGTGTAGCACTTCCGGCTGCTCCTGTTGCAGAAGCACCAGTTGCAAAAACACCGCGTGGAGCAGTTGAAACTTCTCCAATGGTTGGCGTGTTCTACGCTGCTCCAAGCCCAGGTGAAGCACCATTTGTTAAAGTAGGCCAAACAGTATCTGCTGGTGAAACTTTGGGTATTATTGAAGCAATGAAAATCATGAACCCAATTGAAGCAACTCAAAGCGGCGTGATTGAAGAAATTTTAGTGAAAAATGGTGAAGTTATCCAATTCGGTCAACCTTTATTCCGTTATCGCGCGTAATTACCCCGGGGACGTCTATGTTGCAAAAAGTTTTAATTGCAAACCGTGGTGAAATCGCTTTACGTATTACCCGGGCTTGTAAAACATTAGGAATCAAGACTGTTGGTATCTATTCAGATGCCGACAAGGATTTGATGCATTTACGTTTTGTTGATGAAGCAGTATGTATTGGTCCGGGCGCAAGTAGTGATAGCTATTTAAATATCCCGGCAATTATTACTGCTGCAGAAATTACCGGTGCTGATGCTATTCACCCGGGTTATGGTTTCCTTTCAGAAAATGCTGAGTTTGCTGAAATTGTAGAAAGTTCAGGCTTTACTTTTATTGGTCCACGTCCAGAACATATCCGCCTTATGGGGAATAAAGTTTCTGCGATTGTTGCCATGAAAAAAGCTGGCGTACCTACTGTACCAGGTTGCGACCATGCAGTAACCATCCACAATGCCTTGGCAGAAGCGAAAGAAATCGGCTTCCCGCTTATTGTTAAAGCGGCTTCTGGTGGTGGTGGTCGTGGTATGCGTATTGTTGAGCGTGTAGATACACTACTTGAATCAGTTCAAGCAGCGCAGCGCGATGCAGAAATGTGGTTCGGTGATGATACCGTTTACATGGAACGCTTCTTACAAAAACCTCGCCATGTCGAGGTTCAAGTTCTTGGTGATGGTAATGGTCATGCAATTCATTTATATGACCGTGACTGTTCATTACAACGTCGCCATCAAAAAGTACTAGAAGAAGCACCTGCACCAAACCTACCAGAGCAAGCTCGAGCTGATATTTTAGAAGCTTGTGTTCATGCATGTCAGTTGATGCAGTATCGTGGTGCTGGTACGTTTGAATTCTTATTTGAAGACGGTGAATTCTTCTTCATTGAAATGAATACTCGTGTTCAGGTAGAGCACCCTGTAACTGAAATGGTTACCGGTGTCGATATTATTGAACAACAGTTACGCATTGCTGGTGGCCTAGGACTAGAGCTTCAACAAGAAGATATCAAAGTTCAAGGACATGCAATTGAATGCCGTATCAATGCAGAAGATCCAACAACCTTCTTACCTTCACCAGGTAAAATTGAAAGTTTCTACGCACCAGGCGGTGCTGGTATTCGTTTAGATTCTCATATCTACCCAGAATACAGCATTCCACCTTACTATGACTCTATGATTGCTAAACTGATTTCTCATGGTAAAGACCGTGAAACTTCAATTGCTCGTATGCGTCAAGCGCTAGATGAAATGATCCTTACGGGAATTAAAACAAATATTCCTCTACATAAAGATCTTATTTTGCAAGATAAGAGCTTCTGCTCTCAAGCAATGGATATCCATTATCTTGAAAAACACTTGTTAAAGCAAGTCGAAGAAAAGAAAGCTGAAACTGCATAATAAAAAAAGCCTCTTAAATAAGAGGCTTTTTTTATATCTATAATTTTATGGTAATACCCGACGTAAAGTCGCAAAGCACTGCTCACCTTTAGCTGTTGAACAGAAATTGATTGTATGGTCGTTTTTCCATTGTACAAAATACTGTGAGACATCACCTGTTTGGTCTTGTTTCTGACCAGAACAATCTACTTTATTATTGTCAAATTTAATTTGCATTACTAAAGCGGCTAGCTGCTCTTTAGGGTCATCAGATGGTTGATATTCATAAATACCATAAGACCATTCCTGACCGCTTTTGATCACTACATCATTACTACTACGAAAGTTATAATATTCCACACATTTCTTATTATTTGGAATTTCCATTCCCCATAATCCCATAATTTCAGGGCGCGTAACAATACGTATAGCATTAGGATTACTTGCGGTCCGAACGGGTTGTTCAGCTGGCTGTTGAGTAGCCGTTTCTGCCACAGCCAAACCAGAACAAGCCCACAATAATCCAATAATATAAATATTTTTCATAGATTTATTAATCATTAAACGCATGAAGTTAAGTTAGCATATTTTTTGACAAAATCACTGCTCCATAACCATATAAAAACAATATTTTTCAACTGTAACGTGTCACAACAAGTCATCAAACAATTTTATATTTACTTGCTTTTTTCAATATAAATTCTTTGTTTTGCATGATCTCAAGCTTAGGTAGTTGAAGAATCGACTTGTTTCGGAAGCCACTTTACAAAGCACAAACCTAAGAGCACAACCACGCTGGCACACATAAAGATGAGTTCACCAGAAAGAATTTTCCAGAAATGCCCAGCCAGAACACTACCGAAAGCTACACCTAACCCCCACATGGTACTATAAAGTGCTTGTCCACGCCCTTGCTGTCCAGCAGAAAAGTTTTGAAAAATAACTCTCATTGCGATCAAGTGAAATAAACCAAAACTAAAGGCATGTAAGCACTGCGCAAAAAGTTGACCAATAAAATAATGTGAAAATACTGCAACTAGCATCCAACGTATGCTCGTCACTAGCAGACACACTATCACTAAACTGCGCCACGAAAAACGTTGAAAAATCTTTGAGGCAATTGAAAACATAAAAATTTCAGCAAAAACGCCCATGGCCCATAAAAATCCAATTTCAGTCGTACTGAAATTCAAAGATTTCAGAAAATTACTATAAAAACTATAAAAAGGCGCATGTGAAAAAAGTAGAATAAATTCAATTGCAAAAAATGCAGCCACTGTTGGGCGCTTAAGAACAGGAAGTAAAGGTTCTAAATGTTTTTGGGAAGTAGGCGCACTATCAGGTTCTCGGATTGTAAAAGACCAAATAAACGCTAGCGACGCGATAATTAATAGTAAAATTGGGAGCATTGAAATATGCACTATTTCTAAAATAGCCCCAATAGTGAATACCCCAACAATAAACCCAACCGATCCCCACTTACGAATTTTGCCGTAAAGTTTAGCTTTTTGATCACCCAACCAAAATAAAGTCACTCCCTCAAATTGAGCTAAAATCGCATTTTGAAAGAAACTAAAAATAAGCATAAGCAAAGCAACTGATTGAAAAGTATTTGGCACTATAAAAATAGCCAACCATATACAAGATTCCATCCAAGTTGCTATCCGAACAAGCAACATCCGCCTACCAGATTTATCAGCAATCCACCCCCAAACTAAAGGCGCAAAAAAACGAGTTACAATCGCAATTGATGATAAAACACCAATTTCTTGATAATTAAATCGCTGATCTTGAAGATATAAATTCCAATAAGGCATGAATGTACCCACAATGGAATAGTAGAAAAAGTAGAATCCACCAAGTCGAGTTTGGATAGTAAGTGGTTGAAACAATTTATAAACCTTTGTATTTTCATGAGGTTAAAATTCGGGATAGCTGTCACGCATGTAGCCATTTGTCTTTAGTAATACTAAGCATCCACAAATTTCGATTCGTAGATTCACCGAATAAAATACAATTAAACATATCAGAGCATCTCAGCCTTTCAATTTTAACACTTTGTTTTCCAATACAAATCATTAAATTATTGAGAATCGGCTGGTCTCTATAAGTATTTTTTATTGATAAGAAAGAATAAATAAAGAAAAGAGAACTGTAATTTAATTTGTACAATCTGTTAACTTGTGTAAAAATACATTTAATATTCATAAGGTATATATTTATCAGATGTTTTTTCTTATTTTTTTAATTTGTCTTTTTCTGTTTTTACTCATCTTGAAACAACATTACCGCTAACCACTTATTACCCCTACTTTTTAAAAACCTAGCTGCTTCTTTTAAATTAGAACAATTAAACACCAAATTTATAGACCACTTTTTAAATGCTAAGTGTTCAACTCAAATCCTAAAAATATACTCAACATAAAATTCCAATAAATTCTTAATAAGTTACTGTAACAACTATCGCATCTGAGTAATTACCCGGAGCTGTTGAAATAGTGGTACCTTGCGGAATTTTTCCATAGACATTTGTACCCTGAGAATTGCCCGAACCTGTTTTAGAAACACCTCCAGAACCTCCAACTGCGCTTACACCACCAGTAGTATCCCATACCGCGCTATAATTCGAGTTCTGATATAACTGATACGGGATGTATTGACCACTACCATTTGTCATCTGCCTAAAGCCACCAGCAATACGGTTATTCCCATCCCCCAAATAAATACTATATGGCAGTCCATTATTACAGGTCGTATTTACCACTCCTTGAGCTGTATAATCACGAGCAGTCTCACCAATATCATTAATATTTCCAAAATCGACATTTGATGTTGAATCTATTTGACACAAACTTGGCACAACATAATTAGCAGTTATAGTGGTATTACCCGAGTCCCAACCTCCACCACTATCCCCCTCACACACAGTGCTAGAGCTTGCTTGCATGTCCCAAAATAGCTGAACCGTACCCGTATAGGTTCCTTTAGGGTATGCCATGAGCGACCCTGTACGGGCTGGTACTTTTATATTTACAGAGAAACTAATAACATTATTTGAAGCGACTGTTCTTACTGGACCATACCAGATATTCGAATTTTGATTAGTGGTAGAAGACCCTGCTCCACCTACAGTTGCTGTGACGGTGTAAGGTAATGAAACATTATTATTATTACTCGTTGTTCCAGTAAAGACGGTTTTCATACACATATAACCTGAAATTTCTGGTGTTGTACGTCCCCCATAACAACGTATTGTTCCCGTGTATGTCAGAACTGCATCATTGTTAATTGTTGCGGCAGTGTATGTGTATGTACCAGAAGTTGTCCCTGTAGGTGTGCAAGTTGCATAGGCAGAGTTAAAAAATGTAAAGATCAGGCATAGCAAGCTCATTCCCAAAAAATATTTCAGGATAAATGAAAGACCTTTAAAAGTTGTCGGCTGGTTAAAGCTAGCAATATTTATCGACATACATAAGGCCCCAATTTTTTAGCACTGTATTGCTTATTTTCATACGCAAAATCAACTTGGCATGAGCCATGATCTAGAAGATCAACTTCAAGTTTGTTTTGTTTTAACAGGTTTGGAATAAATACTTCACCGTCATACCCAACCATCCCATCTTGCTGACCATTAATTCGAACGGCATAACCCGGCATTAACGGTGAATTATTTTCATCAACCCTGAAATAACCTGATGAGCACCGAAGTCAACCAAAGTTCCTTGACGGTAACCCACAAACGCTGTCTGATTCGTAGAGCTAACTTCCCACTCTAAAGGTAAATATGATGTGTCTAGGTAGATATGATGAGACATGTAGGGTCTTAAATTTGCAATTAAGAATCGGCCAGACTTATCGGTCGCACCTAAATTAACACCACCATTTAAAATTTGGCTTTGTGGCCCTGCATTGGTTACGACCGCATAGCCGTCTCCAATTTCATTGGCCGCAAAGATACGTCCCGCTGCCGCAACCAATGAACCCGTCGCCGAAAGTGCAACCTGGTCGTTATCCCCAAATCGGTTATAGTGTCCCGTCAGGTAAGCTGCTCGGGCACGGTAAGACGCATAGACCGATGCATTGTTTTCATTGGCATCCTGATCTCGCTCAACATAACCACCCCAGCCAAATGAACCAATTTGTGGTTCTGACAAACCGAATATTTCTTGGCGATACCGTAGGCTACCGCTGTCACTAGATACACTCGTGATCGCATTCACTTTACTGGACGGTGTATATCTCAGCGCAAAGTAAACTCCATAGTCCTTGTGGTTTTCATAATCTTTATATGCTGATGCATAAAAACCCCAGTTCTTGTCCAGACTTCCACTTAAATTGGTAGACAGTAATTTATAGGAGTTATCGCTATATTTAATCTGGTTATAGCCCAGATAAACCCCATAGCCTGCATAAAAGTTATAATTAATCCCTGCCCTAAAAATCTCATCTGCCAGTGCGCTGTAGTTCAGGTAGTTCTGTGACTCGGCATTGATCTGGTTATCTTTTAAATATCTCACTTGAGATACACGGGCTAGGTCAAAATAGTTATCAAGTACTTTACGGTAACTGGTGTTAAATGAAATATTTTTACTAATGCGCCCTTCTAAACCCAACAAGGCAGAATAGCCGTTTTCATCTTTATACTGGCTCGCTGCAATGTCGGCATTGATCATGCCAATCCCCAAAACATTCTTGGCAAATCCTGTGCCGAGATTCGACAGGCCATCTGTTGAAGCTTCTGCTCCACCGCTTAAGGTCAGTGAGTTACTGTAGCCGTATCGAATCGCACTTGAGGCAAAAGTGGCATCGTCATAATCATTTGAATAGAGTCCATAGTTATAACGTGGAACCCCCACATCTACTGAAAACTCATTAATGCCTTTTGCCAGAATCTTCGATGAAAAATAGTACGGCTTTTTGGTAATGCTCTGCTTTCCAGTTGCATCGGTAGTCACAAGTGTGACTTCATTTCCTGAAATAAATGGAAGCTGTTTAATATCAAATGGACCAGATGGGACTAACCCTGAATAAATCTTTTGTTGATTGACATATAAATCTAGGGTTGAAGGCAATGCTGCCGAGCCAGAAAATTGCGGGAGTGCCGAGGTGACAATATCCCCGCGTTGGCTATAAGCACTCGACCACTGAAAACCGGCAAGACGGACACTGCTTCCCCAATCTGGGCTATTGGGAATAAAGTCCCCTAGGGTATATATCCTGATCTTTTCAGGGTCGACATATTGCCACTTAGTTTCTAAGCGCACCCATTTTTCATGGCTATAGCTAGTTTCATTACTACCGTTATATAAAACCCCTGATGAGAAGTTACCGATTAAGCTATTAAAGATCCCCTCAGCCGTACCTGAGAAAACGTTCTCATCATTGGTCATAGTCTGATACAGGCTGTAGTTCAGAATAGCCGCGTTTAAGGGCTTCATCTTTAGCAAACGCGGGCTAGTGATCTGCTGACCACTTAAGTCAACTGAGTAACCCGTTAACATGTTCGACGGAACTTTTAAGTTTAGAGACTGCTCATTTTCGAGATATTTAAACTGGATTCCGTTTAGATCATTAATACACACCCACTGGTTATCTGGGATATGTTCATCTATTTTTATTCTTAAAGTTCTTAAGGCACTAGAACGAATATATAGTTTTCCATCCTTAGATTGCTTTACAGCAACCAAATCTTCAGAAGCATTTGAGTTAATCGAAATATTTAAAAATAGCTGGATGAAATTAAGATCTTGCTCCTGCTCATTCGTTCCTACTTGTGTATATCTACTATCGTTACCTATAGATTTAGGAACACTGGGAACTGCAGTATTCGTATGATCTAATAACTGTTCGGCAAAAGAATATGCAGGAAAATACGCAACACATAAGACACCTATAATGTATTTCATATAAGCCTCTTAAAGTGTGGTTTTCTTACCATTAACTGTTAGAGATACGCTGTATTTATGATTTGGTTGATAGGTAAAGTTACTAATCGAGTAACTTTTCGACTTCTCCGCAAGAATATAACCATTCACAGTATTTACTTTAATCGGATAACTTTTATTCGCAGTTGTATCAACAAGCATTAGACTATTTAACAGCGCATGTCGGTTACCTATATTGCTAATATTTAAAGAAGGTGTGTTCTGGTTAACATCAATTTTCCAACTCAGTTTGGTAATCGCATCTTTATTGACGACAAATACAGGTAATGATGAGCGAAGTAATACATTTACTCCCTGAGCTGCTTTACGGCTATCAATTGGTTTGGGTAACTCATCAATAATAATACGATAAGTTTTTTCACCAGAAACAGGTTCTGGGTTAATTCTAACTACACGTAAGTTATAAGAGTCACTAGGTTGTAGTTTTAGAAATGGTGGACTAATTACAATCTCATCCGTAGGGATTAACTGATCTTGACCAGCATTTTGTCTCCATTCAAATACACGTACCTGCAAATCAGCACTTTCATTTGACTGGTTATATAAACTAATTGAAGCAGCATTTTGATTACTTAATATTTCTACATTTACAGGTGAAAGACGGATTGTTGCGGCGTTAATAGAGCTAGATAAAGATAAGAATAATCCCGTAATAATAAAAATATTTTTTTTCATGATTTGCTCAAATATAACTTTTTAATGTATTAGCCCTTTCAAAAGGGCTAACGTAATTCTAATTTATGCAAATTAATAAGTTACCGTTACAGTCACACTGTCAACATAGCTACCTGCACTTGGTAAAGTTGTTCCTGCAGGAATACGACCATATACATTTACAGTTTGAACATTACCCGTTCCGGTTCCACTGTAGGCTGTCGTTGCAATACCAATTGCTGTGGCACGTCCTGTGTCAGAGAAAAGGTTGTAAGGAATATATTCGTTGCTAGTCGCCCCGCCGATCATGCGACGTTGGGTTGATAAAACATTCTGACCACCATCAAATGACAAAGTCCATGGCACAGTATTATTACAAAGGACTTTAATTGAGGTACCACCAGTCGTTGTGGTATCTGCATCAACATTACCAGCAAGTGAACTTAAAGTGCCAAAATCTAAAACGGCATTTGTTGTCGTGCCAGTTGCAGAGGTATTCAATACACAACTATTCGTTACTGTTGCTCTAACAGTTAATGTACCTGTTGCTGTAGCTGCATTTGCCGCATTGAGAGAAAATACTCCTGCAACAACTGCTGATAAATAAATAAAAGTCTTTTTCATGGCCAAAACCTTTTAAACTAAATTGTCGAATTAATAGATATAAAAAATTTAACCCTTATTCTTACAATCATTTTTATTTGACTGCTCTTTTAAAGCTTATTTTTTTATCCTACTTTCCAACATAATACATAAAAATAAATAAAATGCATGTTCACGTTATTATTTTAATTTCTAATCAATAAAACAAATTTACTTAAACCTATCTTACGGATACAAAAAAACAATATTTACAAAATATAAATATTTGATTTAAATAATTTTAATAAAAACACTAGAAAAAATATTAAGATAAATTTAAATAAATATTTCAAAATTTAGCTAACTTTAAAAAATTAAATAATTTTCAAGAGCCAATTTATTTTTTATATTATTTATCTCTTTAATTTTCATTTTACATTATTTCTTAAAAGTGCACCTTCAGAAAATTATTAGAGATTATAATTTATATAAAAATAAAATGATAAAACTTGATCTACAGATGAACTATAACAAGGATAGTTTTATTTATTTTAAATCTTGAAGAGCTATGAGATATAAAAAAATAAAGGCCTCTTTAGAGACCTTTATTTAGTAAGTTTAAATAATTAAACGCTCAGCATGCTATTTAAAGTTTCAGAAACATTTTTCGATTTCACTTTAGGCTGCAATGCTTGTAAAGCTTGTTGTACTTGAGTACGCTGAGGCTCTGCAAGCGTATACCAACGTGATAATACCTGTAACAGGCGTGAACCTAAAATTGGGTTTTTCTCGTCTAGATACTCTGCAAGGTTAATAAAGTGAGCTACACCAAAGCCCCAAGTATTTTCAGGATTATTTGACAAGCCACCACTTACCGCACGAATACGATTTGGAGTTGTTAAATCATAGTCTGGATGTTGAGTAAGGTACTCGATTGTTTCTGTAGTGGCATTTGGGTTTGCAGCTTGAATCATGAACCATTGATCTAAAGACAAGGCTTCATCTTTAAAGCGATCATAGAAATCAGCAAGTGCTTCTTGAGCTTGAGGCGCATTTTGCCAAACCAATACACGTAACGCACCTAAACGCTCAGACATATTGCCTGTGTTTTGGTATTGAACATGTGCTAATTCAAATGCACTTTGATCGCCTTGACGAGCCATCATCATCAACATGATATTTTTTAATGCACGAACACCCATGGCTAACGAGAATTCTTTTTGCAAGTCTGGGTCAAGGGTAAGATAAGTATCTTTCCAGAATGAACCCAACTCTTGTGCTAAACGATTAAGCAAGGCTTCACGTTTTACATGAATATCTGCTGGTGCATAGTTCTGATCAATACGACTACCCAAATAACCTTCACTTGGTACATCAAACAAACGTGATGCTAAAAGTGGGTCACGGCCAACCAACTCAGGCAAAGTGCTCTGAATAGCTTGAATGTACGCATCTGCAGAATGGTCTTCTAGCAAAATACGCTCAAGCAAGGTTTGCGTTGCTTGCCATTGGTTAAAGCCGTTGGTTTCGTGTTGAATTAAGAACGCTAATTCAGCATCGGTATAGTCAAATACAAGATTTACAGGCGCAGATAAATTACGGAGTAACGACACAACTGGCTGTTCAGTCATACCTGTGAATTCAATGGTTGCTTCGTCTTGATCAAACAAGTACACACCATCTTTAACATCATTTACGAATAAGCTGTCACTGTGCAATGTATATTGTTCACCTGTTTTAGCGTTAAAAAGCGCTAAAGCAACAGGAATTGGAACAGCTTTTAAATTTGGATATTTAGGATGTGCTTTTAGGCTTTGTTTAAAGCTTAAACGGTATGTTTGTGCTGCTGCTTCGTACTCACCTTTTGCTTCAAGCTTTGGCGTACCCGGTTGGTTGTACCAAGTTAAGAATGCAGATAAATCGACACCTGAACCTGCAGATAATGCAGCAACCCAGTCTTCTACAGTCACGGCTTGGCCATCATGACGGTGGAAATATTCATCCGTACCCTTACGGTATTTTTCTTTACCCAACAAAGTCGACATCATGCGGTTAATTTCCGCACCTTTTTCATAGACTGTCGCTGTATAGAAGTTATTAATTTCGACAAAATGGTCTGGACGTGGTGGATGTGACAATGGACCTGCATCTTCAGGGAATTGATGCGATTTAAGTACCGCAACATCATCAATACGTTGAACCGCAGCAGATTGTAAATCTTCCGAGAAAGACTGGTCACGGAATACCGTTAAGCCTTCTTTTAAACACAGTTGGAACCAGTCACGGCAAGTAATACGGTTTCCTGTCCAGTTATGGAAATATTCATGGGCAATCACAGACTGCACACGCATAATCGCTGCGTCAGTGGTATATTCTTCATCGGCAAGCACACATGAAGTATTAAAGATATTTAAACCTTTATTTTCCATTGCACCCATGTTGAACTGACTAACAGCAACAATCATATAGTTGTCTAGGTCATACGCACGGCCGTAGTGTTCTTCATCCCAACGCATTGAATGCTTTAATGCTTCCATCGCGATATGGCATTTTGGAATGTCTTTCTCAATGGCATAGATTTCTAGAGCAACATCACGCCCTTCCGAAGTCGTATAGTGATCTTTAAGAACAGCTAAATCACCAATGACACAAGCAAACAAATAGCTTGGTTTTTTAGTCGGGTCTTGCCAGATCGCAAAGTGGCGGTTTTCACCTACCTCACCTGTTTCAAGCAAATTACCATTGGCAAGTAACACTGGATATTTTTTGTCTGCTTCTACGCGTGTCGTAAAGACTGAAAGTACATCTGGACGGTCTGGATAGAACGTGATTTTACGGAAGCCTTCAGGTTCATTCTGGGTTACAAACAACTCATCTGCTTTATATAAACCTTCAAGCTGAGTGTTGGTTTCAGGGTGAATAATGACTTGAGTTTGTAAAATGACTTCATCTGGTGCATCAGTGATCACCAGTTGTTCACTGTCGAGTGAATATTGTGCAGGAGTAATATCTTGACCATTGAGCTGAATAGATTGCAACTCAAGATCACGACCTAATAACACCAAGTCTCCAGCAGTTTGACGCTTCATGACTAATGTTGAATCAACAATTGTTTTGTCGTCATATACTTGAATATCAAGATTAATGGATTCAACCAAGAATGAAGGTTTTTGATAATCTTTTAAATAAACTGTTTGATCTGCCTGAACTGGAGGCTGCGCCGCAATATTCATCTTTATTCCTTATATACTTTTCGGAAACCGTAGTACGAATTTTATGAACTTGATCATATACATTCATACATACCGTGTTTATTTACCTTTATAAAATTAATGGGACTTCATTTATACATTTCAAATTAGAATCGTCTTTTATTAGCACAGATTAGACCAAATTTACGATAATCGTTGCTTATATAATCAATCTATACAATAAAAATAAAACAACTTCAGCTTTTAACATTTTTTAGAGTCAGCTTACATTTTGGGCATGGTTCTTGCCTTCACTAATACACCAATATAAATATTTCAATCAGAACAAGAGGTGTCAGTATGGAATTAAAAGCGCATTTTCATCGTTTAGAAAATATCAAAGCAATTCATGATCTAGATGCAGCAGGACTCGACCACCATGTGATCGCAGTATTTTTATCTGCGGAAGGTATTTCTATTACAGCTCAGGAGGTGACCTCTATCGTTAATACTTATGATGCTTTAGGTAAAGTAAAATTACCAAGTAAAAAAGTGCAGGCACTTATCAATGCCAAAAAGCTTGGACAGAATGATGAGAGCTTGCCGTGCCCTGTTTAATTTTAAATTTTAACCCCTTATGAAAACCTAAAGTTAAGACAAAGACTTTAGGTTTTCTATTTTTGCACCAAACAAAAAGACAATCTCAGCTATCGGCAATGCGGCTGTGTATAATAAGTTAATCATGATAGTTTTAAACGTTCGGAGCAAAATGGTCTTACAAATTCTACAGAAACAGCTAGATGAAAGTAGCCATTGTCCTCTCTGCCAAGCTTCAATGTACTGGGTAGATGCCGAGCAATTTGAACAAGACATTCAGTTTCATGAATGCAGTCATTGTCAGCACCGTGTTTTTAAAGACACGAAAATGACTTGCCATTGTGAAACATGCACAAAACAACGAAAAAAGCTTTTACAGCAAACACGCCTACAAGAACAACGCCAGTTTAAGTCAAAAGAGCAACCTCAACGTAGTCTGGAACAGCTCAGTTTTTTGCATAAACTTTTTTTACTCAGCCTGCTCGACGACTATGCACGAGACGATGTTGCTCATGACGAATACATTCACTGGGACCAAATTAAATATCAATCCATTACCCCGAACTGGATCTTTCAAAACTATCTGATTAAGCAACTCCATAAAGATGGAATTTTAAACGCCCAAGATCAAGCTGATGAACCTCAGTGCTTTTATTTAAATATTCGCTTGGACGGTTATAGTGACCCAAGTTTATTTAGTGTAGCTCAGCAACTACGCCACTGGTTTTATGAAAATTTAAGTCTTGGTATTCCGTTTCGTAGTGCCGATGAAGTAAAAGACGTACTTTTTCAGGTGCTCTATCAAGAGATTATTCAGTTTATGCAGTTCTATTGCCGAACTTGGGGCATTCAAATTGCAGGAAGCTCTAATTTCCAAACTTTTTGTTATCGTTTAATGGATTCATTGGCAATTGGGCAGATTTATTATTTAATTCAAACCGCACTTGAGTATCTTTATAAACAGAAAGCCCTACAGCCGCGTAATGAAAAATTTATTAACACCAATTTGTTAAAGAAAACCTTAGAGCAATATCGCGAGAGAGCCTTAGCTGAAAAGTGGGAAACCTCAATGTTGCCTCGTCCTCACAATATTCCCTACAGTAAAATGAGTTATATTTTACTTAACCGCTTCTTAGGCTACGACGAACAGATCTTTGTACAACCTGTCTGGAAAGCATGGCGAAAAATTGAACCTCGATTAAACTTTTATTCAGTTAAACGTTGTATGCATTGTGGTTCAAACGATTTAAGTGTTGATTATGATGCAGCAGATTATGTTTCTTTAATCTGCCAAAGATGTAAGCATCAAGATCATTATTTTACTCACTAAATCTATAATCACTTTGGCTTAATAAGGATAATAATATGACATCAGCATCGACTTTGATTGAGCAGGTAATTGACGCTTGGCAAAACATGCAGGCAAAAACTCCTCTTGTGCAATGCATTACCAATAGTGTTGCGGCCAACTATACAGCCAATGTCTTACTTGCTTCTGGTGCTTCACCTGCCATGATTGATAATCCTTATGAAGCTGAAAGTTTTACTAAAATTTCATCAGCTTTGAGCATTAACTTGGGTACGCCAACCTCAGAGCAAATGCAAGCTATGCAAATCTCTGCCAAGACTGCACAGCTCAATGGCATTCCATGGGTGCTTGATCCAGTCGGCTATGGACCAATTTTAGCTTGGCGTAGTCAAATGACAGACGAGCTTTTACAGTTCAAGCCAAGCGTTATTCGTGGTAATGCCTCAGAAATTAGTACGCTTGCAGGCAACCAAGTTCAATCTAAAGGTGTAGATAGTACTTTAAGCAGTGATCAAGCCTATCAACAGGCTTATGCACTATTAGCACATGCGGACTGTATCGCTATTTCAGGTGAGTCAGATTATATTTTATCTAAAGAATTAGACACCGTTATTCAAGTGAACGGCGGAAGCCCTTTACAGCCCAAAATCACAGCAACAGGCTGCGCTTTAGGTGCGTTAATCGCAGCATATAGCGATGTGACGACGCCAACAATTGCTGCTCTTTCAGCTCATGTTCATTTTGCGATTGCGGGTAAACTTGCTGCAAATCAAGCGCAAACTATGGGAAGTTTTAGCACCATCTTTATGGATTACATCCACATGCTAGATGACAACTTGATTGAGCAATATGCAGATATTAAGCTTTTAGAGATACTGGCATAATCTAGGTTATGCCTGTATCACGCTAGACTCACTTTAAAAGTAAGTAGATGTCTGTTCATTCGATAGCACTACTTTTACATAGTGCTAATCGCTATTCTTGATCGAAATTGCGCTTTTTAGTGTTATACAACTTGCTTGAAATAATCTTCTCTTGGCATATCGACAAGCTCAACGCACAATTGAATTTCTTTATTAAACTCTGGTTGTAGATATTTTTTGTTGCTGAGTGCCGCTAATAACTGCTCACCCATAAGTTGTTTTTGTTCAGCTATTCTTCCTGACAAAATGTAGGCTTTTACATGAATATAGGCTTGATCAGCCCCTAAGCCAATGAGAAAAACATCATCTTTACGCGCACGGCTTTTAATGTCTTCTGGACTAAATAGCTCTGTATCAATCAATGTGGTATTAATTTCTTCAAGTAATTGTTTTGCGTTTAATCCAGTTAAATTTTCTGAATAATCAACTATAACGTGCGGCATAGCCACCTCAATTTATATAATAAGTCATTAAGCTAATTAAACTTTACTCAATAAATAATAAAGCTAATCGGACCTGATCATATCCCATTCGAGGACTGGTTGCTTCAACAATTGGTCTTAGTTTGATCGAACCATCATCAGAAAAATGATCTGGATTTTGGCGCTTTTTCAGCTTCTTATAAATTTTACGAATTTCTTCGACCACTTCTTCACCTGGATGAGCAATCGAAATATCTAGCTTTTGCTCTTTATGAAGTCGAGCCAAGTGATTAATAATTGTCGCTGGGGTTAAACCACGTTCATGCGCGATGTCTTCAATCTCATAGCCTTCTTCAAACAAAACACGTGTCTCATCTAAAGTTGCCGTAGCGTAATTTTGCTTGCCACCTTTTGCGAGTTTCTTCTCATTACGAGAGATCTCGGTTTCATTTAAGGTACCGCCACAATGACGAATAAACGCTTTATGCTGAGCAGTTAAATCTACATCTGCAAAGTTGTCTTCGGCCTCTTTTGAAAGTTCTTGGAAACGGCGATCGGCTTTGACAGCTAAACTGTCTAACTTCAAAGCTTGCTCGTTAATACCTAATAATTTTAGACCAGTTAAAGATTTTAAGCGCGACAATGCAACATAACCCTGACCTTTCTCGAAGGTATTCATGAGGTTAATTTCAGCCGCTTCTAAAGTCATACCTTGGCTTTTATGAATAGTAATCGCCCACGCTAAACGAAGTGGGATTTGCTGAAAACTTGCAATCACTTTGCCTGCTTCGTTTTCGACTGACCAAGTTTCAGGGGCAACCAGTAAAGTGGTGCCATCAGTCAGTTTTACTTTCGGCAGTAAGCCATTTTCGTCATCTTCCTCAAAGCCGATGACTTCACCCAAACTTCCGTTGATATAGCCCATATCAAAGTTATTTTTTACAAACATGACTTTGGCATGCTTTTTAAGTGTGAGTTCTTCTGGCGCACGCACTGAAGATTTTAAAGTTTCTAATAACTTTTCATTACCATCTAAAACAGCATTGAATTGATGCCCTTCATTATCAATTTCATTTAGGTGCTGATAATTGATATTGTCAACATCCATATTGTGCGTATAAAGACGAGTAAAGGTCTCACCAATATCATGCGAGCGTGATTGACGCAGTGCTTGCAAATGATCTGCTTGAATATTTTGCGCGCGAATAGCGTTTAAAATCTGATTCAGAATTTCATCATCTTGACGGTGTTGTTCTGTTAAATAACATACGCGGAATTTGGCTTCGACCCATGCATCTGACATAAAGCAGAACTTGTCACGATTGGCTTCACCATTACGTCCTACAGGCGGCAACTGGAAGAAATCTCCAGCCACAATGACTTGAATACCACCGAATGCTTCGTCGCTTTCTTTAAAATATTTTAGAACTTGATTGACCAGATTAAGCTGTTTCGCGTGTAACATTGAGATTTCATCAATCACAAGAACTTGCGCATTTTCAAGATGTTCCTTGAGATATTTACGCTCTTTCATGCGTTTTAGATCGTCGTCAGTTAACAGATCTTTAATGCCAATGCCAGCCCATGTATGAATGGTCATACCGTTCATATGTGTTGCTGCAATACCTGTAGACGCCGTAATTGCCACAGGCACTTTACGTGCTTTGAGGTATTGGATGTACTGATTAAGTGTATAGGTTTTCCCTGCACCAGCCGAACCGGTTAAAAAGACATTTTCACCTGCTTTAAGCAGTTTAAGCGCAGTTTCCTGTTTCATAATCTCATATGTACATCTTCAACAGCCCATAGCTTAACGATTTTCCCGAAAAAATTAAATGAATGTGCCAAACTTTCTAAAAATCACATATAAATCAATAATTAAAAACAAAATAATATTTGGTAGGTTTTTGGTAGGTAGGAAAATAAACTTCACATCACAATACTAAGGCCATGGTGAGGCTCACCTGTAATAACAAACAATGGATTTATGGAAGAAGGAATCACTCCATGGCTTTTAAAAATATTGCAGATCAAACAAACGGTTTTTATATTCCATGCGTATCACTCTTTGGACCAGGATGTGCTAAAGAAATTGGTACAAAGGCACAAAACCTCGGCGCAAAAAAAGCATTAATTGTGACCGATGAAGGCTTATTTAAATTTGGTGTTGCAGATCTTATCGCAAACTATTTAACTGAAGCAGGCGTTGCAAGCCATATATTTCCAGGTGCTGAACCTAACCCAACCGATATTAATGTTCATAACGGTGTAGATGCCTATAATGAAAATGGCTGTGACTTTATTGTCTCTCTAGGTGGCGGTTCATCTCACGACTGTGCCAAAGGGATTGGTTTAGTCACTGCGGGTGGCGGCCATATTCGTGACTACGAAGGCATTGATAAAAGCAAAGTACCGATGACGCCATTGATTGCAGTGAACACCACAGCTGGTACGGCATCTGAAATGACTCGTTTCTGTATTATCACCAATACCGATACTCACGTAAAAATGGCAATTGTCGACTGGCGTTGTACTCCACTCATTGCGATCGATGACCCGAAACTCATGATTGCAAAACCGGCTGGTTTAACCGCTGCAACAGGTATGGATGCATTAACCCATGCAGTTGAAGCATATGTTTCTACGGCGGCGAACCCGATTACTGATGCGTGTGCAGAAAAAGCGATTACGATGATTAGCCAGTGGTTACAACCTGCGGTCGCAAATGGTGAAAACATCGAAGCGCGTGATGCAATGAGCTATGCACAATACTTGGCTGGCATGGCGTTTAACAACGCATCTTTAGGTTATGTTCACGCAATGGCGCACCAGTTAGGCGGTTTCTACAACCTACCTCACGGCGTATGTAATGCAATCTTGTTACCACACGTTTGTGAATTTAACTTAATTGCTTGCCCAGATCGCTACGCAAAAATCGCAGAGTTAATGGGTGTAAAAACTCACGGACTCACCGTAACAGAAGCTGCCTATGCTGCAATTGATGCCATTCGTAAACTGTCTTCATCAATTGGTATTCCATCTGGTTTAACCGAGCTTGGTGTAAAAACTGAAGACCTTGCAGTGATGGCAGATAATGCTCAAAAAGATGCATGTATGCTCACCAACCCTCGTAAAGCAAATCATGCGCAAGTTGTGGAGATTTTCAAAGCAGCACTTTAATACTGATGTAATGGCATATCCCTCTAGTAAGTCAAATCCCTCCGACCGTTGACTTACTTTTTTGGGGAATACTTAGCTCCAGCGGTATTCCCTTTTTTTAGAACCTATACTCCAACCTTCTCTAAACCTGATTGACAATTCGCCCATTTCATTGAAGGATACTCAGCATGTCTTAATTACAATAGCTCGATAAAAATGAATACATCTTTAGCTAATCAAACTTATGTTCCAGATATTTTAGGCACGGGCTACGAACAGCTCACACTTAGTTTTCCTGATGATTATGAAGGGAAAGTTGTAGCCACCTTAGTGCGTAAAAAAGCTGCTCAATCTACTCAAAAAGCCGTACTATATATTCATGGTTTTTTAGATTATTTCTTTCAAACCGAAATGGCTGAGCAATTCAATGCTCATGGTTATGACTTCTATGCACTTGATTTAAGAAAATATGGCCGCTCAAAGCTGCCTCATCAAATTTTCTATAATGTGCTTGATTTAAATGAATACAACGCCGAAATTACTCAAGCATTACAGATTATTGGCGAAGAGCAACACACTCAGGTTTTATTCGCTGGTCATTCAACTGGTGGTTTGACAGCAACGCTTTATGCTGCCCATCATCCAGATCATCCTCTTATTAAAGCGCTATGGGCAAATAGTCCGTTTTACGACTTTAATTTAAGTCTAGTTGAAAAGAAATTTGGTATTCCAATGCTCAGTCGAGTAGGAAAATATCTACCAAAAGTTAAATTCCCAAGCCAACTCAACAAATGGTACACCACCAGTCTTCACAAGCAGCTCAAAGGTGAATGGGAGTTTAACCTTGACTGGAAACCAACCTCTGCCCCTACAGTTCAACTCAGCTTTGTACATGCGATTCATACGGCACAAAAAGAGATTCACCGCGGGGTTAAACTAAACGTTCCCGCACTGATTATGCATTCGCATCAAACTAAAAACCCGCGCAAATGGGGAGCAGATGCGACTCAAAGCGATGTAATTTTAGACGTTAAAGACATTGAAAAATTTGGTAAAAAAATCAAAGGTGATGTCTCTGTTGTGTCTATTCACAATGGGTTGCATGACCTAGTCCTTTCGGCCCAGCCAGTACGAGAACAAGTCTATCAACAATTGTTTCAGTGGCTGGATCAAAAAATCACTTAACTGAGCTTAGGTGAGTCAAGGTATTTCATCAGCAATTGATGCGCAGGATGTTCGCTCGGAACTAACTCCATAAGACGCTCTACCGCATCGATTGCTTCAGGGAAATGAGCTAAATGCTTAAGTAATAAATCAGTTTCTTGCGTTTTAAAAATTGCATCGCTCAAGCGTGATTCAAGGCAGTCACGCCATGCACATAAAAACGGACTTTCAGTTTTTGCCAGAAATACACCTGTGTAAAGCTGCAAAGCCGAGGCTGCATATCCTGCATCGAGTGCTTGTTCCGCTTGTAAAAAATCGGCCTCTACATGTACAAGTAAACGATATGGACGAGAACCAAGTAAACCACCCAAAATATCTCGTAGTTGAGACATTTCAGCTTTAAGTGTGCCCATGCTTACTTTACGTTCGCCATAGAGCGCCTGATAAAGATGCTCTAAAGTTAAACCATGTGGACATAGTGCCAATATGGTTAAAATTTCAATTTGACGCGGCGTTAATAATAAACTTTTGCCATTAAATTTAACTTGCGGTGTCGAAAATGCACGAATATGTAATTGCTGGCGCTGCTGCTCTAACAAAGCAGACTGAATAATGGATGCACAACGTTCAGCGGCCAGAATTCCTAAACTATTATGGTTCTTCCAAGTGGTTGATAAATCAACGACACCAAGGGTTTGTTTTGAATATGGATCGATAATCGGCGCGGCATAACACACCCAATCATGAATCGACTCCATGTAATGTTCGTTTGAAAAAACACAGCTTGATTGTTGAGTTTTTAAAGATAAAGCCAAGGCATTGGTGCCCACAAATTCTTCACGCCACTGACCACCTTGTACGAAATGTACACGCTCAGCAGCACTTTGCATTTGAGCACTTGGTGCCGTCCAGATAATCGTACTGCCAATATCACCGACAGCAATTACCATTGAAGATTGCTCTGCAATATGACGTAAGTCATCGGCACATTGGCTTAAAGCCATATCTAAAGCATTTTGTGAAGCAGTTTTTTTCTCGACTAATGGAGCAGCAAAACGCTCTTTAGGAATCGCGGCAGAAGCCGATCGTTCCCACGAGCTTGCAATACTTTGGCCGAGTTTGGCAGCGTTCTGAGGAGAGAGACTATTTTGCGTGCGCAGTTGATCAATCAACGTCCGTTGCTGCAATAAATCCTTTTTTGTGAACATTTGTAAATTCCTTATATATCCACATTTCTATTCCAACCTTTCTCCAACCTTCTTCTTTATATCCTAATTATACAAAGTACGAAAGTACCTACTGACAGGGTTCTTGTTAGTCTTTAGTCCTAAAAAGCAAAGGAATATTTATATGCGCTATATCGATCCAAATCAACCAGGCTCAAAAGTTCAATTTAAATCACAATACGAAAATTTTATTGGCGGTGAATGGGTGGCACCTTTAAAGGGTGCATATTTTGACAATGTATCTCCTGTTGATGGAAAAGCTTTCACACGTATTCCACGCTCTAGTGCCGAAGATATTGAACTCGCTCTAGATGCAGCACATAAAGCGAAAGCAACATGGAATAAAGCATCACCGACGGTACGCTCAAATATACTTTTAAAAATTGCTGATCGTTTAGAAGCAAATCTTGAAATGCTTGCTGTTGCCGAAACTTGGGATAATGGTAAAGCAGTACGTGAAACTTTAGCAGCTGACCTTCCGCTTGCGATTGACCATTTCCGTTATTTCGCTGGATGTATTCGTGCTCAAGAAGGTGGCATCTCTGAAATTGACGAAGATACCATTGCTTATCATTTCCATGAACCACTCGGTGTAGTTGGTCAAATTATTCCATGGAACTTCCCAATTTTGATGGCAGCATGGAAACTTGCACCTGCTTTAGCAGCAGGTAACTGTGTTGTGATTAAGCCAGCTGAACAAACTCCAGTGGGTATTTTGTTGGTGGCTGAACTCATCCAAGACATTTTGCCGCCGGGTGTACTTAATATTGTCAATGGTTTCGGTTCAGAAGTCGGCCGCCCGTTAGCTACCAACCCACGTATTGCAAAAATCGCATTCACAGGTTCAACCCAAACTGGACAAATGGTAATGCAATATGCGACTGAAAATATTATTCCAGTCACTTTAGAACTTGGTGGTAAGTCACCAAACCTTTTCTTCGAAGATATCATGGATAAAGAAGACGACTTCTTAGAAAAAACGCTTGAAGGTTTTGCTATGTTTGCCTTAAACCAAGGTGAAGTATGTACTTGCCCTTCTCGTGCTTTAGTACAAGAAAGCATTGCTGATCAGTTCTTAGAGATGGCTGTCGAGCGTGTAAAACGTATTAAAACTGGTCATCCACTTGATACTGAAACCATGATTGGTGCTCAAGCATCTTTGCAACAACAAGAGAAAATCTTACGTTGTATTAACACTGGTCGTGAAGAAGGTGCAGAGCTATTACTTGGCGGTAGCGGCCGTAAAGAAGTAGGCGATGGTTACTATGTCGATCCGACTATTTTTAAAGGTCACAATGGTATGCAAGTTTTCCAAGAAGAAATTTTTGGACCTGTACTTGCTGTGACAACATTCAAAGACTTTGACGATGCAATTAAAATTGCCAATGACACCATGTATGGTTTAGGTGCAGGTGTATGGTCACGTTCAGCTCACATTTCTTATCGTGCTGGTCGTGCTATTGAAGCTGGCCGTGTTTGGACAAACTGCTATAACATCTACCCTGCACATGCTGCATTTGGTGGTTACAAGAAGTCAGGTATTGGTCGTGAAAACCATAAGATGATGCTAGATCATTATCAACAAACTAAAAACTTGTTGGTGAGTTATTCAACTAAACCAATGGGCTTCTTCTAAGTTTCGCACCAAGTTGATACCAAACTATCAACACTAGAAGAAGTAAGACCATTAATATATAAGAAGCCAGTAATTTAGATTACTGGCTTCTTTATTCCCGATTGTTAAGATTGAATTTTTATCATTTAGAACAAAAAAGTTCTATCTACTCCCTGAGGTGCTTCATTTAGGCATTGCTTTTGCATTAATTCATACAAATCCACTCGCAGGAGTATTGTATGAATCAACCAGAAACAGCTTCCATTATTTCCTCAAAGACAGAAGTCTCGTCAGCAGAATATTTTGCTCAGCGCCAACTTAAACAAGGTACCGTTGGTTGGTTACTCCTGATTGGTTTAGGCGTAGCGTATGTGATATCAGGTGATTTTGCTGGCTGGAACTTCGGCATAGCCCAAGGCGGCTGGGGTGGTATGTTTATTGCCACTGCCCTTGCTGCAATCATGTATCTGTGCCTGTGTCTTTCTATGTCAGAAATGTCCACCATGATGCCGACAGCAGGTGGCGGTTATAGTTTTGCACGTGCTGCCTTTGGTCCTTTTGGGGGCTATTTAACAGGAACAGCCATTTTAATTGAATACGCAATTGCACCAGCGGCGATTGCCGTGTTTATTGGCGGTTATTGCGAATCTTTATTTGGCATTAATGGCTGGATGATTTACCTCGCCTGCTATGCCATTTTTATGGGCATACATCTAAAAGGTGCCGGCGAAGCCTTAAAAATTATGTTCGCAATTACACTTGTCGCAGCTGTTGCTCTAGTTGTGTTTATTGTCGCAATGATTCCACATTTTAATACACAAAACCTGTTAGATATTCCTGTTGGCACAGCAGCTGGTGCAAGTCGTTTTCTACCTCATGGCTATTTAGGCATCTGGGCCGCAGTTCCCTTTGCAATCTGGTTTTTCCTTGCAGTTGAAGGTGTGCCATTAGCAGCCGAAGAAGCGAAAGATCCAGCCAAATCTCTGCCACGCGGTTTAATCGGAGCAATGCTCATCTTAACAGCCTTTGCCATGCTCATTTTATTCTTAGGTGCAGGTGCAGCGGGTGCAAGTACTTTACAAAACTCTGGCGCTCCCCTCGTCGATGCTCTGGTTAAAGTGTATGGCACCAATACTTGGCTTGCGACTTTTGTTAACTTTGTTGGTTTAGCAGGTTTAATCGCGAGTTTCTTTTCAATTATCTATGCCTATTCGCGTCAAATTTTTGCACTCTCTCGTGCTGGTTACTTACCTACTTCACTCTCTTTAACCAATAAAAATAAAGCCCCTTATCTCGCAATTATTATTCCGGGCATTATTGGGTTCTTGCTTTCACTCACCAAAGAAGGTGATTCACTCATTTTAATCGCTGTTTTTGGTGCCACCATTTCCTATGTATTGATTCTTTTATCTCACATCAAACTACGCCTATCTAAACCCGACATGCCTCGTCCTTATAAAACTCCTGGAGGAATCGTTACTTCAAGTATTGCCTTAGTTCTAGCAGTCGCTGCTGTAGTTGCGGGCTTTGTTGTTAACCCAAAAGTTTGGTTTATTGCTGCCGCTATTTATGTCGTATTTATTGCTTACTTTTTATTCTATAGCCGTTATCATTTAGTTAAAGGTACACCAGAAGAAGAGTTTGCAAATATTAAAGCCGCAGAACAAGAACTATAAAAAAGGATTCAACTATGAGTTATCGCAATATTGTCGCCAATCAACAGTATCACTTTGCTGACTTGAAGACCTTGATGGCAAAAGCAACGCCGTTACGTTCAGGTGATGAATTAGCAGGTGTAGCGGCCAGAGATGCAACCGAACATGTTGCGGCACAAATGACTTTGGCCGATGTACCACTTAAAACCTTTTTAAATGAAGTTGTGGTCGATTACGAAACTGATGAAATTACAAGACTAATTATTGATGAACATGATCTGGCAGCCTTTGCCCCTATTTCACACTTTACAGTAGGTGATTTTCGAAATTGGTTACTTGGAGAAGAAGCCACTGCTCAAAGTTTAAAAGCCTTAGTATCAGGTTTAACTCCAGAAATGGTAGCTGCTGTCAGCAAAATTATGCGCAATCAAGATTTAATTTATGTCGCCAGCAAATGTGAAGTGGTCACCCAGTTTCGCAACACGATTGGTTTAAAAGGCCATCTTTCTACCCGTTTACAACCGAACCACCCGACCGATGATGTGCTCGGTATTTCTGCCAGTATTTTAGATGGTTTAATGTATGGCAATGGTGATGCCGTGATTGGCATTAACCCCGCCACAGATAATCTTCATAATTTGTCAGAGCTACTAAAATTACTTGATCATGTCATTCAGGAATATCAGATTCCAACACAATCTTGTGTTCTCACACATATCAGCTCAGGCATTCAACTTGCTGAAAAAAATGTGCCAATTGATTTAATGTTCCAATCAATCGCTGGTACACAACTGGCTAACGAAGGCTTTGGAATATCGCTCGATTTACTACAAGAAGGATATGAAGCCACACTTGCACTCAAGCGCGGAACCATTGGACAAAACGTCATGTACTTTGAAACGGGTCAAGGCAGTGCGTTATCCAGCAATGCACATCACGGCGTTGACCAGCAAACATTAGAAACGCGTGCTTATGCAGTCGCCCGTAAATACAATCCGCTTTTAGTAAATACAGTCGTTGGTTTTATTGGTCCCGAATATCTTTTTAATGGCAAACAAATTATACGTGCAGGTCTAGAAGACCACTTCTGCGGTAAGTTGCTTGGTGTGCCAATGGGCTGCGACATTTGCTATACCAACCATGCCGATGCTGACCAAAATGATATGGATGTTCTCCTTACTCTGTTTGGTGCCGCGGGCATTAACTTTATAATGGGGATTCCGGGTTCAGACGATGTCATGCTCAACTATCAAACCACTTCATTCCATGATGCCCTCTATTTAAGACAACTCCTCGGTTTAAAACCCGCTCCTGAGTTTTCAGCATGGCTTGAACAGCAAGGTATTTTTAAACAACAAAACTCCCAAATATGTTGGGCAGACCACATGCCCGACCAATTCTCTCGTCTGCTCATGAACTAGGGAGAACACCATGAAACTGAACCGTGATATTCAATATCCATCTTCTACCCATCAAGATCAGTGGGAAAAACTTAAACAGTTTACCGATGCCCGTATTGCTCTGGGCCGTGCGGGTTGTAGTATCCCAACACGCGCCTTACTTGAATTTCAGTTGTCGCATGCACAAGCAAAAGATGCGGTTTATCAAGACATGAATGTTTCATATTTATCTGAGCAATTAACGCAAAAACAGCTGCAAAGTCTTCATGTCCAAAGTAATGCACCTAATAAAGAAATTTATCTTAAACGTCCAGATTTAGGTCGTCAGCTTTCAAACCTATCAAAAGAAGTCTTAATTAAGAAGTATGCAGAAAACACGCAACAGTATGATGTTTGTATTGTAGTCGGTGACGGTCTCTCCGCAAGAGCGATTGAAGCGAATGCTATTCCATTTATTACAATGCTGAATGAACAAGTTCAGCAAGAAAACTGGAGCCTTGCACCAATTACAATTGCGACAGGCAGTCGGGTTGCATTAGGCGATGAAGTCGCAGAAATCTTTAAAGCAACCATGCTTGTGATGCTAATCGGTGAGCGCCCTGGTTTAAGCTCTCCTGACAGTATGGGAATTTACTACACATGGAATGCATATTCAGGCTGCCTCGATGCCAAACGTAATTGTATTTCTAATGTTCGCTCAGCAGGTTTAAGTATTCCAGTTGCAGTACAACGTTTAATGGCATTAATGAAAAAATCAAAACAGCTTGGCTTTTCAGGAGTTAATTTGAAAGATGAACATCAACTTCCAAATATAGATTTTGAAGAAACTCAAAAGCTATTATTTTAAGCAATGGAATATGCAAAGAGATTTATTGGAAAATAGATAATCCTTTGCATAACCATATTATCTTAACGAAAAATATCAATTTTCAGGTATTGACGATTTATACAGATATTTTCTTCTTTATATTTATCGCTATACTCCACCTATTGATCTTCTATGAATCATTTGTATGAACACAACAAACGCCTTCCCTAAAACTATTTATGCCATTCAGCATCTTGCTTTCGAAGACTTAGGTTCATTAGAAGATGTCTTTTATCAACTCGGATTTCGCGTCCGTTATTTTGAAGCAGGTGTAGATGATTTAACTGCTGCTTTTGCACACGATGGATTAACTATTATTTTAGGTGGTCCAATCGGGGTTTATGAAACTGAAGATTATCCATTTTTAAAAGATGAAATTGCTTTACTCAAACAACGTTTAGCAGCAGATAAACCTACACTTGGTATTTGCTTAGGTGCGCAGCTGATTGCCCATGCGCTTGGCGCAAAAGTATATGCAGGACATCAAAAAGAAATTGGTTGGGGACCACTGAGCTTAAGCCTACGTGCCAATCAGGTGTTATCTCCTTTGCTTAATAATGTCCATGTTCTACATTGGCATGGCGATACTTTCGATCTCCCTGAAAACGCGGTGTTATTAGCTAGTTCAGAGATTTATACCAATCAGGCATTTGAAGTTGGAAATAATATTCTCGCGTTGCAGTTTCATATTGAAACAACAGAAGAAAATTTTGAGAAATGGTTAATTGGCCACACATGTGAACTTCGTAATGCCAAGATTTCGATTCAGAAACTTCGCGAAGAAAACTTACAATATGCTCAAGCACTTGAACATGCTGCATTTGAGGTTATTCAAAAATTCTTAAAAAGAATTGGTTATAGTGGATAAACTATAAAGACTCGAATGTGCGCTAATATTAAATTTTACCATTTGGTATTATTGTTTGCTTATTTTTCAAACAAAGAGAGTGCTATATTCGCCTTTAACAAACATTTAATAAAATTTTCAGTGTATTATTAATTTGTAACACGAAATATACGTTGATTTACTATGGATATCTGGAAATTTCTTAAAAGCTTTAATACGGTCAATACTTATTTATTGCTTTCATGTATTCTCCTTATAATCTTGGTTCTTTATTTTTATGTGATTAATCCAACCTAAGCTAATTTGCCAAGGATATTAATCATAAAGAAAAAGAAAATATGAGAAGACATCTAAATAAAAAGCCCAACTGAGTTGGGCTTTTTTATATCTCTTGTTTACTCACAACATGTTGTTCGTCTTGCGAAAAAGTAAGAGATAATCAATCTCTTACTTTTTCTCAGGCTTGAAGCTATCTTTCAAATCAAGAATACGGTTGAAAACCGGTTTCTCTGGTGAATGATCATATTGATCAGCGACAAAATAGCCTTCACGCTCAAATTGGAAACGATCTTCAGGATTCGCTTGTGCCAAAGCTGGCTCAATGACAGCTTGTACCACTTTTAATGATTCAGGATTAAGATTTGCCAAGAAGTCATCATCTGCATCAGGTGCGGCTTCAGTAAACAAACGATCGTAAATACGCACTTCAGCAGGAATCCCTTTAGTTGCAGATACCCAGTGAATCACACCTTTAACTTTACGGCCTTCCGGATTCTTTCCTAGAGTTTCAGGGTCAATTGAACATTTCAGTTCAATCACCTCACCATTTGCATCTTTAATGACTTCATCACATTTAATCACGTAAGCATGTCGTAAACGCACTTCACCGTCAGGAATTAAACGTTTAAAGCCTTTTGGCGGTACTTCTTCAAAATCTTTACGATCAATATAGATTTCCTTAGTTAAAGGAATCACACGATCACCCATATCAACATTAGGATGGCGAGCATGCGTAAGATCCATATCTTCAGGTAAATTAGTTAAAGTCACTTTAAGTGGACTTAAAACAGCCATACCACGCGCAGCAGTATTTTCTAAAGATTGACGAATACAGAACTCAAGCATTGCAACATCAACAATACCGTCAGTTTTTGACACGCCTACACGCTTACAAAAATCACGTAAGCCTTCAGGAGTAAAACCACGACGGCGCATACCGACTACGGTTGGCATACGTGGGTCATCCCAACCATTTACATACGCACCTTCCACCAATTTACGTAATTTACGTTTTGACGTAATGGTGTAGTCCACGTTTAAACGTGAAGATTCGTACTGATGCGGAACAGCTTTAGATTTTACTTTTTCTACAATCCAGTCATAAAACGGACGGTGATCTTGGAACTCTAATGTACAAAGCGAATGGGTAATCCCTTCAATCGCATCAGACAATGGATGAGCATAGTCATACATTGGATAGATTTTCCATTTATCGCCAGTTTGGTGATGCTCTGAATGTAATACGCGATATAAAATCGGATCACGCATATGTACATTTGTACTTGCCATATCAATCTTGGCACGTAAAACCGCTTCACCCTCTTTAAACTCACCGCTACGCATTTTTTCAAAGCGAGCAAGATTCTCTTCAATAGAAGCATCACGGTATGGAGAGTTTTTACCTGGCTCAACAAAGCTACCACGGTTTAACTTAATTTCTTCTGGAGATTGTAAATCTACATATGCATCGCCTTGTTCAATAAGTTGAACTGCCCATGCATATAATTGATCAAAATAACCCGATGCATAGCGTGGTTCACCATTCCAGTTAAAACCAAGCCATTTCACATCGTTAGCAATACCGTCAACATACTCTTGTTCTTCAGCATCAGGGTTTGTATCGTCAAAACGCAAATTACACAAACCATCAAACTCTTCAGCCACACCAAAGTTCAAGCAAATCGCTTTTACATGGCCAATGTGTAAATAACCATTTGGTTCTGGTGGAAAACGCGTTACGATCTGCTTTGCACGTCCCGTAGCCAAATCATCAGTAATGACTTGGCGAACAAAATCTAAGCCAGCCTGTTGTTCTTGCTGCGCAGAATCGACAGAGGCATGAGTATTCGGTGTCGGGTTATTAGGCAGGCTCGAGACAACATCATTAGGCTTCATAGTGTATCAATCACTTCTTTGTAGATAAATTTCGAAAAATTTAAACGCTATCTTCATTTTTCACAAAGATTTTAACGTTTTTTACTTGCCTTGTAGTTTACAGTTTGCTTATGCTTCTCTCAACCAAAAACCCATGGTCATAAGCCCATGTTTAGGAGATTAATGTAATGAGTTTTCCTCAAGTCGAATTAAACACCAATAAAGGTCGTATTGTTCTTGAACTAAATACTGAAAAAGCACCAAAAACAGTAGCAAACTTTTTAGAATATGTACGTGACGGTTTTTATGACGGCGTTATTTTCCACCGTGTCATTGATGGTTTCATGATCCAAGGTGGCGGGATGGATGAAAACTTCAAAGAAAAAGCAACTCGTGATTCTATCGAAAACGAAGCTGACAACGGTTTAAGCAATGATGTTGGTACGATTGCTATGGCACGTACTCAAGCACCTCACTCTGCTTCTGCACAGTTCTTTATTAACGTAAAAAACAACTCTTTCTTAAACCATACCTCTAAAACTGCTCAAGGCTGGGGTTATGCTGTATTTGGTAAAGTTGTTGAAGGTATGGATGTTGTTGAAGCGATCAAAGGTGTTCGCACTGGCAACCGTGGTTACCACGCTGACGTTCCATTAGAAAATGTTGTAATCGAATCTGCTAAAATTATTTCTGAATAATTTTAGGAATAAGCTGTGACTTATCTGTTTATCTCTGATTTACACTTGTCACCTGAACACCCTCGACTTGTTCGAGGGTTTTTAGATTTATTGGTGCATTATCAAAATAAACAAACACAGCTTTATATTTTAGGTGACTGGTTTAACGCTTGGATTGGCGATGATTACTCGGCACCATGGCTCGATGAAATTATTGAGGCATTAAAAGACTTTAACAAAAAAGGAAATCGGGTTTACTTCCAAGTAGGTAACCGTGATTTTGCTTTAAATCAGATTTTCCTTAATAAATTTAATGGTGTATTACTACCCGACATTTATTATCTTAATATTGCTGGACATCAGTACCGCCTAGAACACGGTGATGCACTATGTACAGATGACGTTTCCTATCAAAGATTTAGAAAAATTATTCGAAATCCACTTTTAGTGGCTTTTTTACGCCGTACGCCCCTGA
Organism: Acinetobacter sp. TG2027; assembly: GCF_000302435.1. Lineage (NCBI taxonomy): Bacteria > Pseudomonadati > Pseudomonadota > Gammaproteobacteria > Moraxellales > Moraxellaceae > Acinetobacter > Acinetobacter sp. TG2027. The sequence continues at coordinate 293,895 of NZ_AMJN01000040.1, read as the reverse complement.
GTTTTCGCACCAAACTGGTTAATGGCTTTCGAAAAAGAAGCTCCGCTGATAAACAGCAAAAAAGCTATGAAATTATGGATGTAAATGAACAAGCTGTACTTTCTGCTTTAACATATGTAGATACACTTATTCATGGGCATACCCATCGCCCTGCAATTCACCAAGTACAAGCTAAACAACGAATTGTTCTTGGCGATTGGCGTGAAGATCAAGCTTATATTTTAGAAATTGATCCCTCTTCAAATATGCAACAGCTTGAATTGATTATCTGGAATTATTAGTTATGAAGTTAGTAACTTTTTATTTGAACTTTCAATTCTTTAATTTTGTTATTTAAATCAAAATCGTAAATCGCACAAAGACTGGCAATAAATACAAATTTCCAGCTTATATATGCATGAGTATGATACTCAATGTATAAAATCAAAAGACTCAAAACAAATGCAAAAATGATAAAGGCTTTCACAATTCTAATTTCCCGCAGCTTACTCTTTGCATCTGTTGGCATTAAATCAATCATTTTCAATAGATTACTAAAACTTTATATGAAATTATATTTCTTTATCAAACTACACAGGAAATGTTTTTGAATAAAATAGCGTATGATGGCAAAGATTAAATTCTCTCAATTGCTATAAAACTGATATGGAGTAAAGTATGGATTTATTAAATACGGTTAAAAGCCGCTATACAACAAAAGCATATGATTCTGAAAAGAAAATTCCTCAAGAAAAAATTAATAAATTATTAGAAATTTTACGTTTTACCCCTTCTTCAGTAAATATTCAGCCTTGGCACTTTGTAGTTGCAGACAATCTTGCAGCTAAAGAACGAATCGCAAAAGCATTAACAGGAAAGTATGCTTACAATGCTCCTAAAGTGCTTGAGTCATCACATACACTTGTATTCTGTACAAAAACGGATATTACATCTGAGTACTTAAATCAACTACTTGAGCAAGATGATTTAAGTGGCCGTTTTAAAGATGAAAAAGCAAAATTAGGCCAAAAAGATACTCGCCATGGCTACGTCGAGTTCTACCGAAATGAACAGAAGAATTTATTCGGGTGGATGGAAAATCAAACATTCATTGCTTTAGGACAGCTACTCTTTGCTGCTGGCTTAGAAGGCATTGATGCGACTCCAATGGGTGGCTTTGATGAAGAAGTTCTAAATACTGAGCTCGGGTTAACTGAAAAAGGCTTACGAAGCTCTGTAATTGTTTCTCTAGGCTATCGCAGTGAAAATGACTTTAATGCTAAGCTTCCTAAATCACGTCTGCCAGATGAAGTGATTTTCACATATTTATAAAAATCTCTATAGTTCAAGAGATTCTATTCTCTTGAACTATCAAACCATTGCGCTAGCTAAACAAACTACTCCACTTATTCCTAAAAGAATCCCCAAAATGGTAGGCCATTTTAATTTTTCTTTATATAAAATCACTCCGCTTAAAATTCCCAATAACACAACAAGAATATTCATGCTCGCAAAAACAATTGCAGGAGAATCTTTTAAAAGAATATGAGCTTTTACATATAAAGCAATATTTGAAAAATTGAGTATTCCTAATATTAATCCAGCTATCGTACTTTTAAACTGCCACTTTTGAGTCTTCTGTAGCAATAAATATGAAATCGACAATATAAAAGCAGTAATAAAAATAAGATTTAAAGTGAGTGTAAACTGCAGACCTAAACTACTTGTATATTTCAAGAGAATATCTACTGCAGCATAACCACACCATACACTTAAAAGAGCAAAGATCGCTTTTCGAGATTGGTGATTTGCTGAAGAATTGATTTGCCCAAATAATACGAGTAAGACCGCACAAATCCCTAGGCCTACACCCCACAGTTTTAAGGTATTAAATTGTTCATGAAAAAAGAAATATGCCGCAAGTAAGGAAAGAACAACTGAAAGACGCTGTGCAAGTTCGGTTCTCACAATTCCTGCATACTCTAATGATTTAGCAAGACATAAAAAAATACTAGGTAAAATTATTCCTAAAGCAAAGATTAACCACCAAGGAGTATGTTGTATTGAAACATGTTGAATATCAGGCTGAAACCACCAAAAACAAAGAAGACTTGCGCTTGCATAGTTCCACGCAATCATTTGTAGTGGTTGATAACCTTTTCTCTTTAAATTTTTTAATAGGATAGATACCAAGACGCTGCTAAAAGCAGCAGCTAATATTAATAGCATTCATTAAAGCCCTATTTATTTAAATAAAATTAGTCATCATGGCAAATCATTCTCCATGACCAGTTAAATATTCTGAATCAACCTTTAAATACACATAAAAAAACCAGTCATTGTCTGACTGGTTTCTTTTTTAAGATTTCAATTAACGATTATTTTCGTCGTCTTGACCATCTTCAAATTTAGAATCGTTGTCAAAACCACCTTGATGACCACCGAAACCACCTTGACCACCGAAACCGCCTTGACCACCAAAGCCACCTTGACCACCGAAACCACCTTGACCACCGAAGCCGCCTTGACCACCGAAGCCACCTTGAGCGCCACCGAAGCCGCCTTGAGCGCCACCGAAGCCACCGCCTTGACCGCCGCCAAAGCCGCTACCTTGACCACCAAAACCGCCTTGAGTGCCGCCTTGTGCTGGGAAGCCTGTACCTTGTGCGCCTGCTGGACGAGGGTTACGTGCTGGAACAACAGTTGAAATCGCGTGTTTGTAAACCATTTGACTTACAGTATTTTTTAATAAAACAACATATTGGTCAAAAGATTCAATATGACCCTGTAATTTAATACCGTTCACAAGGAAAATAGAAACAGGGATACGTTCTTTACGGAGAGAATTTAAGAACGGATCTTGTAAAGTTTGACCTTTAGACATTTTTAACTCCAAAAAAAATTTTTAAATCAGCGCAAAAAAACTATCTTTATTTTTCAACTAAAAATTATAAAAAGACAGTGTGCAAATTTTGCTTTATCCATAAGAGTTTCGCAAGTCTTCTTTCGCCTGCTTTATCGTCAAGTAAGTTTTAAAATCGTGTATTTCTTGCAAAGAACGTAACCACGTATATTGACGTTTGGCAAGTTGTCGTGTTGCAAATAAAGCTTTATCCTCCATTTCACGTTTACTTTTGAGACTTAGATCACTTTTTAATAGAAATTCTAGTGCTTGTCGATAACCCACCGAACGCATTGAGGGTAAATTTTCATCTAAATCGTATTTTTCAATTAGAGCTTCAACTTCACTCAAAAAACCGATATCCCACATTTTGCTTAATCTTTGCTCAATGCGTTGATGTAATTCTACCCGATCTGGAAGTAAAGCGTAGTTATGAAATATGTATCGATATGGTACGTTTTTTGGTTGTTCTGCCTGCAATTTAGTAATTGGTTCACCCGTAATTTTATAAACTTCCAGTGCCCGAATAATTCTTTGCTTATCAGTTACATTAAACTTTATAGCGGCAGCAGGGTCTACAGAAACCAACTCATCATAAACTGCCTGCCATCCTTCGTTTAGAGCTTTTTCTTCAATTGCAGCTCGAACTTCAGCATCAGCACTTGGTAGATTACCAGATAATCCTTCTAACAGTGCCTTGAAATATAACATTGTCCCTCCTACTAAAATAGGAGTTTTGCCACGTGAATGTATTTCATCAATCAATTTACATGCATCTTCAACAAACTGAGCAGCTGAATAGACTTCCAGAGGAGTAATAATATCAATAAGATAATGAGGATAGAGTTCTTGCTCTTCACGAGTTGGTTTAGCCGTGCCAATATCCATATCTTTATAGACAAGAGCGGAATCAACAGAAATTAGCTCAAAATTTCCACGCTCGTATAATTCACATGCCAAAGCGGTTTTTCCGCTCGCAGTTGGTCCCATTAAATTGATGACGGGCAATTGATTTGACATGTAAAACTACTCTCCTCGAGCAAATAATTTATCTAATTGAGATAATGGGAATGCGCGCCAAGTTGGCCGCCCATGGTTACATTGGCTCGCAAATTCGGTTTGTTCCATTTGACGAAGTAAAGCATTCATTTCTGAAAGACTGAGTTGTCGATGCGCACGTACGGCTCCATGACATGCCATTCCAGCTAACAACTCATCTCTTTTTTGAAGTAATCCTTGTGCTTCATCATTTGGATCTAAATCATTTAAAAGCTCTGGAATAAGATTTTCAAAATCAGCTTTTTGTAATATGGCAGGCACACCGCGAACAATAACTTGCTCATCACCATATAAATCAATTTCCAGACCTAAGCGCTCAAGCTGAGGTTTTAACTCTTCAACTCTAACGGCTTGCATACGGCTAATGGAAATCACCTTAGGTATAAGCAATTGCTGAGATGTCCAAAATTCAGGTTTATCCCAAGCATTTTTCATTTGCTGTAATAAAATACGTTCATGTGCCGCATGCATATCAACAATAATAAGCCCTTCAGTATTCTGCGCTAAAATATAAATTCCATGCAGTTGAGCAATTGCGATACCTAATGGAAATTCATCTACTTTAGCAACTGGCTCAACATCCTCATTTACCGAAAAACTAGTAGGTTGGTCGCGAAGTGGGGCTAAATAAGTTTTTAAAGCATTATTTAGTTGAGCAGAACCATTATATTTTGGTGTTTGATCTGCATAGTGAACAGCTTGCGGACGACTAGCGTTAAAATCAGTTAATAATTCTGTCGGTGCAGGCTGAGTTCGTGCTTCACTGTCTGAATTTAAAGTTTCATTTGCACGGTGCAATGAAAATTGTTCTTGATATTTAGGCTGCGGCTGTACTGAATAATCTGATTGTTCATCTACTTTCATCGCTTGAGCTAGATCAGCACTCGCTGTCTGAAATTGTGCGAGAGTTTCTTTTGCATAATGTCTTACAAACTCATGCACTTCTCTTTGATTTAAAAATCGAATCTCATGTTTAGTAGGATGGACATTGACATCAATATTTTCAGGGTCAACCTCTAAAAAAAGTAAATAAGATGAATGTTGATGACCATGCAAAATACCGTCATAAGCCATGCGTAGCGCATGCGAAATCGTTTTATCTTTGACAATACGACCATTTACATAGACATATTGCATATCAGCCTGTGCACGTGCATCCGAAGGATGACCAAGCCAACCTGATAAACGCATGCTAATACTTTCGGCATCCATCCAATATGCATTTTGTACGAATTGCGAACCTAATAACTGCTGAACTCGCTGAAAACGCAGTTCTCCGCTATCTGCTATCGGTAAATTAATTCTAATATTATCATTGTGTTCAAGCACAAAACGTATATCGAAATGTGTTAGAGCTAGACGGCGAACAATTTCTTCAATATGACCAAATTCTGTAGTTGGTTTTTTTAAGAATTTACGGCGTGCAGGAACATTAAAAAATAAATCCTGAACACGAATATGGGTGCCCTTTTGAGCAGCAACTGCTTGTACTTCTTGATGATCAAATGCTGTACCGTTTACTTCAACTTGATGACCAATACCACTTTCATCTTGGCTACTGGTCAAAGTCAATCTTGAAACCGCAGCAATCGAAGCTAAGGCTTCCCCACGGAATCCCAAACTCACAATCGCATGTAAATCTTCAGCGGTTTTAATCTTACTTGTGGCATGACGCATGACAGCAAGTGCCAAATCATCCGGATGAATACCATGCCCATTATCAATGATTTCGATTAAAGTCGAACCACCTTGAGCAATCCGTACAATCAGCTCAGTTGCACCTGCATCAATTGAGTTTTCTAATAATTCTTTGACCACAGAACAAGGGCGCTCAATCACCTCACCTGCTGCAATCTGGTTCGCTAACGCTGCGTCTAATGTATGAATACGACGTTGTGTTAGCTTTTCATCAGTCATGAAGCTGTTCCTGCAAAGTCTGGTACAAATTTTCTGTTGGTAAAGTTAACGTTACTAAACGAGTCAACTCATCATCTGACTTTTGAATGTCAATGATGATATCCGCTTGTGGAATCTCATCACCACCTTTAGAAGGCCATTCAAATAAAAATAATGCATCTGTGATATCTAAATAATCACGGATTCCCATTAATTCAAGTTCGTAGGGATCATTCAAACGATATAAATCAAAATGAAAAATTTCTTTATCATTAATTTTATACGGCTCAACAAGCGTATAAGTTGGACTTTTAACAGAGCCTTTGTGGCCCAAAGCCTGTAAGAAATAGCGCGTAAGTGTGGTTTTACCCGCGCCCAAGTCCCCAATTAAATAAATTACACCCGACTGAACATGCTGCGCCAAAGCTCGAGCTAGACGCTCAGTATCTTCTTCATGATTTAAGACCAATTTCAATGAATACGACATAGCACACATAACATGATTCAAAATAATCGATATGATAACATTGCCCTGCCTTAAAAGCCTACTTAAGCCCTAGAAGTTGGCTTTTTTTATATCAATTTTCTTAAATATTCACACTTTCTTATGTCTAGTCCGAACGATTTTTTGCCACCTATGATTGATGGAGTAAGCGCGAGTCAAGTCTATCTTCCTGTGCAAACAGATGCCCAAACTATTTATGAGTATCTCTGTGGTCACTTTCCACATATTAAAACTGAAGAATGGGAACAAAGATTTCAAGACGGTCTTATATATGCAGCAAATGGGGACAAATTAACTGTAACCAGTCCATATGTCGGCAACACCCATATTTTTTATTATCGCTTTCTTGCATATGAACCACATGTGCCTTTTGAGCATCAAATTTTATTTGAAAATGATGATTTACTAGTGGTCGATAAACCCCATTTTTTAACTATTAGCCCGACTGGACAATATGTTCAAGAAACGCTTTTAGTCCGTCTAAAAAAACAAACAGGAAATGAATTTTTAACCCCTATTCATCGTCTAGATCGTGAAACTGCTGGTGTTGTTCTATTTTGCAAACGGGTTGAGTCGCGTGGAATTTACCAACAATTATTTGCAGAGCGCCAAGTCAATAAAATTTATCACGCTGTTGCACCTTATAAAAAAGATTTAAATTTTCCTCAGACATTACACTTGCATTTAGATAAAGGTCATCCTTTTTACACTATGCAAGTTATAGAAAATGCAAAAATAAATACCGAGACTTATATTGAGCTTATCGAGCATAACCAGATTTGGGCAAAATATCGCTTAACTCCTACAACGGGCAAACAGCACCAACTTCGCGTGCATCTTAATTACTTAGAAATTCCGATTAAAAATGATCCATTTTATCCCGTAGTTCAGCACAAAGCTGAGGATGACTTCTCGGAACCATTACAGCTTCTGGCTAAGCATATTTCATTTACAGACCCCCTTACAAAGGAGGGAATGTCTTTTAATTCTGAGTTTGAATTGACATTGTAATGTAACCGTAATGACAAAAAGATTATTTTTTATGCCAAAAAGCATTGAAATTACATTGCGATGGTTTAAAATAAATTCCTAAAAATTAAAATCATTTGGTTTTGTTATTCATGCGAAAAACAGAAGTTTATCAGGTTCGACTTGACTCCCAAGAAAAAAAGCAGGCTTTTGCTGTTTTTAAACAACTGGGAATTACCCCTGCCCAAGCAGTACGACTTTTTTTTAAACAGGTCGTATTAACTAAATCTATTCCTTTTGCGATCGAAAATCAGAATATTAATATGGAACAATTATTAAAACTGAGAAAAGCAAAAGCATCTTCATTAAACCAAAATTCATCAACTTTAGCTGAAGATGATGACCATGAAGATCTATTTGAAGAACTTAATGCACTTCTTGGTGAAAGCGACAAAACTTAACACTGTTGCATTTATAAACAAGTTTTAACGTCAAAAAGCTCTTTTTTTCGTTATGCTCTCTTTGTAAAAACATAATGATAAGTTACAAGGAGTGCCAAATGATCGTTAGACGAGCGACTTTTGAAGACTTAAAGCAACTCGCCGTTTTATTTGATGAATATCGCCAATTTTATGGGGCCTCTTCTAATTTTAATGAATCCCTTCACTTCCTAAAACAACGTTTTGAGAATAGAGAAAGTGTGTTCTTCATTCATATTAAAGACGATAAAATTACGGGTTTTATTTTACTCTATTTAGGTTTTTCTTCAGTTGCTTGTTCCACTTACTATATTTTAGATGATGTATATGTTACGCCCGTTTTTCGTCGTCAAGGTTCTGCTAAACAGCTAATCGATACAGCAATCTTATTTGCAAAGCAAGAGAATGCTTTGCGGATTAGTTTGGAAACTCAAAGTAACAATCATGAATCTCATCGCCTATATGAACAAATGGGATTTATTCGAGATAGTGAGTTCCAAACCTTCCATTGTTTTCTCAAATGATATTTTGAGCGAGCTGTTTTTGTTGTTCAGATAAATAAACCCATTCTCCATCTTCAAGTTCAGGTAAAACCAATTGCCCGACTTGATGGCGGTGTAATGCTTCTACTTTATTTCCCACAGCTGCAATCATTCTTTTTACTTGATGATAAACACCTTGATGAATCGTCATGGTTAATTGATGCGTTTCTAATATCGCTACATCCGTTGCAGCGAAAACACCTTTTTCTTGATGTAGGCTCACACCTTGGCTCAGCATTTCAATTTGCTCTGGTGTAACTGGATCTATAGTCGTAACATGATAAACCTTTGGCACATGTTTACGGGGATGAGTTAAAGCTTGAAGGTATTTACCATCATCGGTAAGTAAAAGTAAGCCTGTTGTATCTTGATCTAGACGGCCAATGGCTTGCACACCACGTTGAATCATAATTTCGGGTAAAAGGCTAAATACGCTTTGATGATGGTGAGGTTGGTGTGAACATTCAAAACCTTTCGGTTTCTTTAACGCAAGGTAAACTTTTTCTCGATATTGATAAGTTTCCCCAAAAAGAGAAAATTCTAAATTTTCTGGAGAGAATTGCTTTTTAAGGTCACTTACAACCTCTCCATCAATATTTACAGATCCGTTTTTTATTAACTGCTGACAATATTTACGAGAACCAAACCCTTGTGATTGTAAAATTTTTTCCAGCAGCATGAAGTTTTCTCATTAGAACTAAGCTGTTATTTTAACGTAGTTTCCATTTTTTACTAAACACTACTCGCTACTGTTTTCATCTACTTGAACTAGTTCGCACCCTTACTCTTCAACGACTCGATAAATATTTTCGTTCTGTTCGCTTTCAAATAATAATTCTGTAGTAGGCAAAATAATTTCATTATCAACAATAATATGCTCAATTCGTTGGCTTAGTTTTAAAGATTCATTTTCATGTTGCACTAAATTTTTCTTTAGTTGTGCTTTTGCATCATGAATCTTATCAAACTGATCTTTGATCTTGATATCTATAATGTCCATAAAAATATCCCGTACTCATGAGTAATGATTATTTTTATATCATAATTTTTAAACACTATACTTTTTAACTTGTTAATTTATATAACATTGTTTCCAAGCGTAACCAAAAATTAAAACTCCTTATCATTGAGAGATATACACTCAACTTTTAATTAAGAAGAGCTGAAATCAGCTGTATCTTTTAAAGCTTTCACATTCCAACTCTTAAATATTATACAATTCCATTTATTTATAATGCCCTCCGCTCGCCATGCTTGCCCAATTTGATGTTAATTTAGTTGTTCTACTCGTTCTGCTTGTCTGCGGCTTATTAAGTCAAAATGCAGCTGTAACTATTGCAGCAGGTGTATTGATTGTCGTTAAAATCACACCATTAAATGAGTTTTTCCCCTATATTCAAGCTCACGGTCTTAATTTAGGAATTCTTATTTTAACGATTGGTGTACTTACTCCCATTGCCAGTGGGAAGCTCAGTGGGGAGAGTATTTTAAAGTCATTTGTTAGTTTTAAATCACTTTTGGCTATTGCAATTGGCTTATTAGTCGCTTGGTTGGGTGGTCGTGGAGTAAAACTAATGTCAAGCCAACCTGACGTAGTTGCAGGCTTACTGATTGGTACGGTTGCTGGTGTTGCTTTACTTCGTGGTGTACCAGTCGGTCCTCTGATTGCAGCAGGCTTACTCTCTTTATTTATTGGTAAATAAGAAGTCGATATAAAAAAGGTGCAATTAAGCACCTTTTGAACAATTAGGCTAAATTATTTGTTTTAGCCAGAATAATAAGCGTTTCGTTTTAAAGAGAACTTTTCTAACTGCTTTAAAAATCCTTCAAAATAACTTTTCTCTTTTTCTTCAGTTCGGTAGCCCGCATATAAAGTTCGTCTTAAACCTGTAGGAGAAACACAATCTAAACGGCGACTTGTGACCCAACCCTTTTGTTCATATTCATTTACTACCCAATCAGGTAAAGCAGCAATACCTCGTCCACTTGCAACAAGCTGAATAAGCATTTGTGTTAAATCAGTTGTTCGTATTTGCTTAGGCTGAATATTCGCAGGAATGAAAAGTTTAGACATGATATCTAAACGGTGCTTATCAACAGGATAAGTAATTAAAACTTCTTCGGCCAACTCTTGAACTGTAATATTTTCAGCTCGTACCAAAGGATGCGTATTTGATAAGACTAAACGTGATTCGTATTCAAAAATCGGAAAATACTCAATTCCTTTTAAAGCAATTGGGTCAGCTGTAATCAGTAAATCAAATTCTGCATTTTGTAAGAGTTCATGTGGATTAGCTTCAAACCCCGAAGCAAAGTCTAAATCGACGTCAGGATATTGCTGGCGATACTGATTTAATAAAGGCATTAACCAGTCAAAGCAACTATGGCATTCCGATGAAAAAATAATTCTACCTGTCTGTCCATGCACAATACGTGTGATATCACTATGTGTAATCTGAATTTGTGGTAAAACATCATCAGCCAATTTTAATAAACGCTGTCCAACATTAGAAAAACTAACAGGTCTACTTCGACGATTAACTACTTCTACTCCATACCAATGATCTAATTCTTTTAATTGATGAGAAATAGCAGATGGCGTTAAACAAAGGTCATTTGCTGCCGAAACTAATGAACCATGCTCACGTAAAGCAACTAAAGTTTTAAGGTGGCGTATTTCTAACATGGGCCCAAGCCTAAAAAACAGATTTATCTATAAATGGATAAAGCTCATCTTTGCTTTTCCATAAAACTTTCGACAAATCTTTATTAATGAATTTTATTCACTTTAACATAAAATTAGTTAGTTTGTCTCAACATGAATTTTATTTCATTATCTTTTACTTGCAATGAATTTTTGTTTCCTCTGAAACTAAAGTGAAATTAAACGTTTTAATGAAGTTTTTTTAATGAGTAAGAATATGAAAACTAAAAATAGGCCTAATAAAGACCTATTTTTTAAAATACTAAAAACTATTGCGATAAAACATTTAAGCTAATAATCGTATAGTTCTGATCTTTAGGTTTTAATTTCAAATTTAGAGGAGCTGTTACTTCTACTAGGTACTCTCCAGCTTTTGGAAACGTAAGTTCGACTTGACCGTTGCCTCCCGCCTTAAACTGCTGCGCTTGCTTGTCAGTTGCACCCTTTTCTCTTAAATTCACTTCAGCATAAGCTAAAGGTTGTCCTTTTTCAGTTATGGTTAATTTAACAGGTTGAGCAGCTTTAATCTGGTTTGGATGTACAGAGAAACTAACTTTAATCGGTGTATTCGGAAGCTGAATATCTGAAACTTTTCCTTTAGAAAGATAACTCTGCAATATCCACTCACGTGTTACTTGTTCTGTTTTAATTGTTTTTGTTTTAAGGTCAGTCGGAATCAAATATTCACGTTCTGCTTTCGGTGGAGCTTTATCAGCTGGCATATCAAAAAATAAATGCCATGCTTTTTGGTCATATACATATTTTAAAGGGTAACTCGCCTGAGTTTGAACAATGTATGTGCCTTCTTCAGGTAACTCTACATCAAAAACAGTAGCAGACTTATGCAGGACTTCTGAATTGACAGTTTTAAGCTCATTTTTAGGTGTGAGTACAGTAAGCTTAGCATCTTTTAAAGCATATTCACTATTTAATGCTTCTTCCGCATAACCAGCAATTACGGGCACCTGAGTTTGTTCAGTTTTATAAGCTACAGGAGCTACATAAGGTTCGTGAGCAAAGCCTGTTGTACATATCAATGCAAGTGACGTCATTAGAAATCTATTCATTATTACAAAATCCTGTTGTACGCAAAGTTAAAAATTTCAGACAAAATATAAGCGGATACAGTATACACAAATAAAAATAATTCTTATTATCATTAATAAATTTAATTTTATACAAAAAAAGACCCGAAGGTCTTTCCTTATTTAATTTGATTTTATTGCTGCTTCATCTTTGGAAATGTTTGCTCGAAATCAATTAGCTTATAGCTTTTTACTAAATCATCTGGTCCGTAAGATACTTCGTATGAAGTTTCTTTACCATTAAAGTATGCTTCTGTCGGAGTCCCAAATACTTCCCAAAGACCGATTGAAGCCACATCTGCTACGCCATGACCAAAAGCTCTGCCGACTTTCACCCACTTTGAATAACCTTGTTGAAAAGTATAGATCTCAACGCGTGTTCCATCACGGTATTCTGAAAGTACAGGCGCACCAAACTCGGCAATCACATAATTACGAGAACTGCCTGGATTTAGAACATTTAAATTTTTTTTACTTGGTTGATTACCCGCCATAAATACTGCGCAACCAGGCATAGATAACATAGCCACACCCATAAGGCAGGTAATAAATAATTTTCTCACGTTTTAGCATCTCTATTTTTAGATATTTATACAAATTGTTGTAATGCTTAAAGTATTACGCGGTAATCATATATAATTTTTAAAAGTTTTTCGATGAATTAATCTATATAAAATTTAAATTTACTTCATTTGAATATATAATCATTCCCTCAATATTTTAGTTTTTTATTATTCTGTTCTCTTTTCCCTTATACTTCTCTTTTTTGTGTCTTCCCTTAACTTATTATGGCGTCCCCGCAACCTCCTCTTTCCACACCTCAACATTACTCTCTCTTTTTAGCAATTTTCTCACTCGCTGTAGGCGGTTTTTGTATTGGAACCACTGAATTCGTCGCAATGGGACTGATTCAGGAAATTGCAAATAATTTAAATATTACAGTACCTGAAGCTGGTCACTTTATTAGTGCCTATGCATTGGGTGTAGTTATTGGTGCTCCTATCATCGCAATTCTTGGAGCTAAAGTACCTAGGAAAACTTTATTGCTCGGCTTAATGCTTTTTTATGGTGTTGCGAATGCCTGTACTGCTTTAGCTCATACACCTGAAACTGTTTTAGTCTCACGTTTCATTGCAGGTTTACCACACGGAGCATATTTTGGAGTCGGTGCGTTAGTTGCAGCTGAACTAGCGGGTCCGTCAAGAAGAGCTTCTGCAGTCGCCCAAATGATGATGGGGCTTACAGTCGCAACTGTCATTGGAGTTCCTTTAGCAACTTGGTTAGGTCAAAACTTTGGCTGGAGAGCAGGTTTTGAGTTTTCAGCAACTATTGCTTTCGTCACTTTAATTGCTGTTGGCTTCTTTGTACCCAATATCCCAGTTCAAGCTACTGCCAGTATAAAAACTGAATTAGCTGGCCTTAAAAATATCAATATGTGGTTAACACTAGCAGTGGGTGCAATCGGTTTTGGAGGCATGTTTTCAGTTTATAGCTATGTCTCACCAATTTTGACTGAATACACAGAAGTTAATATCCAAATCGTTCCTATTGCTTTAGCTATCTGGGGTATAGGTATGGTTATTGGTGGTTTAGCGGCAGGATGGCTTGCAGATAAGAACCTCAACAAAACTATAGTAGGTGTGTTAATTAGCTCAGCTATCGCTTTTGTTGTTGCCAGTTTCTTAATGAGTAATATCTATACTGCCATCGCATCTTTATTTTTAATTGGTCTCACGGTAATGGGGTTAGGCGGAGCATTACAAACTCGTCTAATGGATGTTGCAGGTGATGCCCAAACTTTAGCTGCCTCACTCAACCACTCTGCATTTAATATGGCCAATGCATTAGGTGCATTTTTAGGGGGCTGGGTACTCAGTCACCAAATGGGTTGGACCGCTCCAATCTGGGTAGGTTTTGTTTTAAGCCTTGGCGGTCTAATCATTTTACTTATCGCATTTGCAGTAGAAAAAGCCAGCAAAAAAGCTTAATGAAAGAAAAGGCTAACTTATTACTTCTAATCAGTTAGCTTTCCACCACAGTGTGGGCAATAACATTTTTTCTCTCGAACCGACTCTTCTTCTTCTAATACTTTTTCACGCATAATTTGAATAATCAGGTTATGCGCTTGCTCTTTTGGCAATCCTACTTTTTGACGGACCCGCTCTATTTCAATTTCATCATGTAAAATATCAATACCTCGTGCTTGAAGTAACTCACGAAACTCTTGCTCTAGTCTCTGATTCCGTTGATTAAGCTCATTTGCAAGTCCAGACGCCAAAATACCAGCTGGTAATGCTGCAATACCTACACCCAAAATAGTAATAAGCGCCCCTAATAACTTCCCTAGGCTAGTTACAGGAGTGACATCGCCATACCCCACTGTAGTTAAGGTAACCACTGCCCACCACATAGATTTAGGTATTGAACTAAAAGCTTCTGGCTGAGCTTTGTTTTCAACCACATAAATTCCAGAAGCAGTCATAATAATCATGATAATTAAAATAAAGATAACTGCTTGAAAAGATCCCTTCTCGCGTTTAATCACACATAACAATATCTGTAGTGAGATGAAATAGCGTGTTAATTTTAATAAACGAAGTAAACGTAAAATCCGAAGCATACGAAGATCGATTCGTACAAAGAAATTCAGGTAAGCTGGCAAAATTGCCATCAAATCAATAATTGCTTCCCCACTTTTCATCCAATTCAAGCGGGTTTTCCATGCGGATTGTGTCGTATCTCGATCTGCAACACTCCACAACCTTAATAAATACTCAATACTAAAAATTGCGATTGAAACATTCTCAAAGTAGTCAAACCAAATACGATAATTTGAGTACAAATCATTTACTGTTTCTAATAAAACAGCAGCAACGTTACCAATAATTAAAATAACTAAAAAATAGTTAATGCATTTACTTACCGTCGTTTCATAGTCATGGTTGTGAAGATTATTATAAAAAAACTTACGTAATCCCTTCCAAGCTGAATTATGCATATTGATCTGACCACTTAATATTGTAGATATAGTAAGCTCATCGCCTCTATTCACCAATATCGTCTCTAACAATTTTTGTTTTACTTACCCCAAGATTTAAGCCTTAATTTTTTCATCAATTCGTGGCTACACATCGAAATTCATTCTCTTCCCACCACATCACATCGTAGATGCCTGGATGTGATTTTAAAATAATATTTATATAATTTTGCAACACCATAATATGATGAGTAATATCAATTTTTCTAAATAGGAATTTTCTTAAAATCGGAGTATTTGGAGAAATAAAAATTGCGAATCCATTACTATATTCTTCATAAACACTAATTCCGAGATACATTGTTATTTCAGCTAAGGGAATCTCAATTTCCCACCCCCAGCTTTCACTATATAACTCTACATTTAAATGATATCTATTCTTTAATATACTAAAAATATATTGTGCAATATCTTCAGTTTTTTGAACTAAAATACTACCTTCATCAGCATAAGTTTTTTGGTCATATAATTGATAATCATCAAATTTAAATTCAACAATTGTCTTTAGCATTCTTAAGTTCCCTATATAAAATACTCATATTTTTTTTAATTATTTTCAAGTTCGTTCAAATATTTTAAAACAAAAATCAATTTAATATCTAGAGTAATATTTATTTTTACATTTTCATTAAATAAAATTTGATCTATTTATTATTTTCTAAGTCTAATAATGTACAAAGTCTCATTTAAAATAAAAAGGAGCTGAATAATCAGCTCCTTTTTTGTACTAAATCGACGTATTAAGTCAATTGAGCAGCTTGGATTTTCTTAGTATCAACTTGATCAGCTTCTTTAGTATATTCGCTCATCTTGTCGAAGTTTAAGTATTTGTAGATGTCAGCAGAAGCGCTGTCGATTTGCGACGCGTACTGTTGATATTCTTCTGGGCTTGGTAATTTACCAAGAACCGCAGCTACAGATGCAAGCTCAGCAGACGCTAAGTAAACGTTTGCGCCTTGACCTAAACGGTTCGGGAAGTTACGAGTAGAAGTCGATACACAAGTTGTGTTCGGCGCTACACGTGCTTGGTTACCCATACATAATGAACAGCCCGGCATCTCTGTACGTGCACCAGCACGGCCATAAATGTTATACAAGCCTTCTTCCATTAATTGGTGCTCGTCCATACGAGTTGGTGGAGCCAACCATAAACGAGTAGACAATGAACCACCAGGTACTTTGTCAAGTAACTGACCAGCTGCACGGAAGTGACCGATGTTAGTCATACAAGAACCGATGAATACTTCATCAATCTTGTCGCCTTGAACGTCAGAAAGAAGTTTCGCGTCATCTGGATCATTCGGGCAGCAAAGAATTGGTTCTTTGATGTCAGCTAGATCGATTTCGTAAACTTTTAAGTATTCAGCATCAGCATCAGCTTTTAACAAGCTTGGGTTATCTAACCACTTCTGCATGTTTTCAGCACGACGAGCAAGTGTACGTGCATCGCCATAACCTTCTGCGATCATCCACTTCAACATCGTGATGTTAGAACGTAGGTATTCAGCAACTTTCTCTTCAGAAAGTGTGATTGAACAGCCAGCAGCAGAACGTTCAGCTGACGCATCAGAAAGTTCAAATGCTTGCTCAACAGTCAAGTCATTTTCCATTTCTGATAAATCGATCTCAAGGATACGACCAGAGAAGATATTTTTCTTACCTTTCTTCTCTACAGTTAAATCACCCGCTTGAATTGCGTAGTAAGGAATTGCATGTACAAGGTCACGTAAAGTGATACCAGGTTGCATTTTACCTTTAAACTTAACAAGTACAGATTCAGGCATATCAAGTGGCATAACACCAGTTGCTGCTGCAAACGCAACAAGACCAGAACCCGCTGGGAATGAAATACCGATTGGGAAACGAGTATGTGAGTCACCACCAGTACCTACTGTATCTGGAAGTAACATACGGTTTAACCAAGAGTGGATAATACCGTCACCTGGACGTAAAGATACACCACCACGGTTCATGATGAAGTCAGGTAATGTATGGTGAGTTGTTACGTCAACTGGTTTTGGATACGCAGCAGTGTGACAGAAAGACTGCATCACTAAGTCAGATGAGAAGCCCAAGCATGCTAAGTCTTTTAACTCGTCACGAGTCATTGGACCTGTCGTATCTTGAGAACCAACTGTAGTCATTTTAGGTTCACAGTAAGTTCCTGGACGGATACCTTGACCTTCTGGTAAACCACATGCGCGGCCAACCATTTTTTGAGCTTGTGTGAAGCCTTTGCCAGTGTCAGCAGGTTGTACTGGAGTACGGAACAATGTAGAAGGTGCAAGACCTAGTTCTTCACGTGCTTTAGCAGTTAAACCACGACCAATGATCAAGTTAATACGACCGCCCGCACGTACTTCGTCTAAAAGTACTGGAGTTTTAAGATCTGCTTCAGAGATTTGTACGCCATCTTTAAAAGCAGTTACTTTTGCAGCAGCATGGTCAATTTTCAATACTACTTCGTCGCCCATGTTCATGTTAGCAACGTCGATTTCTACAGGTAATGCACCTGCATCTTCCATAGTATTGAAGAAAATTGGAGCGATCTTAGAACCTAAGCACACACCACCGTCTTTTTTGTTTGGAATGTGTGGAAGTTCATCACCAAAGAACCAAAGAACAGAGTTAGTTGCAGACTTACGGCTTGAACCTGTACCAACAACGTCACCAACGTAAGCAACTTGATTGCCTTTCGCGATAAGTTCTTTAATTTGGCTTAATGGACCAACTTCACCTGGTTTTTCAGGGTTGATACCATCACGCTCGTTTTTCAACATTGCATTTGCGTGTAATGGAATGTCTGGACGGCTCCAAGCATCTTGAGCTGGAGACAAGTCATCAGTGTTTGTTTCACCAGTTACTTTGAACACAGTGATTTTGATTTCTTCCGGAACGTCAGGACGGCTAGTGAACCATTCTGCTTCAGCCCAAGATTGTAAAACAGCTTTAGCAGCTTCATTACCAGCTTTTGCTTTATCTGCTACATCATGGAATGCATCAAATACAAGAAGAGTTTTCTTTAATGCTTCAGCAGCTAAGCCTGCAAGTTCAGCATTGTCAAGAAGTTCAACAAGTGGTGCTACGTTATAACCACCTAGCATAGTGCCAAGTAAGTAAACTGCACGTTCTTTAGAAACGAGTGGTGAAGTTGCTTCGCCTTTTGCAATCGCTGCCAAGAATGCTGCCTTTACGTAAGCTGCTTGGTCAACACCTGCAGGAACACGGTTTTCAAGCAAATCTACCAAGAACGCTTCTTCGCCTGCTGGTGGATTTTTTAATAGTTCAACAAGCTGAGCTGTTTGAGCGTCATCAAGTGGCTTCGGTGGGACTCCGAGTGCGGCACGTTCTTCAACGTGTTGGCGGTAAGCTTCTAGCACGGTGTTCATTCCTCTTTTTTTGAAAAATTACTTGCAAATTCCAGCTTTCTTAAAAGCTTCACAAGTAATATGGACTACAAAAGTTTACTAGAGTTCAAGGTAAAAGTTAATGAGCGGGGGGTGTTTCTCCGTGATGCCCATTATTTTGTATCTAAATACCTGTGTTTAAATAATGAGCATATTGGGCAAAATTGAGCTATTTTTAAGCAAAAAGAGCTTCAGCCAGATGAAAATTCAATAACCTCATCCACAATTAGAATGATTTATATTTTGGCATTTTGTCATGAGGGGTTGCCAAACATTCATCCATCATTTGCTTTCTAACTTTTTCTTGGATTGCTTGAGGATCTTTTGTCAGTTCTTCTTTTGGAATTGCATAAACTTTTTCAATAACATTAAGAATGAATTTTTTAGTTATCTCATCTTCAATCTTATTTGCATGCTCAACTGCCTGAGTTTTTCCAATTGCTTGCTGACGATCAAAAACAATACTTCTTGCAGCATTTCCTACGCTAGTACAAAAGCCATGCCACTGCTCTTCTGGTGTTAATGGTTTCTTTTCCGAACAACCAACAAAGAGCAAACTCATTGCAACCAATAAAATCTTTTTCATCATTTCACTACACTAATTATTGCTGTCCATATCATACGGAAAATCATCGTTTTTGCCAAAACTGCTATAAAAAACCGAGATAACAAAATCTCGGTTTTTTGTATTAAGCGCTAGAAAGGTCAGTTTCATGTTTTGGATTAATTAAAGAATTTAATATCCGTAGGTGTTGATATTTTTGCTGCATCACCAGCTGGTTTTAAGGTGCCATTTTTTGCATCAAAACGGAATAAACTAATATTATTAGTATAAACATTGGTTACATATAGGTATTTACCAGTTGCATCGAATGAGAAAGCACGTGGTTCAATACCATTCGCTTTATAAACAACTGGCTTAGCTAGCAATCCATTCTGTTGGATTTTAAATACTAAAAGTTTGTTGTCTGCACCTCGATTGGCAGCAATCACATATTTACCATTTGGGCTAAGGATAATTCCACTCGCACTCTTAAATTCAGGTGTTTTATCCTCGTGGATTAGTTTTAGCTCAGCCACTTTTTTCAAATGACCATCTTGCACATTAAATGTCACAATTTCACTTCGCATTTCTGCGGTAACATACGCATGTTTACCATTTGGTGAAAAGACCATATGACGCGGGCCAGAACCATGTGTAAAAGTTACATCGCGGTTGGTATCCGCTTCAAGTGGCTGAGCCTTGTTCGGGTTATAACGAAATGCATAGACTTTGTCATTTCCAAGATCGCTAGCATATAAATACTTGCCATCCGGACTAAAAGTTGTGGAATGAGCATGTCCACTTTCTTGGCGACCTTTAACGTGGCCAGAACCTTCCTCAAAAATAATATTTTGTACTTTTTCACCCAAATGGCCATTTGGTAAAATTGGCAAAACAGCCACACCACCACGGCCTTTATCGAACGCTGAATAGTTCGACACAAACAGGAACTTACCATCTAAACTGATTGTTGCATGTGTTGGATGTCCACCATGACTATCCACTGTGTTCAACACTTCCACCTTTCCGTTTTGAATAGATAATGCGGTCACCGCACCTTCGTTTTCTTCATTAGTGGTATATGCAAAACGGCCATCTTTCGATTTCACAATCCAAGAAGGACTTTTCATTTTCAACACTTTAACAGGAGTTAAAGTTCCATCGCTATTCACTTGAAGCTGGTACAAACCTTCACTGGCTTGTTTTGGTTTTTGCGCAAGCGGTGCATTAGGAATTGATGTCCATGTTCCTACTAAAGCAATTTGTTGTTGTGCAGCATTTACGGTGGAGCACCATCCAAATGACAAGAGCGTCAATGACAATGTTGCTGTTAATTTTTGAATTAGGCCACGATATTTAACGTTGATATCGTTTTCCTTGCCATTTTTAATTTCAACATAAGTATCTATATTCACTACTATATCCTTGAAAAAACCCACCTTATTTGCATTTATCAACAAGGTATATCAATCTAATTTCATTTAATGTTTCTGAAAACTAATTTATAAAACAGCAATTTTCAAGTGAATTTTCTTTAATCAATACCTATCCAAGGCTTCCTTACTCTTAAGAGAAGCGATACTTTAGATGATAAATACTCAACTTTTTTAAATGTTATGAAGGTGTTATTAAATTAAAAGCCCACAATAGTGAGCTCTTAATTCATTCATTATTGGTTTCAACTAACTAAAAGCGCCAGTTGTAGAAAAGATCGATTGCTCTTTCTAGAGATTGACTTGCTTCTAAATATAAACGTCGATTCATTTGATAACGTAAAGTGAGTTTGTTTACAGGAGTAAACACCCCAACACCATAGCGAATAAACAGATCTGGTGTGATATAACCCGTTAAACTCACTTGCGTATCATCACCTGTACCTTGTGCATCTAAAGCTAGGCCGCTCAAACCAAACGTACGTCCAATCTGGTTAGTTAAAGCACGTGTACCACCCAAGCCCATAC
This sequence comes from Acinetobacter sp. TG2027, assembly GCF_000302435.1. NCBI lineage: Bacteria > Pseudomonadati > Pseudomonadota > Gammaproteobacteria > Moraxellales > Moraxellaceae > Acinetobacter > Acinetobacter sp. TG2027. The sequence continues at coordinate 272,826 of NZ_AMJN01000040.1, read as the reverse complement.
TAATACCTGCAGCTGCAATGGTGTTGTTTACATCAGATTTAAAACCTTCTGCATTACTCAAGCCACTCGAACCTTCATTAATACGACCAGTCACAAGCGCATTCAATGCTTCTTGCTCAGATAAGCCTGCATCGTTATAGACCTGAATGTTTGGTGATGTCGCAGTACCTGTAACACGTACGCCAACCATACTTCCCTGAACATTTTTATTCGCATCGATATCTAAAGTCGGGTTAGCCAATGGTCCATTAAAACGGGCAATTGCTCGGTTCAAGTCTAGACTTTGTCCATAGGCTTCGATTTTCACTTTTTGGCTGACACCAATCGCCCCGTTAGCTCTCATTGCAGTTTCATAACCACGTTGGCTTAAGTTGAGACGACCAACTAACGGGATATTACTGTTAAAGCCTTGGAAGATAACTTGTTTTCCAATATTAACAGAAATGTCAGCTCGAATATCCCAAGGTTTAGCGGCCCGTAAAATTGCAAGTGGATCTTGACCTTGACGCACGATGCGAACATCTGATGACGTATTAATGATTGGAGCAGTTGTTTCTGGCATTGAAATACGTGCACGAGGAACATCTACAGATCCTTTTAAGCTTAACCGCTTATCGAAAGGATACATATCAAGTGTCAGATTGGGATTGGCAATTGCGGTAATTAATGGTGCTTGACGTACCAGTAAATTATCACCTTTAAGATTTAATTGAAGGCGTGGCGCATCTTTCCACTCAAAACTACCTTTAAGCAAGCCTACACCTTGCCCACTATTAAATGCTCCATCAATTGTTGCCATATCCTGACGAATTGATGAATACACCTGCACATTAGTTAGATTTACTGGCAAAGAAATCATACTGATCGCACCATTTTTCAGACGCATTTCACCAGTAAACTGAGGTTGAGTTAATGTACCGTTGACTTTACCAGCCAAGGCTAGCGTCCCACTCATTGAGCGAACATCTTGGATAAATGGTTTCAAGACTTTTAATTGAACATCATTAAAGGCCACTTCACCATGCATTGGCATTGACGACTGGAATGGGTTGATAATAACGTTCGCATAACCCGTACCAATATCAGGTGTTTTAACATCAACACGGAATAACAGCCCCTCTGATACACTTTTTGCAATCACCCCTAACTCATCATAAGCCAGAGTAGTTGCGGGGTCTTGTGGATCTTCAGCAGCTAAACCGATTTCACCTTTACGCGTAATTAAACGTGCATCAAGTTTTGGATTACCACCATTTACCCACGATGCCTTAGCGTAACCATTTAATTGTCCGGTCATCGCTAAGCCTTCTGGCATAAATGCCGCGAAATCACTTAAGTCCATGTTCTGAGTTACAAAGGAAATATTCCCTCGTGCTTTACTCACTCGGACAGGCTGATCAAAACAGAGCTGACTATTGGTACTTTGCCAGCAATGTTGGCCCACATATAGCTCAGATTTCGCAGAAGAAAAAATTACTGGAGCATTTTGATTTTGTGCCAGACGAATTCGTCGTGAATCAAAACTTCCTTTTTGGATTTGACCTAACCAATCATTCTTTTGATTAAATCCACCTGCCAACTGAACATAGAACTTGGAAACACTATTATTGCCAAGCACTTTCAATAAATGTGCTTTTCTTGTTCCTGTCAAATTCACTTCAGCAGACTGGATTTCTCTATTTCCGCTACGCAGATTATTTAATTTTGCGGTTAATTGAGTCGGTGTTGTTTCCGATGTTGGAAGCTCACCCTGAATACTCAATCTCTTCACACTTACGAGTGTATTAAAAGCAAAATTATCTACGGCAATATTGGCTGTTGCTTTTAAACGTGGTTGTGATTGAACATTCAAATCACCATAAGCTCGTCCGCGCAGTCCTGGATATAACTCGTAGAGTGCTGGCGCATTCAGCTTAATTTTTAGATTTTGTGCATTGCCAGTAGCTTGTAACTGGTTCTGTCCATACACTAAAAATAAGTTATTCGCTTCAAATTGCTGAGGTAAAAAGCCATTTTGATTAGAATCCATCAATAGAGATAGATTACCCTTACCCCGAACAGGTTTATTATTTAAAAAGCCTGCAAGATTCAATTGTTGAATATTAATTCGCTTCAAGTGATCAGACCAAACCCCTTGAGTTTTCAGATTTCCTGAAATTTCACCTTTAACAGTTGAGGCAAAATATTGAGGCTTAAAGCGTACTAATGAACTATTAATATCCCATGCAATGCGGTCTTTTAAATTTACAGAACCAGTAGCATAGATTTTTCCAGCCACACCATCGTGTTGTAATTGGCTAATTCGAATAAAATCTGGCGTACCCGCTATAGAAAACTTCAACAAACCATTTGCCTGTTTTAAGGCTTTTAAAGACCCGTCATAATTAACCGCAAAGCCTTTAAAGCCGCCACCAGCTTTAACATCATGAAATAATAATGCTGCTGTACTTTTTCCACCTAAACTTACAGTTTCTTGACCTGCTTGAGCCAATCGACCAGTTAAATCAATTTTCTCAAACTGAATAATTTGCTGGTTTGGTTTAGCGAAACCATTTGCCTTAATCGAACCGTTTAATAGATTGACCGGCGCTGCTGCATGAATACTTTGCGGATTAAAATCTTTTGCATTTAATAAAGCATTCCAAGCCAGCTGACGTTTTTCAGTAGGTAATAGAACTTTAGCCTGACCTGTTAAGCTACCTTCTTCAGCAGCAAAACTAAAAGTAGGAACATTTAAGATATTATCTTTAACATTCAGGTTGGCTAGATATTGTCCTGCTGGCAATAAAGTTTTTTCATGCTGATATACTTTTGTAGCAACCTTAATATCTTGTTGACCGTCACGTAATGTTAAATCGACTTGACCATTATCACTACTTAACCATCCAATATAAGGCATTGCACGGTCTATATTCGCCCACGCCACATTCATGAGCATTGGTTGAGGTTTATTATTTTTTTCAGGCGCCTGATTAAGCTTGAGTTTCCAAGACTCATAACGGTCAAAATCAACGTTAGCAAATACTTCTGTGCCTTTTTCCAAAGAACCAGTTGAAGCAATAGCAGCATCTAAACTTGGCGGTAAGAAGTCTTGAACCACCTGAGGAATCGCTTTGTCTTTAGGATTAATGCGATCTAAACGACCTTTGATGTCCCAAGTCACATGATCTTTCCAATTCACCAGACCTTTAAGATTAACGGCACCTTTCATAACTTGGCCATTGAAATCGGTAATATTAAGCTGATGAACTAAATCAGTATTCATTAAAGCGTTATACTGACCTTCAGGTAAATTCTCACCCTTTAAATCTGTATCAAGTGCCAAATTAAGCTGTTTAATATCACCTTGAAACTTGATCACACCATTTTTTGCAAATAGTTTTTGTTCTTGTAGCAAAGGTAAATGATAGTTTTTTAATAATAGTTCACCTTGCATTGGAACTTCATCGCGAACAGGATGCAATATTACCCAACCTGTTAATAGATCAGGAGTGGTTGTTGCAACCCCAGCTTTTATAGTATCTAAACTTCCCCGAGCAGCCACTTTAATATTTTGAATATTTAGACTTTTTAAAGATGGGATTCTTAAATCTGCTGTGGCATCTAATGGATATTTACCACTGAAATCCATTTTACCTGTTGCGTTATGGACTGAAAGATAGCCCATATCCATACTAGATTTTTCAAATTCCAGTTTGGTCTCTGACCAAAGTGCATCCTGCAAATGAACGTCATGAAAACTTACATCTGAGGTTGCCAACTTAATTTCTAAATGATCAACATCACCTTCATCTATACGTAAAACAAATGGCAATTTGATTGGTTTAAATTCAAACGGTTTACCAGAGGGCGGAGTTTTATTAATAATACGTAAGTTGCGTACATCTGCATGGCTTAAATGCACTTCTTTTTCTAATAATAAAGAACGCCATCCTAAGCCTACATCAGCTCGATCTAATGAAACATCGACATCTTTTAATTGCACCAACACATTTTTGAGAATAATGCCTCGCAATAAGTTGCCGCCTTCGTATTCATATTTAATTATTTTCTGAGCTTCTAAAACCCGATCTAATAAAAAACGGCTTCCGCGGTCCGTTGACATCATGATGACTAACGAAGAAGCCAATAATAACAATATGATCAATATCGTCAGCAAGAAGCTACGCAAAATGCGACGCTTCTTCTTAGGAGAGCTTGGTGCCGAAGTGGGCTGCTGTTCTACTTCCGCCATAAAATAAACCTAATAAAATTTTATTTTTAAAGTTGTGGGCCTATAAAGAAATGTAAACGAATCGGATGGTTCTCATCTGAAATACCCGAAGCTACATCTAAACGGATTGGGCCGATTGGAGACTTCCAGCGAATTCCGACACCAACGCTATAAGCTGCTGGATTACTGAAATCTTTATCATAAGCATTACCAAAGTCAGAGAAAACAGCTGCTCGCCATCCGTCTTTGAACTGATAGTTATATTCTAAAGAGCCTACAGCTAAAGCTTGGCCCCCAATTTTATATCCATCTACTTCTGGTGAAAGACTTTTATAGTCAAATCCACGAATTGTTTGGTCACCACCCGTAAAGAATCTAAGATTGTATGGAACTTTGTCAAAATCATCTGTAAAGATATAGCTGAGGTCAGATCTTCCGACGAATTGGTGATCATCATTTTCACCTAGAGAATAAATAAATCTCCAGCCTGCACTCGCAATTGCCATATTGGCATCTGACAGTAAACTCTCGCTGCCTAATTCTAATTTATAAGTTTGTTTAAAAGCTTTTGTTGGGTTTAAACGTGTATTACTTGAGGTTTTAGATGTTTCATAACTAAACAATAATGCTTCTTGCTCAGATGCAGCTGTTTTAAAAGCATCTGGTAATTCAGAAATATCAACATTACCTTTTTGGGTCAAACGGTCTAAACGATAACGAACACCAATAGTATGCTGCCAATTTCCTAATGGACGTTTGATTACGCGCTCCCCGCCCACGACAGCAGATTCGGTTAACAGGCTTACATCTGGACCAATATCATCCCGTGTTTCACGCTCATAACCGCCAACGATATTGAAATAGTCATTTAACGGATGTTTATAGGGAATACTATATCGACCATCAATCGATTGACGAATTTCAGAAACTTCTAAGTTGGCATCAAAAGAATGGCCATATTTATTTACGATAGAACGGCGATATTGACTACGTAAACGCGCCCCCGTATCGGTTCCATAACCAATACCAGTTTCCAAACTATTTAGCTTGTCAGCATTTAAAGTCACAATAACTGGAATTCTTTTTGTTTCACGTGCTTGAGCTTGTAAACGATCCTGTTCAGTTTCCTGTTCATCATGCTGAGCTGCGGCGCTTTGCAACATCGCAGTTTGAGGCTCTGCCTGTTTTGCATTTTGTGTTCCAGCAAACTGTTTTTCATCGACTACGTTTTGCGTAACTTCTTTATTGGAGGTAGCTAATTGACGAGCTTTTGCAAGTTGTCTTTGTTCTGGTGAAAGTAAATTAGACTCATCAACATCAATATTTTGCTCATCCACCAAAGCTTGTAAATCTGGTGGTAGCTCAAGTGGCTTTTCAATTGGATCTGGTTTAATGCTATCAACCAAGGTGTAATTAAAATAACGCGAGTTGGTTAAGTTATTCGCGAGCACGTTTACACGCCAGAAAGCATAGTCATCACCTTCTTTCCAAGGCGCCATACTTTCTAAGATATTTTGATTTAATGGCAAAGGTTTCGAAGGATCGCTCATACGAAACTCGACCTTATCTAATTTATAACGCTCACCTGTCTCGTAGCGTAAATTAATATCGGCCTTATTTTCTGGCTGACTTACTTTTACATCATGCAATCGCCAATAAGCATCAAAATAACCGTTATCAGATGCTGCGTCGACAATACGGGTTTTAGTGGTTTCATATAAACCGTGATTAAAGATATCACCCACATCTTGATCAGGAACTAAGCGAATAACCTGAAATTGCGGCTGCTTTTCGCCTGGACCTGTAAACTCAATATTTTGCTCATTAATTCGTACTGGTTCATTTGGTGTCACTCTGACACGAACACGACTCGGACTTAATTTTTCAAATCGGAACTCAGCATTATAGTACCCAACAGCTTGAGCAGCCTGATTACTTAATGTTCTAAGCTGAGGTAAAGCAGCATTAAAGTCTTCAAAAGATTCTTGAGTAAAAGTTGACAACTTACCTTTAATATTTTTAGCTAACACATCTGAAGCACCTTCTACCTCTGCGCTAATACGCGGTACTTGTTCCATCGGAATTGCACGCGGTGGACGTACTTTATTTAAAATACGCTTAAAGAAACCAGCTTGCTCAGGTGGTTCTTCGGCCTCTGGTGTCAATTCAGGCAGTGTTTTTCCAGTCTCATTGGCTTCAACTACAATCTTACTATCAGACTTAATCTCTTGCATAAGCTGATCAATATTTACAGGTGCCTGATTAATTTGATTTAATTCAGATTGAGTTGCATCGCTTACAGTAACTTCAGGGAGTTTCTGAGTTCCATTTTGAAAGTTCTGTGCTTCATTCTTCGCTTCTTCCGCTACCCTATAAATTTCATTTGCCATGTTTTGATCAACAGGCATATCGGGTAAATCTTCAAGATTATCAAGAGTAATTGGCTTAAATTCATCAATTTGATTTGGAAATTGTTCTTGTTGTTGCAATATAGCCAAGCTATCTTGTTGCTGCTGAGCTTGGGTTACAAGTGTAGCGATATCTGTAACTGGAGCAGTATATTGCTCGTTAACCTGAGCTGATTGTTCAGTTGACTCATCAGATACTGTCTGGTTTAAAGTTGTTGATGAACTATTCTCAACAGAAGTTTGAGCAAAACTTGGCGTTACGCAAACGCTTAACAACAAGCTGCTACAAATAAGTTTAGGAATGCCCTGCATTTTTAAAATTAAATGCATAGAATGTGAGAGAGTTGACTGTTTAAACTTAATTTTAGAAGGCATAGAAAACTCTAGACTTATTTTTTAATAAAACGCACCAATGTGAGTGTAAAACTCACTCAAAACCATTGATTTTTCATTTAATCAAGCGTTAAAAATATCATACATGGTTTTCGATGCAAATTAACACTCGGTCACATTTTTTTATAAAACACAATGAAGTTTGCACATGATGAAACAAGATGAGCACCTGATGACCTCACGTCGGTTTGTACCGATGTTTTTTACCCAGTTTTTTGGCGCATTAAATGATAACGTTTTTAAGCAAGCTTTATTATTGGTGATTACTTATGGATGGATTCAGCAACAATCTGCTCCCGTAAGTACTCTTAATAATTTGGCAGCCCTCTTGTTTATTCTGCCATATTTCTTTTTTTCAGCCACAGCTGGACAAATCGCCGACAAATACGAACGATCTCAACTCGTCCGTGGTATTAAAATTTTAGAAATCATCATTATGCTCATCGGTACTGCAGGTTTCCTGTTAGGAAACTTATGGCTACTTCTTTTTGCTTTATTTTTGATGGGTACACATTCGACGTTCTTCGGCCCGATTAAATACGCAATTTTGCCTGAAATCTTAAAACCGAACGAGTTAATGTCCGGTAATGCGCTATTTCAATCCGGCACATCCATGGCGATCTTGTTCGGGATGATCTTAGGTGGCGCCGTAATTGCCTCATCAGATGGTAATTTATTGTGGATTAGTATCACCGTAGTGGCTATTGCTTGCATAGGCTATTTATTTAGTCGCTTCATTTTGCCGCAAAAAGTTGCTGCACCTGACTTAAAGATTGACTGGAATTTCATCCGTACCAGCTTTCAAACCATTAAATATGCCAAAAGCTTACCGCTAGTATTCACAATTTTGCTAGGCAACTCATGGTACTGGTTTTATGGCGCGACTTATTTAACTCAAATTCCGCAGCTTACCCAGCAAAACCTTCATGCATCAGAAAATGTCGTTAGCCTGTTACTGACTTTCTTTTCAGTCGGTATTGGTGTGGGTTCTCTTCTTTGCCGTAAAATTGGTGGTTCAGAAATTAATATTAAAATGGTGCCGATTGGTGCAGTTGGCCTTACTGTTTTTGCGCTCTACCTTGCTGCCAGTTTAGCTTTTGTACCAGAAAGAACCGGAGCATTGCTTACCTTAAAAGACGTTTTTACCCAAGGCTGGGTTTACTACCATGTCATGATTGCTGTGACTTTATTGGGTATTAGTGGCGGTTTTTATATTGTTCCCCTATATGCCATGATGCAGGCTTATTCACCACGTTCACATCGTGCACGTGTTGTTGCAGCGAATAACATCCTAAATGCCGTTTTTATGGTTTCTTCTGCAATTTTTTCAATCTTAATCTTAAGTGTTTTAAAAATTGATATTAAAATACTATTTATTATTACAGCTGTACTTAGTGCAATCTTTAGTATCTGGCTTCTCGCTAGACTAAAACCAATGCTTGCCACAGCCCACCTTTCTTTAGAGGACTAATTTATGCGCCACTATACTGGAATTGATCAACTTATTAACTCATTTGATCAGGCATTGCGTAGTCTTGTTCCGGGTGCAACAGCAGCACAGCGTCAAAATCCATCTGAAACAGTAGAAACAAAACTTGGTGTAGAAGATGCTCGCCATGTCGCAGGTTTAATGCGTGTTAACCACAGTGGTGAAGTATGTGCTCAAGCACTGTACCATGGGCAAGCCTTAACGGCGAAATTGCCAAATGTACGCCAAGAAATGCAACAAGCAGCGATTGAAGAACAAGATCATTTAGCTTGGTGTGAAGATCGTTTAAAAGAATTAAACAGTCATACAAGTTTGTTAAACCCAATCTGGTACGGGTTGTCATATGGCATGGGTGCCCTTGCCGGTATTGCAGGTGATAAATATAGCTTAGGTTTTGTTGCTGAAACTGAACGTCAGGTTAGTCTGCATTTACAAGATCACTTGAACCAGTTACCCGCTCAAGATGAACGTTCTCGTAAAATTTTAGAGCAAATGAATGAAGATGAATTGCATCACCGTCATACTGCACTTGAAGCAGGCGGTGTTGAATTACCATATGCAGTAAAAATTACGATGACTGCTATTTCAAAGTTAATGACAAAAACGAGTTATTATCTTTAAAAACCAAAGGATTGATCTCATTCGGATCAATCCTGTTTTAAATATTATTTTAAGCCGTGATCATATTTGAAACGTTCGATATCTCGAATTGAATTCCAATAGTTTCTGTTAATACGGTCACGATCAATTTGTAATTCTCTTAAAAGTTTACGATAGCGTTCGCGCTCTTCTGGCTTTAATTTTTCGTTGTAAGCATTATTAGAATATTGCTTAAACTTTTCATCATAACGGTCATATTCATTTTTTGCATTGTAGTAATCGGAAGCTGCTCGATAATAAGGTCTTAAACGATTACGCTGCTCGATTGGGCATACATTAATATTGCCGTTACCCTCTAAAGCGTTATAAAAAATATTTGATGGCTGGCAATAATACCCTAAGCCTTCTTTATATCCACGTTCATATGACTTTTGATCTGGAACAATATTGGCTTTTCCACACGCTTTATAATATTGATCTAAACGTGGCGAAGATCCCTTTGAACCATCTTTCTCACCCACTAATGGCCAATTCGCAGTCTTACATTCTTCTACGCTCATTGCAGCACAACCTGAAAGGCTGATTGCTAAAATGGCTAAACCGATATTTTTCATATTAAGAAAACTCAAAAATAAAATTAAAAAACGCAAAAAATAAAATTCCAGTACATGTGCTATATAAGCCTTGCTCAATTCAAGATTTATAAATAAATGTTTAACTGGATAAGCATTTAAGTTTAAAGCAGTTTGACCATCTCACCAAATGAGAAGCTTAAATTTTTAGTTTTATTTAATTTAAACAAGAGAAATCAGTAGAATTTTATAATGCGCCGACTGCTCTTATACGCTAATTTTACTTTAAAAATTGATAATAAACATGAGACTCAATATATTGATTATAAATATAAAAAATCAAATTACTCATAAAATATTGTTCAACCATCTTTACTCTTTTTTTACGCGATTTCCTTCAAAGGCTACGTTAGGATTTTAGCTAAATAACCACCAAGGTTTTTTATAATGAGTACACTTATTTACCCAAATTTAAACTTAAAAGATCCTCACTTTAAGGCATTTAAAATATCAGATAATTTTATTCCTCCGACACAATCTGGTACTTTCCAATCAGATCTTTTTTTAAAAGAAGTTGATGAATATTTAAGCTTATATCCACACACTCAGCACATTGATATTTATCTGCACGACTTAAACGGGCATATTCGTGGCAAACGTATTGACGTTAAGAGTCTGAAAAATCTATCTAATGGATGTTATTTTCCTCTTTCTGTTTATGCCATGAGTCTGGATGGAAAAGTGATTGAAGAAACAGGCTTGGGAAAATATATTGGTGAACCAGATAGACTTTGCCTACCCATTTTAGGCAGCTTGCAACCAAGTGCCTTATCCCCAGAATTAAATGCTCAGCTTTACCTATCCATGCAAGAAGAAGATGGTTCAGACTGTCGCTATGAACCACGCAATATATTAAAAAAATTATTAAATCAGTTACATACTAATAATTATTTCCCTGTCATGGCTGCCGAGCTAGAGTTTTACCTTTTCTCACCTCAGCATCAATTCGAGACATGTTCAGAAAACCAATGTTTTGATATAGATGCGCCAAATAACTATCAGCAAGTCCTAGATGAAGTTGAGAAAGCAGCCCTACTTCAATCTATTGAAATTACCGCAATTGTTGCGGAATCATCCCCTGGACAATACGAATTAAATCTTCAACACAGCCATGACATTTTAAAACTCTGCGATCAAATTCATGCTTTAAAAAGAATTGTAAAGCAAGTCGCAAGAAAACATGACTTAACTGCTTGTTTCATGGCGAAACCGAACTTGGCAAAAGCTGGTAGTGGCATGCATTTTCATATGAGTATGCTTAATCAATACCATGGAAATATATTTAGCTCAGAAGAAGAAAAAGATGAGCTTTCTACCAAATTACTCAGCGCGATTAGCGGACTCATTGAGTTAATGCCTGCATCTATGGCGATTTTAGCGCCTAATATTAATTCTTATAGACGTTTTAAAATTGGTCATCACGTGCCATTAGAAGCCAATTGGGATACCAATAATCGTAATGTTGCAATCCGAATTCCATGCTCAGATGTACAAAATCAACGCTTAGAATATCGTGTTGCTGGAGCTGACTGTAACCCCTATCTCGTTACAGCGACTATTTTAGCGGGCGCGTCTTATGGCTTATCTCATAAGTTACCGCTACCAAAACCTGCACATCTTTTAAAATTTCAAGATGAGCACATTTTATTAGCTAACAATCAGCCGGAAGCCTTAAAAATATTTAAAGGAAGTCTTATTTTAAAAGGGTATTTAGGGGCAGACTTTGTAGAACATTGGTACATGGTTAAACAGGCTGAATATCAAAATATTTACAGTCAAATGACTGAAGCAGAACAACATTGGGATATATAAATAAAAAGAGCAAAAAAACTATAAACCACTTTGCAAACCCTTAGGGAGAAATACCCTAAGGTTTTTTTTATATCTAATTAATGATTTTTCTGTTTAGCTAAAAAACGTAACCCAACACCTGGTTCAGTAGCAATATAACGTGGCTGAATCGCGTTATCCCCCAGTTTACTACGTAACTTGCCCACTAAAATACGTAAATAGTGAGTATCTTCCTGATGGGTTGGCCCCCATAGTTCTTTTAAGAGCTGTGGTTGTGTTAAAAGCTGCCCTTGATAGCGCATTAATAACGTCAAAAGTTGAAACTCTTTTCGAGTTAAAGTAATTGGTTGTTGCTCGATCCAAACTAAACGTTGCATGACATCGACTTTAAGATAACCATCGTCATAAATATGTGCTTCTTGCTGGATTGGTTGATTTCTTAAGATGACACGAATGCGCGCCAAAAGCTCTTGCACACTAAAAGGCTTGGTCATGTAGTCATTTGCACCAGCATCTAGCAAAGTAACTTTTTCATATTCATCAGCACGTACAGATAACACAATAACGGGAACGTTCGACCAGCTACGTAATTCTTGAAGCACTTCTTTTCCATCTAAATCGGGTAAGCCTAAGTCTAAAATAACCAAATCAGCCCCTTGGGTTGCCAAAGCCTCTAGGCCTTTGTAACCCGTTTCGCAGAGCGTGGTTTTGTATTTTTGAGTTCTTAAAGCAATGTCTAGAAATTTACGAATTTGAGGCTCATCATCAATAATCACAATACGTGTTTCTACAGGCGAGGTTTCGGAACTTATCATGAATTTACAACTTATTCTTTTACTGGGTGAATGGGTAATCTGATTTGAATTAAAGTACCTTTATTTTGGCGCCCTGAAAATGCTTCTATTGTACCCATATGAGCACCAATAATCGCTTTTACGATTGTAAGTCCTAAACCAGTACCAAACTTTCCACGGTCTCCTCGTTCCATCGTGTAAAACATATCGAAAATACGATGTCTTTCGTCTTCAGGAATTCCCGCTCCTCTATCTTCAATTTCAATTTTTACTTCATCTTCTGACACAAGATGAGCACGAATCATGACTGGTTCATCTGGAGGTGAAAAGTTTGCGGCATTTTCTAAAACATTAAAAATAGCTTGTTCTACCAGTGCTGGGTGAACATATAAACTAATTTGTTGCTCAGGTAACTGAACGACCACTTGTGTATCTGGTTTATAACGCTTTAAACGGCGGGTTGCCGAACCAATTAATTCATCTACCCCAATCCAGTCTCTTTTTAGAGATAAGCCTTCATGTCCCAAACGGGTCATATCAAGCAAGTTCTGAATATAACGGTCTAAGCGCTCACCTTCCAAATGAATTGTTTCAAGTAAATCTTGCTGGTCTTGTTCTGACATTTCAGCTTTAAAATTGGCAAGTGTGTCTGCTGCCCCAATAATAGAAGCGAGTGGCGAGCGTAAATCATGCGATACCGAAGATAATAAAGCAGAACGTAAGCGCTCTGTTTCACTGGTGACTTTTGCTTGTTCAAGCTCATTCACCAATTGGGTTCGAAGTACTGCCTGTGCAATATACTCAATTACACTTTCAGTCAGTTTCTTTTGCTCAAAATTTAAGGAAACCACTTCATCCTTAAAGTAAATTCCCACAATACCTAGGCTATTTTTTTGTTCTAAAAGAGGTAAAAACCACCAGTTTGATTGACTAAGAGTATCGGTAAAACGTCCACATGGCTGCTTGTGTTTCAAACACCATTCTGCGGCTACTTTTTCTTTATCATTTAGCTCAATATCAGATGAAATTACCTTATCTCGAATAGAAATCCACACTTTAGTTTGAAGTTGTGTTTCTAAAGTCATACGTCCTGTTTGCATGACTTCTTCAAGGTTTACTGCACTAGAAAGCTTACGCGCCAAGTCTTGCATTACCGTAGTGTAAGCATTCGCAGCTTTTAAAGACAAAACTTGCTGGCGTAACTGAGAAGCTAAACGGCCAGCAATTAAAGCTGCTGCAAAAAAAGCAACAACGGTGACTACCCCTTGGTGTGCTGAAATCTGAAAGGTATAACGCGGTGCAATAAAGAAAAAATTATAGGCCAAGAAACATATTAAGGCTGCCACTACGGCAGCTAACATTCGAGTTTTAGTTGCAACAATTAAAACAGAAATAATAAAGATGACAGAGAAGTCTTCAATACCAAATAGAGCTTCGGCGAAGTGAGCTAGAAAAATGCTACCGCACGTCACAGCTAAAACAAAAATGCTTTCTTTTAATGATAAAAATGAAGGTTTTTCGAGCTGATTAATCTTTTTAGTGCCCTGTTCTGGGTGCAAAATGGTTAAAGCAATCGAGTTTTCTTGATTTAATAATTGCTGAGCTAAATTTTTCTTAAATAACTTTAACCACCACGGTGAAATACTTTTACCAATGACAAGATTGGAAATTCCTCGGTCAACGGCGGCATCCATTAACACTGACGCAACTCGATGCCCATATAAAACCTCGGTTCGACCACCGAGTTGTCGAGCCAACTCAAAGGCGCGGTCAATCTCAATGTATTCTTTTTTATAAGAACTAACTGAACTCTGTCCAAAGTCCAGACTTTTAGCAACATTCACCACCGTCCATGTAGCACCATTACGTTCCGCTAAACGGCAACCTGCCCTTACTAAATATTCAGAAGAGCCTTGCCCATCTATCGCAATCATCAATTCATTTTGTAATGATATAGATTTCAAACCCTTTGAGGCATAACTCTCTTTTAAGTCTGAATCGACATGCTCAGCAACGCATTGCATTGCCAGTTCACGTAATGCCGTTAAATTTGAAATGCTAAAAAAGCCTTGTAATGCCAGATTTGCTTGCTCTGGCACATAGACTTTTCCTTGGTGGAGCCTTTCAATGAGCTCACTGACGGGTAAATCAATTAAGCGAATATCTCGAATACGGTCAAATACCCGATCTGGTACCGTTTCATTTACTCGAATGCCCGTAATTTGGTAGACCACATCATTCAGGCTTTCTAAATGTTGAATATTTATAGTGGTAAATACATTAATACCAGCATCTAGCAACTCATTAACATCTTGCCACCGTCGTTCATGACGACTATTTGGGACGTTGCGATGAGCCAATTCATCAACCAAAACGATTTGCGGATGCCTAAGTAAAATAGCATCCAAGTCCATTTCTTCTAAAATATGCCCCTGATATTGCATTTCTTTTCTAGCAATCTGAGGCAACCCTTCCAAAATTTTTAGAGTTTCGATTCTTCCATGGGTTTCAACAATACCAACAACAACATCTGTGCCCTGTTGAAATAATTCTTTGGCGCGGGCGAGCATGGCATAAGTTTTTCCTACACCAGGTGCCGCACCAAGAAAGACCGTTAGTCGACCGGCTTGATATCTGTTGACATGATTTAATAAGGCCTCAGCCTGATTTTCGCGATTGCTTTGCACTTGATATCATCCGGTAAACTAATAACTTTATTTTTAAGTTAATGTGTAGATTGTAATTGATCTAAAGCAATATTGAGCTGTAATACATTAACACGAGCTTGCCCTAGTACACCAAACTGCTTCGGTTCAACATACTTTTGCAAAAGCTCTTCCACAACCTTAGGGCCTAAATCACGAGCTTGAGCCACTCGAGCAACCTGTAACTGAGCAGATTCAGGACTAATATGCGGATCAATACCACTACCAGATTTAGTCACTAAATCGCTTGGAATCGGTGTATTACCTGTGTGATCTTGTTTTTTCACCGCAAGAATCTGAGCATCAATTTGTTGCTGTAATTCAGGATTAGTACGAGCTAAGTTTGTACCTGCCATCGCCATCGGGTCATAAGCGACTGCTGAAGGGCGTGGATGAAAATAAGCCTCTCCAACAAATGGCTGAGCAACTAATTTTGACCCTAAAACTTTATGATCTATTTCAATCAAACTACCATTCGCTTGATTGTTAAATAACATCTGTCCCGCACCTGTAGCAATCGCACTATAAGCAGCGCCACAGCCAACTAAGGTAAAAATTAATAATCCCAAAGATGCTCTTAAGGTCTGACCCAAATTTGCTTCTGAATTTTGTACATAAGTTTTCATTTCAAACTCCAGATTACAAACCAAATAATTGAACAATCACTACATCAATCGCTTTAATGGCAATGAATGGCAGAACCACACCGCCTACTCCATAAATCAACATATTTCGACGTAATAACTGAGTTGCCGTTGAAGGTTTAAATTTCACGCCACGTAGTGCGATTGGAATTAATAGCGGGATAATAATCGCGTTAAAAATTAATGCAGATAAAATCGCGCTGTTTGGACTTGCTAAATGCATTACATTCAATACTTGCATTTGTGGAATCGCAGCAGCGAACAATGCAGGCAAGATGGCAAAGTATTTAGAGACGTCGTTTGCCAACGAAAATGTTGTTAAAGCGCCACGGGTAATCAGCTGCTGTTTCCCAATCTCGACCACAGCAAGTAGTTTGGTTGGGTCTGAGTCTAAATCGACCATATTGCCAGCTTCTTTTGCAGCTTGTGTACCTGAATTCATCGCTAAGCCAATATCGGCTTGAGCTAATGCTGGTGCATCGTTGGTTCCGTCACCGACCATTGCAACTAAACGACCTTGTTGTTGTTCGGTGCGAATACAAGCCAATTTGTCTTCTGGTTTTGCTTCGGCAATATAATCATCTACACCAGCTTCAGCAGCAATCGCGGCCGCAGTTAATGGGTTATCACCTGTAACCATAACGGTTTTAATACCCATTTCTCTTAAACGAGCAAAACGTTCTTTAATGCCGTGTTTAATCACATCTGAGAGTTCAATCACACCCAACACATGATGTTGATTAGCGATGACTAAAGGTGTTGCTCCTTTTTTGGCAACTTGTTCAACACGCGCTTTTAATTCTAAATCTTGAGAATAATCCTCATCTACAAATTTCAAGATTGCATCTAATGCACCTTTACGAATTTGGTCACCATTCGGTAAATTCATACCAGAAATTCGGGTAGAAGCACTAAAAGAGATAAATTCGGCTTGCTCAGGTTCTTGTTGTTTTAGCCCTTGCTCTTTTGCTAACTTAACAATCGATTTCCCTTCTGGTGTTGGGTCGGCAAGTGAACTTACCCAAGCAGCAGCTCTCAACTCAGACTCGGTTACCGAAGTTAAAGGATAAAAAGAGGTCGCTTGACGGTCACCATAAGTAATCGTTCCTGTTTTATCGAGTAAAAGCACATCAATGTCGCCCGCAACTTCGACAGCTTTACCTGATTTTGCCAAAACATTAGCTTTGAGTGCACGGTTCATCCCCGCAATACCAATCGCAGGTAACAAGCCACCAATGGTTGTAGGAATCAAGCAGACCAATAACGCCACGAGCACGACTGGATCAAGTTCAATATGCAAATACTTGGCAATAAATGGCAAGCTAATCACGACAATTAAAAACGTGATTGTCATTACCATTAACAAGAAGCCAAGCGCAATCTCATTCGGAGTTTTCTGGCGATTTGAGCCTTCAACCAAAGCAATCATACGGTCTAAGAAACTTTGACCAGATTCAGCAGTCACTTGCACAACAATACGATCTGTAAGAACTTTGGTTCCGCCAATAACACCTGAACGGTCTGTTCCAGCTTCACGTAGCACAGGTGCAGACTCACCTGTAACAGCCGATTCGTTAATAGTTGCAAAGCCTTCTACAATCTCACCGTCAGCTGGAACAAGTTCACCTGCATGTACTTCAATAAAATCATTTAAATGAAGTTCGGTCGCTGCAACTTGAGTCGCTTGACGGTCTGTTAATGAGTTAAGCTTTCGAGCCGTTAAATTTTCTCTTGCTGCACGTAATGAAGATGCCTGCCCACGGCCTCTAGCCTCTGCAACAGCTTCGGCATAGTTAGCAAATAAAATGGTAATAAACAGAATTGCTGTAACCACTAAACCAAATAACAGCGTGGTGTAACCTAAGATTGTACTAATGCCTGTAACCACTGTTCCAAGCCATACAATTGCCATCACTGGGTTTTTAATTGCATGCTGCGGTAGCAGTTTCACAAATGCATTTTTCCAAACTTCAAAATTTGGCACTGCCATGGTTTGTTTATGGCTATTTACATGAGTTTGTGTATTCATTTTCACTCGCCTCCTTAGCCTTTAACCAACAAAAGTTGATCGGCAATAGGCCCAAGGACAAGAACTGGCATAAATTGTAATAAGGTAAGCAACACAACAATCGTAATCAGCGTTAAAGCAAAGGTTGGAGTTTCAACCTGAAGACTACCTGCTGTTTCGGGTGCTTTTCTTTTTGCTGCTAAACGTGTTGCAATCATTAATGGCAAAATTAAGGTGGGAAAACGTCCTAACAGTAGAGTGATACTACAAGTAACATTCCACCATACAGTGTTGTCTCCAAGACCTTCAAAACCTGAACCATTGTTGGCAAATGCAGAGACATATTCGTAGAACACTTGGCTAATGCCATGTGGTCCCGGATTACTAATTCCAGATATGCTTGGAATGCTGAGGCTTAATGCGGTAAATGCAAGAATGACTAAAGGTTGAATCAAGATAATAATCGCGAGCAACTTAATTTCTGCCGCTTCAATCTTGCGCCCAAACAATTCAGGGGTACGACCTGTCATTAAACCTGCAATAAATACTGCGAGTAACAGATAAATCATAAACTGTTGCAGACCACAGCCCACACCACCCCAAATGGCATTAATCAGCATGTTAATGAGTTCGACTAAACCGGTAAGCGGTGCAGAAGAATCATGCATCATATTGACCGAGCCGTTATTTACCTGTGTAGTAAACGCTGCCCAAACTGCTGATGCGGCTGGTCCAAAACGTTGTTCTTTACCTTCCATTACAGCAAGCTGAGATGCTGTCGATGACATACTCTCAGACCAGACAGCCGCTGCACCTGAAATAATCGACATGAAAAGCATGCTACCAAACACAAAGTAGGCAAACTTTTTACGCTGGGTAAAATGCCCGACCATAAAAATGACTGTGATTGGAATAAGTAAGATCGCAATCATTTCTAGTAAATTAGAAAATGGTGTTGGATTTTCTAAAGGCACAGAACTATTTGGACCGTACCAACCACCACCGTTACTACCTAATTGCTTAATCGCCACCATTGGCGCAACTGGTCCTAAAGGAATTTTTTGAGTTTCAACGCTATCGGCTTTATCAATAAGTTGTACTTCTGGCCCACCTTGGAAAGTTGCTGGCACGCCTTGGCTGTTAAGCAACAATGACCAGACAAAACAGAGTGGAAGCAAAAAGCGAACTGTAGGACGAATTACATCCGCCCAATAGTTACCAATTAAAATTTGATCTGGCTGTTCGGCAACATCGGCCGCAATATGGCTTGGACGCTGATAAAAGAAAGCTCTTAATGTCGCAACAACCAAAGCCAGCCCCATCATTGGAGTAATGACTTGCAGCCCCACAATACCTGTCATTTGCGACAAATAAGATAACTGAGCCTGACCAGAATAATGCTGTTGGTTGGTGTTTGTTAAAAATGAAATAACAGTGTGTAGCGCTAAATCCCAACTCATATTTGGTGCATGATTTGGGTTTAATGGTAGCCATGCTTGCGTCATAAAAATAGCAAGAATAGCCACTGCAAGAAAAATACAGCTCACAACAAATGCTAGAGAATATTGTTTCCAATTCATTTGTTGTTGTGGAAATACACCTAATAAGCGGTATACAGGATTTTCAATCCAGCGAAATAATCCATCACCCCACATCGGCTGATTTGCCATCACTTTGGATAGATATTTACTGAGGCACCATGCTAGAAAAATAGCAATAAATAAAACAAGTATAAGTTCTAACATGGCTATTCTCCTCTATATCCCTTGGCTTGATTTGCCAAGCTGGAAATAAGGAGAGATGAAGAAATATCATTTGTTTTAAGTCCGCATAAGACAATGCCAGACTGATGCAAGATGCGCATTTGAGAATTTATAAGCATCTTTATTGTCCTGAAATAATACTAATTTAGTGAATTTCAGTATCGATAAAATGCCCGTAAATTCTCTATTGAAGAAGTCAAAACCCGCGTAAAGTTTGCGTAAAATTTAGTTTGAAAGGCATTAAACTTTAAAATTAACGACTGGATAAAGTGTGCTATCAGCCTTTAAGGTTTCACAATCCCAAAGTTCATATAAAGGAATTTTTACATCGAGTGCCAAAGGTAGCTTTTTAGAATTAAATTGCATATGGTCCAGATCACTTCCCCATGCAATCAAATCTACATCTAAAGAAATATGATGTGATGGTCGAACACGCCCAGAATCTGACTCAAGTTTCTTTAAAAAAGATTCAATTTGTTCAGATGATAAGGTGCTTTTTAATAGACACGCTGAGTTCCAGTAATCATCTCCAATACCATCTCGGCATGGAATTTGATAAACAGATGAAAACTGCACTTTCCCCAAAGTTGCTAATTGCGTATAAGCAAAAGTAAAGTGTTGTGCTGCGTCTAAATTACTCGCTAGAGCGAGCGCAAAAATTGTTTCTGGTGCGTTCAAGACGAATTCCTACAGCATTTGCTTCTGCAATGATGGCTGGCTTACGGATGGTTATGGTAATTTTTTCAATTGATGGAAAGGTTTCAAACAAACATTGTAAAACCAGATGTGCTGCATGCTCGATTAATTCAGGTTTGGCTTGTTGAATGGTTTGAGCCGATAACTCACAAATCTGCGCATAGTTGAGAGTGTCTTCAAGCTTGTCAGACTCTGCTGCTCGGCTCAAATCATTATGGATGGTTAAATCCAACATTAAAGGTTGAATGATTTGTCTTTCCCAGTTGAAACAGCCAATCACTGTCTCAACTTTCAAGCCTTCAATAATAATGGCATCCATAAATTTAAACTGACCTTAGTGCTTTAACAACGAAGCAGGTTCCATATTTTGAACCATTTTCAAACGCTGGTCTGCATAAATATCAGTATATGGTGCGAGTACGCGCATAAAACGATCGAAATAAAGCATTTGCTTAAATAATAAAGCAAAATCACGTGGGAATTTAATCCCGTGGCGTTCGCCTACACCTACCATATCCATCATGATGTCATTTAAATCGGCTGGATTTGAAGACAAGATCTGTTGCGGATCGGCCATTAATACGCCATTAAACAAACGTTCTAGATCTTGAGCCAACACCTGAACGTCAATTTTGTTATGGGTCATACCCATTTTCAGCATATTTTCAGCCATTGCCTGATAATCAGTTTTTTGTAAGGCATCCATAAATGCAATACATGCAGTCCAAACTTCAGGTTTTAACTGGCCGACGATACCAAAATCAATAAAACCAATACGCCCATCTTCAAGCAACATTAGGTTCCCAGCATGTAAGTCAGCATGAAAACTCTTACACAGCATAAGACTACCAAACCATGTATTCATGGCAGTAATCAGTACTTGCGATGGATCTTTAGCATATTGTTTTACAACACTAAAGTCTGTCAAAGACACACCGTATAAACGCTGCATAGTTAAGACACGGCGTGTAGAAAACTGATGATAAACTTTAGGTGCTGTCGCTGCTTTATTTTGTGAAATATTAAGATATTCCACAAAATCATCTAGGTTTTGTGCTTCTTCAATGAAATCGACTTCACGGACCATACGGCTTTTAATTTCATCTACAATTTCAGAAAGAGCTGCGAATTTGATCTTTGGTACTGCACGTTCAAGCAACTTGGCAGCCCAATGCACTACACTTAAGTCTGTATATAAAATGGTTTCAACACCAGGCTTTTGTACTTTAATAACAACATCTTCACCTGTCGTCAGTTTAGCTGCGTGAACCTGAGCAATTGATGCAGAAGCTAATGGCTTTTCATCGATATAGCTAAAAATCTGGCTTAAATCGCGCCCTTCAAATTCAGATGCAAGCACACCTTGAATATAACTAAATGGTAGTGTTGGTGTTTGGTCTAAACAACCTTGAAATTCTTCTACATATTCACGTGGGAAAAGCGATGGCGTACTCGCAATAAACTGACCAAGCTTAATATAAGTTGAACCAAGTGACTCAAAAGTCTCTCGCATGAGTTTGGCATTACTTGGTTTTTCAGTTGCGTATTTAATTCCAGCTTTGGCCGCAACCACTGCTGTTTCACCAATGCGGGCGACTGAACGCAGCCCATCAAACAAAATATTTTTTTTCATATTTCTTCAAAACCAAATCATTCAGGTTGAGTGTAGCAAATTTTGTTTAATTTACTGATTAGCTTGCCTGACAAAGTGGGCAATTTACATCTTTATCAAAACTAACAATACGTTGTGTCATATTTAAACCATCCCACAATAATAGTTTCTGCTTTAAAGGTACACGATTTAGACCTAAATACAGCAAAGTGTGATGTGCTTGTAATGACGCTATCATTACAGGAGTAGTTGCAAGTACCCCTGACTCTGCACAGCGCAGCCCTTCATTGCTATGCTGTTCTTTCGGAAAAAGACATTCATAACAAGCTGAATCTCCTTCAACCATGAACATTTGCGCCTGAAAACCAATTGCTGAAGCGCTAATTAATGCGACTTGATGTTTCTTACAAGCTGCGTTTACCAAATAGCGAGTTGTAAAATTATCACAGCCATCTAAAACCACATCTTGGTGTTCAACAAGTCTATCAATGTTATGTTCGTCTAAACGTTCGTTGTAGTATTCAACACAGATATAAGGGTTAATTTTCTGTAACCGTTTAGCTAGAATTTCTGCTTTATAGCGACCAACATCTTCATGACCAAATGCGATTTGTCGTTGTAAATTACTTATCTCGATCGTATCTGCATCAATCAGTGTAATTTTCCCAATCCCTGCTCGCGCTAGTAGCTCTGCACTACTACATCCTATTCCGCCAGCACCAACAATCAGTACATTAGCAAGTTTGAGTTTTTCCTGAGCTTCAATATCCCATCCATCAAGTAAAATCTGACGGCTATAGAGATGCATTTCTTCATCACTTAACTCTACAAAATCGATATCTTGAAGCTCGGTCACACGTTAATCCTTTCACTTAGAAGCGAAATGATTTTATGACTAAGTTCGTTATTATGAAAGCTATAAAATAGAAACAACTTTTTTATTCTAATAAAGCTTATTTACCAACATTGCATCTATCAAGCTTTCTGCAACAATAGAAATATCAATTTTCTTTATTACTTAGGCTAAATATGACGCAATCATATATTGCACCTGTAGAGTTAGAAAAAGCTTATCGTTTATTAAATCATGGCCCAACTGTGCTTGTTTCTGCACAACATGGTGATGACCGCAATGTGATGGCTGCCGCTTGGGCATGTGCCTTAGAGTTCAAACCAGCTAAAGTGTCCGTGGTTCTCGACAAAAGCACTAAAACCCGACAACTCGTTGAGCAAAGTGGCTATTTCACACTACAAGTTCCCTGCTATGCACAGCTCGATCTGACTCATCAACTTGGAACCATTAGTAAGTTGGATGATCCAGAAAAACTTGAGCATTGCGGTGTTGAGCTATTCTATCAAGAAGGCCTTACCAGCCCGCTTGTATCAGGTTGCATTGCATGGCTTGTCTGTAAACTTATTCCAGAACCCCATAACCAATCAGCTCATGATTTATTTATTGGTTCTGTTGTAGGTGCATGGGCAGATAGCCGCGTTTTTAGAGATGGGCACTGGCACTTTCAAGATGCGCCGAAAGAACTTCGTAGCCTGCACTATATTGCAGGTGGAACTTTTTATTTGATTGGTGAGGAAGTCAAAGCCCAAATTTAATCATTAAAAAGCGAGATTCATTTAATTGCAAAAAAACCGCATAACAATTGCGGTTTTTTTGCAGTCAACGACATTTTTTAAAAATCTAATATTTAAACTTGAGCCACTTCACGAGCAATCACCAAGCGTTGAATATCAGAAGCACCTTCATAAATCTGGCTTACACGAACATCACGATAAATTCTCTCTACAGGGAAATCACTCACGTAGCCATAACCACCATGAATCTGGATTGCATCCGAACATACTCGCTCAGCCATAGTAGATGCAAATAGCTTTGCCATTGAGGCTTCTTTTAAACAAGGTAATCCCGCATCCTTTAAAGTTGCAGCATGCAAAACCAACTGATGCGCGGCTTCAATCTGGGTCGCCATATCGGCTAAACGGAAACCAACCGCCTGATGCTGAACTAATTCGACTCCAAAAGCTTTACGCTCATTTGCATATTGCACCGCTGCATCAAAAGCCGCTCTTGCCATACCTACCGATTGAGCTGCAATACCAATACGTCCAGCTGCCAAATTAGATAATGCAATTTTATAACCTTCACCCTCTTGCCCCACCAAATTTTCTAAAGGAATTCGGCAGTCCTCAAAAGTAATGGTCGCTGTATCTGAAGCATGTTGACCCATTTTGTCTTCAATACGAGTCACCAAGTAACCTTGTGTATTGGTGGGTACAAGAAAGCACGAAATACCTTTTTTACCAGCTTGTTTATCTGTGACCGCGAACACCAAAGCCACTTGGGCATTTTTACCACTGGTGATAAATTGTTTTACGCCATTAAGCACCCAATGGTCGCCATCTCGCTCGGCTTTACATAAAATCGCGCTTGCATCGGAACCGACATGTGGCTCAGTTAAACAAAAGCATCCCAG
This sequence comes from Acinetobacter sp. TG2027, assembly GCF_000302435.1. NCBI lineage: Bacteria > Pseudomonadati > Pseudomonadota > Gammaproteobacteria > Moraxellales > Moraxellaceae > Acinetobacter > Acinetobacter sp. TG2027. The sequence continues at coordinate 248,592 of NZ_AMJN01000040.1, read as the reverse complement.
CCATTCGCCAGAGGCAAATTTTGGCAAATAGGTTTGTTTTTGCTGATCCGAACCGTACGCCAGTGTAATGCCGCAAATCAAGGAATTTTGAACACTGACGATGGTGGAAATAGCACCGTCGCCTGCGGCAATTTCCTCAATTGCGAGTACCAAAGATACATAGTCCATTCCGGCACCGCCCCATTCATCGGGCACGGTCATCCCCATAGCGCCTAGTGCACCTAAATCTTTGAGTTCCTGAGCTGGAAATTCATGAGTTTTATCGCGATGTGCAGCAGTTGGTTTTAACTGATTTTGCGCATAATTCCGCATCATCTCCTGAACCATACTTTGTTCAGCATTTAAGATCATTTCAGCATCCTTATTTTTATTATTTTGCTGCCATACGAATTGCACCATCTAAACGGATGACTTCACCATTTAAGTAAGAGTTTTCAGCAATATGTGCCACCAAACGAGCAAACTCTTCTGGTTTTCCTAAACGAGATGGGTACGGCACCATTTGCCCCAAAGCATCTTGTACATTTTGTGGCATACCCTTAAGCATTGGGGTTTCCATAATTCCCGGTGCAATGGTCATAATACGAATAGCATGTCGCGCAAGCTCACGAGCAATCGGCAATGTCATCGCAACAATAGCGCCTTTTGATGCAGAATACGCAGCCTGACCAATTTGACCATCAAATGCGGCAACAGAAGCAGTGTTAACAATTACACCACGATCTTCTTCACCTTCTTCAACCGTGTTTTTACTCATTGCATCTGCTGCAAAACGCAGCATGTTAAATGTACCTGTAACATTAATATTTAAAGTCTTTGCAAATAATCCCAAGTCATGAACGCCCTCACGGCCAACCACTTTCGCAGAAGGGCCAATACCGGCACAGTTCACCAAACCATGCAAATGACCATGTTTTGTCAACACATCTTTAAAGAACTGTTCAGCAGCAGCTTCATCGGTCACATCAAGTTTTACAAAGTCAGCTTTTGGCCCCAACTGTTTTGCTTGTTGCTCGCCTGCTTCTGTATTCATGTCTACCAAGGTAACTGAAGCACCTTGCTGGACTAAATACTCAGCTGTTGCAGCACCTAAACCAGACCCACCACCTGTAATTACGAAATGTTTCCCTTGAATTTTCATTGTGTAATGTCCTATAGAAATGTTCTTTAAACTTAGTAGTGAGAGTAAAAGTTGTTGTTTTCCGATACAATTTCAAAAAGCCTCAAAATGTTTGCAGCTTTTGATCAATCCAAATTTTAAATATGCAGTATTTCACTTGAAATATATGAAGAAAATATGAGTCTTTGACATGGTTGTCCAATCTTCTTTAAGTAAAGGCACAATTTCGATTGCACTAGTACATGAAGCACTGAGTGCGGCTTATGCCAAAGGCCTAAATACACAAATAATTCTAAATAAAGCAGGCATCCCCGCTGAATTACTGATGTCGCCAAAGGCACGTGTGCCTGTTACAACCTATGCCCAATTGTGGATAGAGCTTGCCAATGCCATGAACGATGAGTTTTTTGGGATGGATAGCCACCCCATGCGTCGTGGAAGCTATAAATTACTGACTAAACTCGTCAGTACGGCTGAAACTTTAGAAAAAGCACTCTACGATATTTTGAAGTTTTTTAACTTTGTTCTAGATGACATGCATGGAGAACTCATTCGAGAGCAAGACAAAGCTTATTTAGTGATTCATGATCGTGAACAGCCTAAACGCATGTTTACCTACGCAACCTTTTTAATATTAGTGCACGGACTTATGTGTTGGTTGGTAGACCAGCGAATTGGTTTAAATACTATTATGGTACGTTGTCCTAAACCTCAAGATATTCAGGACTATTTCGTTCGTTTTGGTGAAGATATTCAATTTAATGCTGAGATAAATCGAGTTGAGTTCGATGCCCACTATTTAGATATTAAAATTAAGAAAGATAAAAAAGCGCTTTATGATTTTTTAGAGCAAACTCCGCAAAATCTTTTAGTTCGCTTTAAAAATGAAAATGCCTTAAGTGTACTTATTCGTCGCCATTTATTGAAACTCCACCCTGCACAATGGCCCGAACTCAAAGATGTAGCTCAGCAACTCAATATTTCAGAAGCCACCGTTCAACGTCGACTGAAACATGAAGGTGTAAGCTATCAACAAATTAAAAATGAAATCCGCTGTGATATTGCTGTTCAACGCTTAAGCAAAACGAATGACTCAATTCAAGATATTAGTGAAGATTTAAGCTTCCATGACCCAAGTGCCTTTCACCGTGCTTTTAAAAAATGGACTGGCGTCAGCCCAGGTGCATATCGAGATAATTTAACTGGACACAAGCAATAACATATACATCGAATGAAGCTTAAGGCGTTAGAGTTTAAGCTTATGATATTTATGTATTTTAAATTCAATATTTCAGATAAATGCATTATTTAAAATTTGATAATAGTCATAAAAACAGTGATTTATAATTTTATTCAAACTTTTATCTTTCAAACTGATTTATAAATCAAAATAACTAAGTTCATAAGCCTCTAAACACGTGAAAGGATGATCTCCTATTTCATTTCGGTTTTATTTTTATCATGTCTTTAAAATCAAAATTTTCTCTACCAAAGACTTTGTTGGCATCAACATTGGGGTTTGTATTTGCTTCATCTGCTTTTGCAGCAATTCCGACTACGCTTAAGCTTGATTATGCTTACTATGCACCAACTAGTTTAGTCGTTAAAGATCAAAAACTTCTCGAAAAAGCACTGCCAAATACCCAAATTAAATGGGTTTTTAGTCAAGGTAGTAACCGCTCATTAGAATATCTCAACAGTAATAGTATCGATTTTGCTTCTACCGCTGGATTAGCTGCTGTATTAAGTCGAGCGAATGGTAGTCCAATTAAAACGGTTTATGTACAAAGCCAACCGGAATGGACCGCGCTTGTTGTCACAAAAAATTCACCAATTAAAAGCCTAAAAGATTTAAAAGGTAAAAAAATTGCAGCCACCAAAGGAACCGATCCTTTCTTATTTACACTACAAGCACTAGATACAGTCGGTTTGAGTAAACGTGATGTACAACTGGTTCATCTACAACACCCAGACGGCAAAACTGCATTAGAGCGTGGCCAAGTAGATGCTTGGGCTGGACTTGATCCATTAATGGCTTCTGCTCAAATTCAATCGGGTGCCAAATTGCTTTATCGTAATGTTGGATTTAATAGCTATAGTGTACTGAGCGTTAAAGAAGATTTTGCAAAGCAAAACCCTGAAGCGGTAGAGGCCGTTATTAAAGCCTATGAACAAGCCCGAAAATGGGCAAAAGCCAATCCAGATAAAGTGGCAGCACTTTTAGCTCAAGAATCAAAACTTCCTCTACCTGTGGCTAAACTACAACTGAGCCGAACCAACTTCGATCAAAGCATTCCATCAGCAACTCAAGCACAAGCGCTAAAACGTTCTGGGAAAATTTTGACTGAAGAGGATTTGGTTAGAAAAGGTACTAACGTCAATCAAGTGGTTGATCAGTTGCTAGACCCACGTTTTGCTCAAAAAGTCGTGAAATAGTATATGAGTGATTCACTTAACAAAGCTGAGCTAAATCACTTCTTAGCTCAGCAGGCTTTAAAATCTGAGAAAAAGCATCTAAACCACAAATTTACACGGTGGTTTAAAGCGCTACTCATTCCACTCATCTTTTTAACGGCTTGTGAGTTTTTAGTCAGAAATGGCTATATCGATGCTTATCTACTCCCTGCACCGTCTAGTTTATGGCAATCTTTTTTAGATTTAGCTCATAGCGATCTATTTGCCCATATTTATATTAGTACATGGCGTGTTCTGTTGGGCTTTATTATAGGAATCGGTTTAGGTTTAATTTTTGCAATTTGGGTTGGATTAAGTAAAGAAGCAGAAGCATATTTAGAACCAACTTTTTCAGCAATTAAATCGATCCCAAGTCTTGCGTGGATCCCTTTATTATTACTTTGGTTAGGAATTGATGAAGGTTCTAAAATTACATTGATTGCAATCGGAGCATTTTTTCCAACCTATACCAATACAGTTGCAGCAATTCATAATGTAGATAAAAAGCTCATTGAAGTTGGAAAAGTTTATCGGCTTAATGCTTTTCAGCGGATTATATCTATTATTTTACCGGCAGCATCTCCAGGCATTTTAACGGGTTTACGTAACAGCTTAAGTTTGTCTTGGATGTTTATGATTGCAGCTGAACTGATTGCAGCCACTCAAGGGATTGGCTATTTACTCAGTGATGGCCGAGAAACGTCTCGACCTGATATTGTTATCATTGCAATTATTTTATTGGCGCTATTGGGTAAAATAACCGATACCTTAATGAAACTTATCGAAAACTGGTTATTACGTTGGCGAGATACACTACAAAGGTAATTTTAAATCCAGCATGCCAAAGTGACTCGATCATTTTGGCCATAGTCTTGAATAGTTTTAATTTGGCTAAAACCATGCTCTGTGAAAATATCTCGAACAGCTTGTCCCTGATCATAACCATGCTCTAGTGCAATCCAGCCTTGCGGTTTTAACCAGTTTTTCCCTTGAGCAATAATAATTTCAATATCAGCCAGTCCCTGATGATCTGCAACCAATGCACGGCGTGGTTCTGTAGCCAAAGCTTGCATGTGTTCATCTTCAGGGTCAATGTACGGCGGATTAGAAACAATTAAATCAAACTTTTGTATTTCAAGTGCCTCAAACCAAGCACCGCAAGCAAATTTCACACGTTGCAAATCATGTGCTTGTGCGTTTTCTTTTGCGACTTCTAAAGTAGGCGCATAAATATCAGTTGCCGTGACTTGCCAATCTGGACGTTCACTTGCTAATGCAAGCGCAATTGCACCTGTTCCCGTTCCTAAATCAACAATATTTGCAGTATTTGGCAAATTTAGATTTAAAACAGTTTCAACTAAAACCTCAGTATCAGGTCGTGGCACTAAAGTATCAGACGTTACTTTTAAATCGAGTGTCCAAAATGGCTGTGAACCCGTCACATAAGCTAAAGGCTCACCATTTTGGATACGTTCAAGACCAGCCAAGTAATCTTGCTCTTGTTGGGCAGTTAACTCTTGCTCAAGTCTAAACTTTAATTCAAGCGAATTGATTTTTAGAAAATGCTCAAGTAACCAAGCATTTTCTTGCCGTTCATAACTGTCAGTCTCACCACGAATTGCAAGCGCTTGAGCAATATTCATTAGCCGCCATTTTCCTGTGCAAGCATCGCAAGCTGATCTGCCTGATATTCACGATGTAAGCTATCGAGCAATTCAGTCAAATCACCTTCCATAATGGCATCTAACTTATATAAAGTTAGGTTAATACGATGGTCCGTCATACGCCCTTGTGGGTAGTTATAAGTACGGATACGTTCAGAACGGTCACCAGAACCAACCAAATCACGGCGCATTTCAGAAGTCGCGGCATCTGCTGCCGCACGTTTAGCATTTTCTAAACGCGATACTAACAATGCCATCGCCTTAGCTTTGTTTTTATGCTGTGAACGTTCTTCTTGGCACTCAACGACTGTACCAGTTGGAATGTGAGTAATACGCACCGCTGAATCGGTTTTGTTAATGTGCTGACCACCCGCACCTGATGCACGGTAAGTATCAATACGTAAATCTGCAGGATTAATTTCAACGTTAGTATCAACATCAATTTCAGGCAAGATCGCAACTGTACAAGCTGATGTATGCACACGACCTTGTGATTCAGTTGCTGGCACACGTTGTACACGGTGAGCACCACTTTCAAACTTCAAGCGACCATACACACCATCACCATCTACACGGCAAATAACTTCTTTAAAGCCACCATGCTCGCCTTCATTTTCAGAAAGGACTTCAATACGCCAGCCTTGTGTCTCGGCATATTTGCTGTACATACGGAACAAATCACCAGAGAAAATCGCAGCTTCATCACCACCTGTTCCAGCACGGATTTCTAAATAAGCCGCATTAGAATCATTCGGATCTTTTGGAATCATCAAAATGTTGAGCTGGCTTTCTAATTCTTCAAGCAATGTTTTATTGGCTTGAATTTCTTCTTCTGCCATATCTTTAAAGTCTGGGTCCGACTTCATCATTTCAGCAGTTTCAATATCTTCTTCTGCTTGACGGTATTTGCCCCAAACTTCGGTAATTTCAGATAAATCACTATGTTCACGAGACAATTTACGGAAACGTTTGTTATCGGAGATCACTTCAGCATCTGCAAGCAATGCAGTAAGTTCTTCATATCGATCACAGAGTTGATCAAGTCGTAAACGGAGTGACGCTTTCATAAGAGGAAATATCTCAAAAGTCCAAAAAGCTTATCGAACGCTATGTAAGTATAGAAGATAAGCAAAATCGTAAAAATAGCGCATAGTTTACAGATTATGCTGCTTAAATGACATATATAATCAGCCAATTCATCAACTTTCCCAATAAGTAGAGGCGTATAAATATAATGATTTCGAATAAGATTTATTACTTGCCTATAATTTGGCTGTTCTGTAGAAAATAATAAGTTATATTTTCCCTCTATATGACAATAGAGGCTTTGTTTAAAAAACCTCTTGCCAGCCTACTTATTTTAATTTTTCTAATAAGGTTTTGCCCACCAAAACAGCCGACGCTGGATTTTGTCCTGTAATAAGTTCACGGTCCACCACTACGTTTGGAGTCCACGCAGTGGTATTACTTTGATACTTAGCGCCAAGTGACTGTAAAGCCGTTTGTGGATAAAACTTCATTTCTCCACCTTTTAATAAAGCTTTAGCCTGCTCTTCTTCCTGATTACTAATCACCGTCATTCGATAATTTTTATAAATCCATTCACCAGTTTTTACTGGCTTGCCTTGTTCGAGTTGACCAACTACTTCCGAGGCATTAGGTAAAGTAGACATTAATGCAATAGGACCATGACAGACCAACGCAGTAGGTTTACCAGCTTTATGGAAAGCTGTAAGTACTTTTCCAAGTTGTTTATCTTTTAATAGATCTTGCATAGGTGCATGCCCACCTGGAATATAAATAGCATCAAACTGACCCACACCAATTTGTTCAATACGAGATAGGCTCACAACTGGAGAATCTTGAGCAGATGTTAATTTTAGATCATGCAATAAATCTGCATATTGCTTTAATGCTTTTTCATCTTGGTTAAAATACATCACATTATTCGATGATTCATCTAAGGTTGGAGCTTTCCCTTTTGGTGTAGCGAAAGTTACTGTATGGCCTGCATCTAAAAGCATTTTTGTAGGTTGCATCAATTCATTTAAATAAAAACCAGTTTTAAAAATATGGCCTTTTTTCAGCTCTAATTGGGCTTCATCAGACAACACAACTAACACATGAGCAGCATTTGCACTGAATGCTGCTGAAGCAGTAACTACTGCAAGCATTATTTTATTTAGAGATTTCATCATTCGACCTTCATTCCAACCATTTGCTGGATTTATATTTTGGATGGATATATTCTATTTTTACCAATTAGGTAGATAAACAACCACCTTTGCAAATCTTTTTTGCGTTTGAGGACTAAATGTCACGTCAATTTGACCATCTTGCCGATATTGAAGTGTTTTTAATTGTCGCTGAGAAGCTTTCTATTAGTGCAGCTGCAATTTATTTAGCAACAACTCCTTCAGTCATTAGTAGAACAATTACGCGGCTAGAGAAAAAACTTGGCATTCAGTTTTTTAGAAGAACAACTCGTCATTTGAGCCTGACTGAAGCTGGTCAACTTTATTATGAAAAGATGCAACATGCATTTCAGTTAATTGACCATGCAGAGCGTGCTATTCAAGGTAAGCAACTGCAAATTTCCGGCAAAATTAAATTAAGTGTACCCACCACCTACGGACACTATCGCCTTCCAGAATTACTATAAAAATTTCTTTTGCAATATCCAGATATTCAAATAGAAGTCAGTATTTCTAATCGAAACGTCGATTTAATTGCGGAAGGATTTGATTTAGCTATTCGTCAAGGTCAGCTTCCTAATAGCACTCTGGTTGCCAGACCTTTGGAGCTTGCCCCTCTTCAACTTGTTGCTTCACCCGAATATTTAAAACGTATGGGTGTTCCTCAAACCTTGGAAGACTTAAACCATCACCAATGTATTGCCTTTGAATTACCGAGCACAGGTAAGGTCACTCCATGGTTTTTTAAAAATGGTGATAATGAAATTCAATGGATACCATCAAATCGGATTTTAGTAAAAGAAGATATTTTGGGAGTAGTTTCTCTTGCTGAAAGTGGATTAGGAATATGTCAGACTTATAGCTTTATTGTTAATGAAAAGATCCGGCAAGAAAAATTGCAGCCCCTACTTGAGGGTTATGCAGGTCACACACGGCCCTTTTCTTTACTGTACGCACAACATAAACATATGTCGTCTGCGACAAGAGCTTTAATAAATTTTCTATGTTCTGATCGTGACTAACCCCTTCAAAACTAAATAAAGCTTAATTTATCTATATGAGTATTAAATATTCTATTTTAATAGAAAACATACAAACCAGACACTAAACTGCAATAATCAAAAGATGGTTCTCCATATTTGGGGAGAAGTGTTTTGTTACATTTGCCGTAACAAAAGATATAGGGTCCTGCAACTAGGGACACGGAGTCAAAAATGAAATTAAATGCTTGGTTATGTAGCGCTGTTCTAGCAACTTCAATGGTTACTGTGGCACATGCTGACAATACAACACATGTAGCAGCCGCTTCTGCTTTAGGTAGCGTAGCAGGTACTGCAATTGGTAAAAGCATGGGCGGTACATCTGGCGCAACAATTGGTGCTGCTTTAGGTGGTGCTGGTGGTGCAGCTGTTGCAAGCGATCGTCGTAACCGTACTGAATCTGCGATTGGCGGCGCTTTAGGTGGTGGTGCTGGTTATACGGTTGGTAAAAGCATGGGCGGTACAAATGGTGGTTATGTAGGCGCTGCTTTAGGTGCTGCGGGTGGTTCTGCTTTGGGTAATAAAATCTCTAAAGACCGTGATGCAGACAGATCTTCTAAGCACTGGAAGAAAAAGCACCGTCGTCATCACTGATTAAGCTGATGAAACAATTTTAAGCACCTTCGGGTGCTTTTTTGTTGTGATGAAGTTATACACTCATATTTCGTATGCTCATGATTTATCCATAAATTAATACAAACACTACAAACAGACACAAAACACTTGTATCACCCTTGGGGTTCTCCATAATTATCACGAAATTTTTTATTACATTTACCGCAAGATAAAGATAACTGTCCTTCCAGTAAAAAGGACATGGAGTTGTACGATGAAAATGAATATTTGGTTGGCTAGTGCATTAATTGCAACATCTTCTATGGTAACAGTTGCACATGCTGACAATGGCACACGTGTTGCTGCAACCTCTGCTTTAGGTAGTGTAGTGGGTACTGCGATTGGTAAAAGTATTGGTGGTACCTCAGGTGCAACAATCGGTGCTGCTTTAGGTGGGGCTGGTGGTGCAGCTGCAGCAAGTGATCGTCGTAATCGTACAGAAGCTGCAATTGGTGGTGCTTTAGGTGGTGGTGCTGGTTATACAGTCGGCAAAAATATGGGCGGCACCAACGGTGGATACATCGGTGCAGCAGTAGGTGCAGCTGGTGGTTCTGCATTAGGTCGTAAAGTTGCTGAAGATCGTAACTACGATGACCGTTATGACCGTGATCGTTACGATCGTGATGACCGCAGATATTACGATGGTGACCGTCGTTATTATAAAGGTGGTAGCCGTCGCCATGACAATGGCTTACACCGTGGTTGGTATAAAAACCGCTAATTCACAGATAAAACAAAAGAGCACCTTCGGGTGCTTTTTTGTTTATAGCTAAAAATTAATATCGAAAAAAAACGATATACATCACACCCTATATATCGTATTATTTCGATATATCCTTATTCGAGAATATCGCATGCGATCACTTCAAGATACCAAGTTCTCCATTTTGGAACTTGCTCCTATTCGTAATGATAAAACCATCGAATTCTCATTACGTCACGCATTAGAATTGGCACAACATGCAGAAAAACTAGGTTATGAACGTTTCTGGCTTGCTGAACATCACAACATGGATGGAATCGCAAGTTCAGCTACCGCTGTCTTACTCGGTTTTATTGCAGCACATACACAGCATATTCGCTTAGGTTCAGGGGGAATTATGCTTCCTAACCATGCCCCTTTAGTTGTCGCAGAACAGTTCGGGACGCTTGCTACTTTATATCCAAATCGTATTGAACTTGGTTTAGGCCGTGCTCCCGGTACAGATCAACTCACCATGCGAGCTTTACGTCGTGGCCATCAAGAAACAGAAGATCAGTTTCCTCGAGATGTTGCCGAAATCTTAAAATATTTCGATGTACCTCAAGCAGAACAAAAAATTATTGCAACACCAGGGCAAAGCACCCATGTTCCTGTTTGGTTACTTGGATCTAGCCTATTTAGTGCACAACTCGCGGCAAAACTTGGACTTCCCTACTCATTTGCATCCCATTTTGCCCCACGTATGTTAGGTCAAGCGATTCAACTTTATCGGAAGAACTTTGAACCTTCTGAGTATCTAGATAAGCCATATGTTTCAATGGGTGTGCCTGTTGTTGTAGCAGATACAGATGAAGAAGCACAGTTTCTAGCAACAAGTGCCTACCAACGCGTATTAGGTTTAATTCGTGGAGAAAGCTTAAAGCTGAAACCACCAGTTGAATCAATGCAGGGATTATGGAATACAGCAGAACAACTTTCTGTCGAAAACTTCTATGCAATGGCGCAAATTGGTTCTGTAGATACTGTTCGCTCTGGCTTACAAAAGTTATTAGCGACGTATGATGTTGATGAATTTATTTTTACATGTGATGTATACGATACAGCTAAACGTTTAGAAAGCTTTACACAGCTCATGAATGTAAAAACAGAACATTAAACTCTACTTCAAGCTCCCATACTTGAATTGATTTCGAGTATGGGATGACCATCTATCTGAAAAGACTTTACCCCAACTTCCTGCTTGGTTATTTATATTAAAACGATAAAAACATCATGATTTAAAAAACCAAAAGGACTTTTGGAAAATGAGTATTAATATTAAAAATAACACTTCAAAATCAGTAATTTTTCAGAATATCTCTCAAGATTTCGAAGATTTTACTGGTCAAGTGATTTCCTCAACGTCAATTAAAGATTTTGACTTTTCACATTCATCTGTCGCGATTATTGGTACAAATCAAGATAGCGTGACTCATCTTGAAAAAATCTGTCAGCAAGCAAAATTTGTGACTGTCTTCCAAATCACTCCTCATTTTATTTTGCCCCATAGTCAGATGGGTACGCATAAGTTAATTACCCACCCACTTATTATCAAAAACCGCAGGTTATTTAATAATCGTGTTAAAAGCATTCTGGCACTACGTTTTCTAGAAACTCAAGTAAACGAACCATGGCTTAAGCGTCTTTTGACTCCCAATACTGCAACCACCAAAAAAGTATTTTTTAAATCCGACAGTTATTATGCAGCACTTCAGAAACCCAACTGTAAATTGCAAACATGGCCAATTGTTAAAATTACCAATAGATCTGTTCACAGCATGGATGGTATAGAACAACCTGTTGATATTATTATCAGAGCAATCCCATAAAAGTAAAAAAGCATGGTTTTAGGCCATGCTTTTTTATTTACTCATATTTTTGCAAATTACCATGATCATCGTAATGCAAAATGATGCGCTGTTTTTCTTGCAAATCATTTAGCATGTCGGAAGTAACTGAAAATTGGGCACCTAATAATTCTACAGAACTATTAGGTGCCTTAGCACGTCGGTCCTCACCACTAAACCTAATCCAGTTATAACTTGCCCATAAAATTAAAATAAGCGCGCTAATTCCGATCATTAATGCTAAATGTAATAAGGTCTTAACTTCTGATAAGTGGTCTACCCAGACGTAATCATAAATTAAGTGACCTTCAAAAACCCATAAAAACAGTGAAACCAATGGGAAAAGCAGCCACATTAAACAAATCCAGCCAATGGTTTGTAATGTATAGTTTGCTGTTTTATTTTTGACATATTCCGGCTGATCAATATATTCAGGGATATCTAAAGTCTCTATATCCTTATTTTCCTCAAGTTTCATGGGTTATCTCCACGGAAGCCTCGGTCTGGACTTACCCAACGAGCACGTTTTTTTGTGTTAAATAAAGTTTTTGGTACCGCAACAACACTTGTAAACAAAGTCAGTAGCCAGAAAAATAACGGGTACCAAATCACCCAAAAGTAATTTCTAAAAAAACGTCCTCGGTCATAACGATGATCAATCCACAAACTCACTAAAAACTGGATCAAACATGTTCCGCCTAATATTATACCGTACCACTGTGGCATAAGCGTTTTGATCTGCCATTGCTGAGGCAGTTCAACAAATAATCCAACAAAAAATAGCGTGAAGATCATGATCATCACATAAGACCAGATAATACTGACTAGCGCCTCAATCATGACCGGCCACATTCTTCGAACACGCAGTTTGAACATTTGTGGAATATATTCTATAAGAACCTCTACCCCACCTTGCGCCCAGCGAAGACGCTGTTTCCATAGACCTTTAAATGTCTCAGGCATATAGATATAACAAAGTGCTTGCGGAATATACTGAATATCCCAATGGTCGAGCTGTAACTTCCATGAAATATCAATATCTTCGGTAATTTTATCGTCAGACCAAAACCCGACTCGAACCAGTGCGGTTTTACGAAATGCTGCAATCACACCAGATACAGTAAAAATACGACCATATGTACGTTGTGCACGTTTGATCAAACCAATAATCGAAGAAAACTCACCAACTTGTAATTTTCCTAAAATACTAGATCGGTTTAAAATTCGCGGATTACCTGTTACAGCACCAATTCGCGGGAAGTTAATAAATGGTTGCATTAACCAAAGTACCGCATGCGGATGCAACAACGCATCTCCATCGATACAAACAAGATATTCGTATTTACTAACCAGTACTCCCGATCTTAAAGCTACGGCCTTACCCTGATTTTCTGCTAAGTGTACAACCCGAAGTCGTGAATCTTGCGCTGACAATTCATCTAGAATTTCGGCGGTCCTATCACTACTTCCGTCATTAACAGCAATGACTTCAAAATTAGGATATTTGGTTTGTAGCGCATAACGAATTGTTTGGCGTACTTGCGCTTCTTCGTTAAAACACGGAATGATGATACTGCATCCTTCACCTGTAGGTTCAGGAAGCGCTTGTTCGCGGTATTCTCTTTTAAAGAAAAACCAAAGTCCCCCTACCATCCATGTCCAAGCCATCAGTAAGGGATATAAAAAGGCAAAAGCAAACAGAATATCGAGTAATACCCTCATTACTTTTTCCCCTCTACCAATCCAGCAAAAGGCTGATACATCACAGGGCTAGCATTCAGACTAAGCGGATTATATAAATATTGATGAACATCTTTTGATTTTTCAAAGTCATAGCCATCAATACCGAATTTCTGGATTCCTACTCGCTGAATAGAAAATAGTCCTTGCTGAACCTCTTCCCAAGCATTTTTTTGCGAATTTTCTGGTAATACTAAAGTCAGCATTATTCTTTGCTTATCATTTTCATCAAGTGTATTTAATAGCTTTAACAACTGATTAAATTGTTTTTTCTTACCAATCACATCAAACTTCAAATTGACTAAGTCATGTTGCATTAAAAGTGTTTTTATAAGCTCAGGTAGATTTTCCACATGATCTAAATCAGGTGTAAGCAATAAACTAAACTGCGCCTGATTACTCATATTTAAATAAGGTTTTACCGCTTTTTTAGTCAGTTGACTCAGTTGTTCGAGCTGTTTTGATTGCTCAATACAACTTTCTTGCACTGTTATTTTTTGCATTGCGCAATTTAAAGATGATCCTGCATTAAGCTGAATACCACTTAAATTACTGTTAAAACGCGCAATATCTTTAGCTAAATCTACAGTTAAAAATGGTTTATTTTTTTGCGGATAAGCAGGCAACTCTAATATTACCGATTGGCCTGCGCGAGTTTGAGCCTGCCATAAACTACGGTTTAAAATATCTTGTTGAACAGACATTTTATTTGTAGGGAAATAAGCTACATCATATTGCCCATCTCCATCTTTGTCTTCCAAAGGCTTTAAGATTAAAGCGTTGTTTTTTAAGCTATACAATTTTGATAACAACTGCCCAAGTTTTTCATCAGTTTGAGCATTTTGTTGTGCTGCTAAGTGCTTTAAATCCATACTCACAAAATGACGCGATTGCTTAAATAAATCTGACTCTTCAAAGCTCAGAATATTTAACATGCCTTCTGTCAGTTGTTCGGCTGTAGGGTTATCAATGACTAAGCTACGCTTAAAAGTTGAGTCACTCACGCGATTCATACCATCACGTCCCAAACTGAATGAAAACTGGAAACCCGCCTGTTGTGCTAGCTTTTCTAACTGTTCATTCACGGCGCCATAAGGCCAAATAATTGCTTTAGGATTAACCCCTACTTCTTTTTTTAAAACTGCATAAGATTTTTTTAAATCCTGCAAAATGCGCTGTTGATATTCCGCATCGGTTTCATAACGTGATTGCGATTTTAAGTAGGCATAAGAAGTTGCAGCAGGTTGCTCATTGCCTTGAGGATTGGCTAGTACCCCATGATGTAAATCATCGCTATGGCTTGCAAACTCGGCTAACCCAGATGCTTGCATTTCACGAACTTGAGCCCAGTTCACCAAGTTACCTTGACCATAGGCTTCATAACCCGCTTTTGTATTACCATTTAACCAACTTGTTGGAAGAGCAAAAACTGCTGGAATTTTATATTGCTTCAGTAAAGGAAATACTCGGCTATAGCTACTTAAAGCACCATCATCAAAGGTCAGTAAAATAGAGTTATGAGGTAATTCTTTACCTTGCTTACGCGCCTCTTCAATGTCTTTTAAGCGAATCGGTTTCCAGTCCGACTGGCTAAGCCAATCGAGAAACTGTGCCAGATTATTGGTCTGAATCGCATAAACATCACGGTCCCCTTCCTTAAGCACGTCATCTCGCACATCATGAAAAGTTAACGAAACCGTATGATTTTTTGGTAGTTCAGTTTCAATGCGGGCATAGGCAAATTGTACGGGTAATAATGTTGAGGCAAACACACAGCTCAACATTTTTGACATCATGTTATTCATTAAAAACGCCCTTCAAATCCGAAAATACCGTAGGTATGTTGTTCATCATGACCATCGTATGGATGGTATTGCCAACCAATTCCATAATTAAGTTGCCAAGTCCGTGAGAGCTGCCATTGATGTTGATATTGCAAAGAGTATGTTGGTCGAGCTGAGTAATCTGCTTGTTTATATAGCCCTACTCCAGCTTCAAAATGTTGTTTAAATGAGCGTTCGTACTCTCGCCAAGTGACCCAGTCATGGCTTAAATTCAACTCGGCACTGTAATGATTGCTTGGGCTAAAGTAAGCAGTCTGATCTTGGCTATTGCTGCCATAAAATCCACGAACGGTTCCGTAAGTAATATGGTGAGGCGCATCAAATAATCGCTCACGCCAAAAAGTAGAAAATTCTTGTTGTTTATTACCGTCACTTATATCGGTTAAGCCATAGCTCGCTCCAATTTGGCGTGACTCATCTTTTTGCCATGTCAAAGCAGCACGGTAAGCTTGTCCATCCTCACCAGCATCAATTGCTTGTAATGGAATATTAGCCTGACTGTCATATTGCAATTGATATTGCCAGTGGTCGTTTAACCATTGCGACCAATCAAGACGAACACCTGCTTGGCTACCATCTGTACTTTGCGACAAAATTGCCGAGAATACCTTACGGTTTGCTTGCCACTCAGCACCAACACCATAACGTTGGTCATGCACATCACCAAAACGGTATTCACCATAACGATCTTGATGCCAAGCAAATAGACGATAATTATCTTTAATCCAAGGGCTATTAACACGAGTTTCCATTTCTCGATCTTTTAAGCCATTTTGCCCACTCACAGAATCGCTATTTTCTGCTTTACTCTGGCCCCAAGTCGTTGAGTGCGAGATGGTTGCTTTATCACGATCATCCAACTCTTTTCGACTTTTAACTACACCGCTATCTTCAGGATAATATTGCAAAAGACTTTCTGTACTTTTGCGCCATTCAGGAATATCTCCTAAAGCCTGAGCATTTTGCATTTGATTAATACGTGTATCTTTAGCAACTGGCGTTAAGCCATTTAAACGATCAATTGTTTGCTTCGCCTGTAACGGTTTATCTCTCCAGCGCTCAACACGAGCAAGGTTGTTAATTAAACCTTCATTAGCAGGTGCAAGATCTACTTGTTTTTGAAAATGCTTTTCTGATTGATCCAAATGATTTGCATAAGCTAAATGCATGCCTTGTAAAGCAATATAATCATCACGATCAGGATGGCTTGATTTATCCACCCCTTTGGCTTGACTATATTTATATGTAGGAATCAATCGATCAACTTCATTCAAAAGTTGTTCAGCTTGTTTATATTTTTCTTGTTCAATATAAGAATAATAAAGCCCCGTATATACCGTCATATCTGAGTAGTTTTTTTCGGTAAGTAAGGTTTTAAAAGCGAGTTCAGCCTGCTTCGGTTGTCTTTCAGCTAAATAACTATCAGCAATCGCATGACGTACATAAGCCGGTAGCTTTTCTAACGGTACATTTAATTTAGTAAATTCATCTAATACCGTACGGCTACGCCCACGGAAGTCCAACGCATATAAATAGTCATAATGAAATCTTAAATAATTAGGGTCTGACGGTTGAATCAAAGGCTGTATTTGCTCACCTTGTTTCAACACAGCATCAAGCTCGGCAAAGCCTTCACTGTCCGACATGCCTTCCCGATTCAAATATTTATAGCGAGTAATTGCGTTATTTACACGTTGAGAAAACTCGCTGACTTTTAACCAGTGTTGTAACGATTCTGTTTGCGCATTTTTATCGCTGGCAAGCAGCAACTGCTGAGCTTTTTTATAAGCGCCTACAGCCGCCAAGTCGTAACTATATTCTTGCAAAACCGCAAAAGATTTTGGTTGTTGTTGATAAGCTTGCTCGATTGCAGATAAAGCATCTACAGGTGAATTAATGAGTCGATATGCATAAGCAATTTGAACAAATTGATCAGCTGTAAGATTTTTACTCTTAATACCTGATAAATGCACCTTAGCATTTACAGGGTCTTTAGCCTCAGCATATAGAACCGCTAATAAAATCTGCCCATCAGATGTCTTTTGAATATTAAATTTATTCGACCACTCAATTGCATTTTTAAAGTGTTTAAAATCACGAAAATTACGTATTAATGGTAGCTGCCCATATTCTGGAAAATTCACATAATTAATATTTGCTAAATGCTGAGAAAAGGTTAATAAATCTCTTTTTTCACTTGACATGACAACTAAATAATCAGCTAGTAATTTTTGGTCATGCGGGTATTTATTTAGCAATTGATCTAGTTGCAATATTGCTTGTTGAGTTTGCCCAGTTTTGTAAGTGTGAATAGCTTGCTCTCGCAATTCATCTACTTGAGCAGCATATAAATTAAGAGGCAAGATATATACCAATGAAAAAACACATTTTTTTAGCATTTTGATAATCGGATAGTCCCATATCGAGGTGGGAAATTATAATTAAAATCAAAAACCAATCACATAACACAAAAAAGTGTGATCTATTTAACATTTTATAAATTGTGGATTTTTCATGAATGCTTTTCTAAAATATTTATAAAAAATAAAGAATTACCAGTTTTATGCGTAATAAAAAACATACACTTCTTTTCAATAGTGTTATTTAAATTTACAAACAAGTTTCAAAATAACTACGGGCTTATAACCAATAAGAACTATTTAATAATATTTAGTTTTATATATAAAACTTTAATTCTTCTCTGTGATATATATTAAAAAAACCATTCAACTTAGCTATAAATTAATATACAAAAATTGAATGGTTAAAATAAACAATTGATTAAATTAACCAATACGACGTTTTAATCCCGTCATTTGTAAAATACGAGTTGAAATCTCTTCAATCGACATTTCGGTCACGTTTAAATATTTAATGCCTTCTGAAATATAAATCCCTTCAATTGCTCTTAGCTCCATTTGGCATTGGCTAAAACTTGCATAACGACTATTCGCTTTACGTTCACTACGAATTGCGACCAAACGCTCAGCATCAATCATCAAACCAAATAATTTATTACGATGAGCTCTTAATACTGCTGGTAAACGGTTATCATCTAAATCTTCTTCAGTTAATGGGTAGTTCGCAACACGAATACCGAATTGAAGAGATAAGTAAATAGAAGTCGGTGTTTTACCCGAACGGGAAACTCCAATTAGGATTAAATCCGCTTTATCATAATGACGAGTACGTGCCCCATCATCATTATCAAGCGCAAAATGAACAGCATCGATACGGGCTTTATAATATTCAGAATCGGTTACAGCATGAGTCTGCCCGACCAATGTTGTTGGTGGTGTTCCAAGTTCTTGTTCAAGTTTACTAATTAAACCTTCAAACACATCCAGATTAACCGCTTTAGCCGTATTAATAATCTCTCGCACATGCGGATCGACTAAAGTATCAAATACTAAAGGTAGGCAACCGTCTTTGGTTTGGCATCGATTAATCTCAACCACCACATCCATTGCCGCCTCTTCAGTTGTAATATACGGCATGATGTGAATATCAAAATCTACATTGGGAAATTGTGCTAATAACGAATGTCCAAGAGTCTCGGCAGTAATTGCAGTTCCATCAGAAATAAAAAAAACACTCCGCTTAAATTGTTTACTTTCTGACATTAAAATTCTCCTTAAACATTTGTCTTAGTGCTATATAATCTTTATAGTAAACTGATCTTACATGACTGTCGCTTAGTATAATTCTCAACTAAGCACTTTATTTTTATAATTTCATGCCAAGATAGACATTAATACTGCAAAAGTGGAGTGAAAACTTTGGAAGCGCGCGTAATCGGTCTAGAAAAATTAGGGAAACACGATGTCGAACTCGTAGGTGGGAAAAACTCATCTTTGGGTGAAATGATCAGCCATTTATCAAATGCTGGTGTATCGGTACCTGGTGGCTTTGCAACTACTGCTGCTGCCTATCGTGAGTTCTTAGACCAAAGTGGTCTTAACGCTCGAATTCAAGCAGAACTTGCTCAACTCAACGTCGATGACGTAAATGCTCTTGCAGAAACAGGCGCTAAAATTCGTCAATGGATTGTAGAGACTCCACTCACTGCAACCTTAGAACAAGAAATTCGCGCCGCTTTTACAGCACTTTCTAACGGCAACCCTGACATCGCGGTTGCCGTTCGTTCATCTGCAACTGCTGAAGATTTACCAGATGCTTCATTCGCGGGTCAACAAGAAACTTTCTTGAATATTCGCGGTATTGATAACGTACTTATTGCGATTAAAGAAGTGTTTGCTTCTTTATATAATGACCGTGCAATTTCTTACCGTGTGCATCAAGGTTTTGATCATGACATCGTTGCACTTTCAGCGGGTGTTCAGCGTATGGTTCGTTCTGAAACTGGCGCTGCGGGTGTAATGTTTACACTTGATACAGAATCTGGTTTCCGTGATGTTGTATTTATTACTGCATCTTACGGTTTAGGTGAAATGGTTGTACAAGGTGCCGTTAACCCAGATGAGTTTTACTTATCTAAACCATTATTAAATGCAGGAAGACATTCTGTTTTACGTCGCAACCTTGGCTCTAAACACCAAAAAATGATTTATGGTGAAGAAGGTTCTGCGGGTAAATCTGTTGTTGTGGTTGATGTTGAAAAACAAGACCGTCAACAATTCGCTTTAAATGACCATGAGTTACAAGAGTTAGCTAAACAAGCGCTTATCATTGAGCAGCATTACGGTGCGCCAATGGACATCGAATGGGCAAAAGACGGTGATGACGGTCAAATTTATATTGTTCAAGCTCGTCCTGAAACTGTAAAAAGCCGCCAAAATGTAGGCACTATGGAACGCTACCTTCTCAAACAAAGAGGTACTGTTCTTTGTGAAGGTCGTTCAATTGGTCAACGTATTGGTTCTGGTAAAGTCCGTATTGTTAACTCAATTAAAGAAATGGACAAAGTTCAAGAAGGCGACGTTCTTGTATCAGATATGACCGATCCTGACTGGGAACCGGTAATGAAACGTGCTGCTGCAATTATCACTAACCGTGGTGGTCGTACATGTCACGCAGCAATTATTGCACGTGAACTTGGTGTACCAGCGATTGTAGGTTGTGGTAACGCAACAGAAGTATTAACTGATGGTCAGGAAGTAACTGTTTCTTGTGCTGAAGGTGATACAGGTTTCATTTACGAAGGTGCTTTAGATTTTGAAGTTCAACGCAACTCAATCGAATCTATGCCTAAGCTTTCGTTCAAAATTATGATGAACGTAGGTAACCCTGACCGTGCATTTGACTTTGCTCAAATTCCAAACGAAGGTATTGGCCTTGCTCGTCTTGAGTTCATCATTAACCGTATGATCGGTGTGCATCCTAAAGCCCTACTCAACATTGACAGCCTACCTCGTGAAACTCGTGCTGCGGTTTTAACTCGTACAGCGGGTTATGCTTCACCTGTAGATTTCTATGTTGAAAAATTGGTTGAAGGTATTGCGACTCTTGCTGCTGCATTTGGTGACAAGCCAGTTATCGTTCGTATGTCTGACTTCAAGTCAAACGAATACGCAAACTTAATTGGTGGTAAGTTATACGAGCCTGAAGAAGAAAACCCAATGCTCGGTTTCCGTGGTGCAAGCCGTTATGTATCTGATAACTTCCGTGATTGTTTCGAATTAGAATGTCGCGCACTTAAGAAAGTTCGTGATGAAATGGGTTTAACCAATATTCAAATCATGATTCCTTTTGTACGTACAGTATCTGAAGCGAAACGTGTTATTGAATTACTTGCACAAAATGGTTTGAAACGTGGTGAGAACGGCTTAAAAGTAATCATGATGTGCGAATTACCAACTAACGCTCTGTTAGCTGAACAATTCTTAGAGCACTTCGATGGTTTCTCTATTGGTTCTAATGACTTAACTCAGTTAACGTTAGGCCTTGACCGTGACTCAGGTATTGTTTCACACTTATTTGATGAACGTGATGCAGCTGTTAAAGCTCTTCTTTCAATGGCAATCCATGCCTGCCGTAAAGCAGGTAAATATGTAGGTATCTGTGGTCAGGGTCCTTCAGACCATCCAGATCTTGCAAAATGGTTAATGGAACAAGGTATCGAATCTGTCTCTCTTAACCCAGACTCAGTTTTAGATACATGGTTCTTCCTTGCTGAAGAAAAAATCAAGCAAATCTAATATGTTATAAAAAAAGGCCCATCCGTGGGTCTTTTTTCATCTTTAGAATAGAGAATTTTTATTTATGCAAATTTACTTGGCACGTAATAATCAACAAGCTGGGCCTTATACTTTAGAACAAGTAAATCAAATGTTGGCTAGCCAACAAATTTTGTTAACTGATTTAGCTTGGCATGAAGGCATGACAGAATGGAAAGCTTTAGGAGAATTAACCCAAGGTAAACTTGTATATCAACCTATCGGTTATTCTGTACCTACAATAAACACGAATACATCAACTAATGAAACTATTCGTCAAATTCGTGTAGAACCTAAAGTTCATGAACTTGCGTCTATTCCGGCTCGGGCTTTAGCAAAAATTATTGATTTATTGCTTTGGTTACCAATCGCTGCAATTCCTTCTTTTTTCTTTAATGAAGCTCAATATAAGCAATTATTCGAGCTGCAAAAACAGATGCAATCTGCCGAAGTCGCATCGACTAAAGCTGCAGAATTGCAACAACAACTTTTTACTTTAATTCCAATAGAAGCTTGGCATTCAATGCTTCTTTACGTCGTAATTATGCTTGCAATTCAAGCCGTTCTTTTGACAAAGTTTGGTCAGAGTATAGGCAAGAAAATCGTTGGAATTAAAATTGTAGATGCTGAGGACAATAGCAAGGTTAATTTAACTCGCATCTTCTTATTAAGAAGTATTGTTTTTATCATATTAAACTTACTGTTTATGCCGATCAGTACAATTATTGACTACGCTTTTGCATTAGGACAAAAGCGACAAGCTTTACATGACAAAATTGCAAGAACAAAAGTGATCAAATGATAGTGAATGACTCATTCATTTAATGTCTAAAAAAAGAGGAGGCACCCCGCCTCCTTTTTTCTATAGTGAGTTGATATTTAAATAAAAGCTCTATTGAAATTAGATACCCTACAAAAAAAATCGGGTTTTAAAACAATTATTTCAGCCTACTTTATGTATAGCTTAGTTTGTCGATATGAGGCATAATGCCCTACAACGTAGCGGTGTCATATAATTGAGAAGTCTAAATTTAAGGATTAGCGTTCTCAATCATGCGACACTTTAATCGCTATCCCATATTTAATTAGGGAATGGGACTCTTCACCGAGGTTGTAAAATGAGACAAACGATTTTAGCTGTATTGTCTTTATCAACGCTTGCCGCACTTTTGACTGGGTGTGGTGGTGATATGGTACTTCTAAACTCTAAAGGTCCAGTTGGTCAAGGTCAAAGTGACCTTATGATGACTGCGATCTATTTAATGTTACTTGTGGTGATTCCTTCAATCATCATGGCATTATGGTTTGGTTGGAAATATCGCGCGTCAAATAAAGATGCAGACTATAAACCTACATGGGCACACTCAACTGCAATTGAAGTTGTAGTATGGGGTATCCCTGTCATTATTATTGGTATTTTAGCTTGGTTAACTTGGTGGGGTTCCCACAAGTATGACCCATACCGTCCTTTAGAATCAGATAAAGCACCTTTAACTATTCAAGTTATTGCTGAACAGTTTAAGTGGATCTTTATTTATCCTGAACAAAACATTGCAACAGTTAACGAAGTACGTTTCCCTGAAAAAACTCCGTTAAGCTTTAAAATCACTTCTAACTTTACAATGAACTCATTCTTCATTCCACAGTTAGGCGGCCAGATTTATGCAATGGCAGGTATGCAAACTCACCTTCATTTGTTAGCAAATGAAACTGGTGTATATCGTGGTTTCTCTTCTAACTACTCAGGTTACGGTTTCTCTCAAATGCGTTTCAAGGCGCATAGTGTTACAGAGCAACAATTCAACGAATGGGTAGCAGCGGTTAAAGCAGGTAATGGTTCAACCATTAACCCAGAAGCAGTTCAAAAAACTACGCTTGACCAAGCTGAATTGGCAACCTTACGTGATGGTAACCGTTCTAAGCATCAGATCGAGCATTTAGTAAATCGTGCTAAAGCTGCTGGTGATGAAAAAGCAGTTGCTGAAGCTGAAGCTATGAAACCGTTCCCGACTAAGCCACACCCTGTGACTTATTACTCTACTGTTGAGCCTAAATTGTTTGAAACAATTATCAACCACTATATGAGTAACTATCATGGTGTTGACCACTCTGCTGAACACGCAACAGCTGACACTCATGCTGCAGCTGAACACGCTGCTCAAGGGGAATAAGACATGGATATGATTTTTGGTAAACTGGGTTGGGACTCTATCCCGACAGAGCCAATCGTACTTGTCACCATGGTCCTTATGGCAATTGGTGCAATTGCAGTGCTTGGCGGTATCACCTATTTCAAAAAATGGGGATATTTGTGGAATGAGTGGTTTATTACGGTAGACCATAAAAAAATTGGTATCATGTATATCATCGTATCTGTTGTCATGCTTCTGCGTGGTTTCGCCGATGCGATCATGATGCGTTTACAACTTTTCCTCGCTAAAGGCGGCGGCGAAGGTTATCTACATCCTGACCACTACGACCAGATCTTCACCGCACACGGTGTAATCATGATCTTCTTCGTAGCAATGGGCCTCGTTGTAGGTATGATGAACATCTCTGTACCTTTACAGATTGGTGCTCGCGACGTTGCTTTCCCATTATTGAACTCTTTAAGCTTCTGGCTATTCGCTGGTGCTGCTGGTTTGATGATGCTTTCACTTGTATTAGGTGAATTTGCTGCGACTGGTTGGATGGCTTACCCTCCTCTATCTGGCATTCAATATTCTCCTGGTGTAGGTGTCGACTACTATATCTGGGCACTTCAGGTTTCTGGTCTAGGTACGCTTTTATCTGGTGTTAACTTCTTCGTTACCATCATCAAAATGCGTGCACCTGGCATGAAATTAATGGACATGCCTATTTTCACGTGGACTTCACTTTGTACGGCTGTATTAATCATTGCATCATTCCCTGTATTAACAGGTACACTTGCAATGCTTACTCTAGACCGTTACTTCGGCTTCCATTTCTTCACAAATGAGCTTGGCGGTAGCCCAATGCTTTATGTGAACTTGATCTGGACATGGGGTCACCCTGAAGTATATATCTTGGTATTACCAGCATTTGGTCTATACTCAGAAATCGTTGCAACCTTCTCTCGTAAAGCGTTGTTCGGTTACAAGTCTATGGTGTATGCAACTATCGCGATTACTGTTCTTGCGTTTGTTGTATGGCTTCACCACTTCTTCACCATGGGTGCAGGTGCGAACGTTAATGCGTTCTTCGGTATCATGACCATGGTTATTGCGATTCCTACTGGTGTGAAAATCTTCTCTTGGTTATTCACCATGTATAAAGGTCGCATCACCTTTACTACTCCAATGTTATGGACGCTTGGCTTCCTTGTAACATTCGGTATCGGTGGTTTAACTGGTGTACTTATGGCTGTTCCACCTGCGGACTTCTTGGTACACAACTCATTATTCTTGATCGCTCACTTCCATAACGTAATTATCGGTGGTGTGGTGTTTGGTATGTTTGCCGGCATCATTTACTACTGGCCAAAAATGTTTGGTTGGAAGCTCAACGAAGCATGGGGTAAAGCTGCGTTCTGGTTCTGGTTCTTCGGTTTCTATTTTGCATTCATGCCACTTTATATCCTTGGTTTCATGGGTATGACTCGTCGTTTGAATACATATGACAACCCTGAATGGGATCCGTACCTTGCGATTGCATTATTTGGTGCTGTTCTTGTTGCGATTGGTATTGCATGTTTCTTAATGCAAATCATCGTTGGTTTCTTACAACGCAAAGACAACATGGACCTTACTGGCGATCCATGGGATGCTCGTACGCTTGAATGGGCGACCTCTTCCCCTGCTCCATTCTACAACTTTGCACATGAACCAGATGCAAGCGGTATCGACCGTTTCTGGACTGACAAAGAAAATGGTGTAGCATACGCACGTAACACTAAATATGAAGACATCCACATGCCGACTGATCGTGCTGCTGGTTTTGTCATTGCAATGTTCATTACTCTTCTTGGCTTTGCACTCATCTGGCATATTTGGTGGCTCGTTGTTGTTTCATTCGTTGCAGCTGTTGTTAGCTTGATCGTAAGCTCATTCACTAAGAATGTTGACTACTACGTTCCTGCTGCTGAAGTTGAGCGTATTGAAAACGAACGCTATGCTTTACTTGAAAAACACTTGAAGAAGGACTAAGGAAATGGCTGAAGTACTTCATCACGACAACCACGGCCATGACGGTCATCATGAACATGATGATACCGACTTAACGGTTTTTGGTTTCTGGACATACTTGATGAGTGACTTGATTCTTTTCGGATCACTCTTCATTGCGTTCGCTGTATTAAGCAGTCATGTTCCAGCAGGCACTCCAAGCGCATATGACCTATTCCATGACTCATTAGGCTTCGTGTTAACTGAAACATTTGCCTTATTGATTTCATCGGTAACCTTTGGTTTTGCTGTACTTGCATCTTATAAAAAGAATGTAAATCAAGTTATCACTTGGTTATTTATTACATTCCTTTTTGGTGCATCGTTCATTGGAATGGAAGTCTATGAATTCCATCACCTTGTACATGAAGGCCATGGTCCAACTCACAGTGCATTCTTATCATCGTTCTTTACTTTGGTTGGTACACACGGTATCCACGTAACTTCTGGTTTAGTGTGGATGCTAGTATTAATGTATCAAATCAAAACTAAAGGTTTGACTTTACCGAATACACGTCGTCTTGCTTGCTTAAGCTTGTTCTGGCACTTCCTTGACATCGTTTGGATCTGTGTATTCAGCGTCGTTTACTTACTGGGAGTTCTCTAATGAGTAGTCATGAGCATAATGCTGCTGGTGCGTCACACGGTAACTTTAAGCAATACACTGTTGGATTTATCCTTTCTGTTATCCTCACCATCATCCCTTTCGGGATGGTGATGGCGGGTGGTTTCAGTCGTGGTCTTTTAGTTACAGTGATTGCAATCACTGCGGTTGCTCAGGTTCTTGTACAACTTGTGTACTTCCTACACATGAATACATCATCTGAACAACGTTGGAATATGATTGCATTCATCTACACAATCTTATGTATCGCCGTACTTTTAATCGGTTCTGTGTGGATTATGAATTACCTTCACTACAATATGATGATCTAAACTGATTGTCATGTTGAGAAAATATCTATTCCTGACTAAACCAGGAATTCTCTTCGGTAATTTCATTACCACCTTGGGCGGCTTTTTCTTAGCCGCCCAAGGCTCTATAGACATCTTATTATTACTTCTCACCCTACTTGGGACAACTTTAGTTGTGGCTTCTGGTTGTGTGGTTAATAATGTTATAGATCAAGATATTGATACAAAGATGCAGCGCACACAAAACCGCGCACTAGTTAAAAAAACAATCTCTCCTACTGTTGCGCTGATATATGCATTAGTGCTTGGAGTAATTGGTTTTAGCATTTTGTGGTTCGGTGTAAATGGTTATGCATTTTTGTTTGCAATGATTGGTTTTATTGTCTATGTCGGTTTTTATAGTTTGTGGACCAAACGCACCTCAATCCATCAAACCGTCATTGGTAGTATCTCCGGAGCGAGCCCTCCTGTTATTGGTTATACAGCAGTAACTCATCAATTTGATGTGGCAGCCTTGCTTTTGTTTTTAGCATACGCTTTATGGCAAATGCCTCACTCTTGGGCAATTGCAATTTATCGTTTTGATGATTACAAGAATGCGGGAATTCCAATTTTGCCTGTAGCACGTTCTATTTATCGTACGAAAATTGAATGTGTAATCTATATCCTATTATTTGCAGCTGTTTTGAATGGGTTATATTGTTTTGGCTATACCAATGTATTCTTTTTAATTACTTTTAATGCTTTGACTGCATATTGGTTATATTTATCAGTTATTGGATTTAAAGCCGAAAATGATCAATTGTGGGCTAAACGTTTTTTCCTGTACTCGGTCATATTAATTACCCTGTTAAGTTTGAGCTTTAGCTTTACCTATCAATCCCCTGCTCCAAATCTTCCTCTCTTTTAAACAAGAGAGGATTTCCTCCTTATAGCAAAGAAGTTTTACTTTTCTGATCAAAAGATTTGTTTTTAGTCGAACTTTTACCTATAATTCAGCCTTCGCAATTTTTGCGACATAACTTATTAAGTTATGACTCCTTGCTTCTAATTTTTTTATTAGAGGCTGTTTAAACCGTAAGGAGCTGACAATGCGTCATTACGAAATCGTACTTTTGGTACACCCAGACCAAAGCGATCAAGTTGTAGGTATGGTTGAACGCTATATCTCTCAGATCAAAGAAGCTGAAGGTCAAATTCACCGTTTAGAAGATTGGGGCCGTCGTCAATTGGCTTACCCAATTAACAAAATTCACAAAGCGCACTACATTCTTATGAATGTTGAATGTGGTCAAACTACGCTTGATGAGTTAGAAGAATTATTCCGTTATAACGACGCGATCATTCGTAACCTTATCATCCGTCGTGAACACGCAATCACTGAAGAGTCATTGCTTGCTAAGAGTGCTGAAGAAAAGCGTGCGCGTAAAGCTCAACGCGAAGAAGCACAGCAAGTTGCTCAAGAAGCTGAATAAGGAGAACATCAATGGCACGTTTTTACCGTCGTCGCAAGTTCTGCCGCTTTACAGCTGAGAATGTTGCGTACATCGACTACAAAGATATCGACACTTTAAAACAGTACATCACTGAAAACGGCAAGATTGTTCCTAGCCGTATCACTGGTACTAAAGCTCGTTATCAACGTCAATTAGCACTTGCTATCAAACAAGCTCGCTATTTGTCTTTGATTCCGTACACTGACAACCATAAGTGAGGTGATCTGTGGACGTTATCTTATTACAACGCATTAAGAACCTTGGTAAATTAGGCGATAAAGTATCAGTTAAAGCTGGTTACGGCCGTAACTTCCTTATCCCTCAAGGTAAAGCAGTTGCAGCTACTGAAGCTAACACTGCTGCTTTTGAAGCTCGTCGTGCTGAACTTGAGAAGCAAGAAGCTGAAGTTTTAGCTGCTGCTCAAGCACGTGCTGAACAATTGAATGAAGTTAACATCGTTATCACTGCTAAAGCTGGTGACGAAGGTAAACTCTTCGGTTCTATCGGTACTCGTGACATCGCTGACGCATTAACGAATGCTGGTCTTACAGTTGACCGTGCAGAAGTTCGTTTACCAAATGGCGCGCTTCGTCACACTGGTGAATTCAACATCGCAATCCAATTGCACCATGATGTTGTTGCAGAAGTTCTCGTTACTATCGTATCTGAGTAATTTCTCATCAAAAAAAAGAGCATGCTTTTGCATGCTCTTTTTTTATGTTTCAAATTTTAAAATAAGATATATTAATTCCTGATCAGTTCTTCAGTTTAATTGGTTTTTTAATTAGGTAGTTTATTTAATTTTGTTTTAAGATAGTTCTCGGCTTTACAGCCTCTTTGTGTACACCCTTCTTTATCATCAGGTCTAATTATGTCTCAGGCGAATGCCACTTCTTTAGCGCTTTCATCTCCAACAGAAAATAAAACGAGTGAATCAGGCCAACTTAAAGAGTTTCGCACTCCCCCACACAATTTAGCTATTGAACAGGCTGTTCTAGCAGCCCTGATGACAGTTGCCGAATCTTTCGAACAAGTTAACGATGTACTCAAAGAAAATGATTTTTACGCGACTCGCCATAAATATATTTTTCGTGCAATCGAGAAATTAGCACAAGAAAACTCACCCTATGATGCTGTCTTAGTAAGTGACTGGCTTTTAAAACAAAATTTACTTGATGCTATCGGTGGCGAAGAATATTTAATGCAGCTCATGGCTGACTCACCTTCAAGTTTCTATAACTTAGAAACTTATGCCACTAAAATTAAAGAATTTTCTACGCTTCGTAGCATGATTAAAGTTAGTACTGAAATTTTACAAAATGCTTATGACACGAAAGGCCGCGGTGTTAGTGAAATTTTAGACTTAGCTGAAACAAGTATTTTCTCATTAGCAGAACAGCACAATAACAATAAAAAAGATGCTGGTCCTAAATCTATTAGTTCTGTTACCGCAGACGTAATTAGTAAGCTTGATGAGCTTTCAAAATTAGATGGCAATATTACAGGTTTAACGACAGGCTTCTTAGAACTTGATAACAAAACATCTGGTATGCAACCTGGTGACTTAATTATTGTTGCTGCACGTCCATCGATGGGTAAAACTACTTTTGCCATGAATCTGGTTGAGAGTGTTTTGCAATATAATAAGTTACCTGCTCTGGTCTTTTCAATGGAGATGCCAGCAGACTCGATTGCGATGCGTCTTATTTCCGCAATGGGTAAAGTCCATCAAGGACATTTACGTTCGGGGAATTTAGATGCAGATGAATGGACCAAGGTGACTGGTACAATTTTGCAGCTTCAGCAAATGCATTTATATATTGATGACTCATCAGCCCTACCTCCAACTGAACTTCGTGCCCGTGCTCGTCGTGTTGCCAAAATGCATGATGGTAAAATCGGTTGCATCATGGTCGATTACTTGCAGCTCATGAAAGTCCCGGGCATGGGTGATAACCGTGTAGGCGAGATCTCGGAAATTTCACGTAGCTTAAAAGCATTAGCGAAAGAAATGCAATGTCCTGTTATTGCACTTTCCCAGCTTAACCGAAGTCTGGAAAACCGTCCAAATAAACGCCCTGTAATGTCCGACTTACGTGAATCCGGAGCGATCGAGCAGGATGCCGACTTAATTATGTTTATTTACCGTGATGAGGTTTATAACAAAGAGTCAAAAGAAGCCGGCACTGCAGAGATTATTATTGGTAAGCAGCGTAACGGTCCAATTGGTTCAGTTCGTCTTGCTTTTGAAGGTCAATATACTCGATTTAGTAATCTCTCTCCTGAGTATTACAGCCAATATGATGATGAAGAATAAGCTCTATCTCTAGCCCAAAGGAGTAAATGAGGGTGCGCCAAGCAACAGTTTATATTGACCGCAATGCAATTCAATATAACTTAAACCGTGTCAAACAACTTGCAACAAATTCAAAAATTGTAAGTATGGTAAAAGCCAATGCTTATGGACATGGAATCAAAGACTGTTTAGCAGCCTTAAATGCATCAGATGCCTTTGGTGTCGCCTGCCTACAAGAAGGTCTGGAAATCCGTGAACTCGGATTTCAACAACCTGTTACTTTAATTGAAGGGGTATTTTCTGAAGATGAAATACCAATTGCGATTAAACAAAAATTTGAATGTGTCATTCACCATCAACAACAGTTTGAATGGTTGATTAAACACAAACAAGCATACATCAGCCAAGGCTTAAAAGTCTGGGTTAAACTTAATAGTGGGATGAACCGGTTAGGTTTTAAAAATCCAGAAATTATTGAAGTTATTAAGACTTTAAAATCTGAAGGATTTACTTGTGTACTTGCGATGCATTTCGCAAATGCAGATGTAGACCATCCACTTAACGAGCAACAAAAACAACAATTTCTACAAGTTAAACAAGCTTGTGATCCAGTGTTAGCTTCTTGCTGTAATTCTGCTGCTATTTATAAATGGCCAGAGTTACATTTTGATTATGTTCGTCCGGGTATCATGCTTTACGGCGCCTCGCCTTTTGCAGATCAAACAGTCTATGATCTTGACTTAAAACCAGTGATGACTTTTTCAGCAGAAGTGATTGCACTCAATCATATTCAAACTAATGAACATGTCGGTTATGGATCAACTTTCTGCGCTACGCAAGCAATGGATATCGCGATTGTTTCTATAGGTTACGGTGATGGTTATCCACGAGCTTATATTAAACAAAACTATGTCGCTATTGATACACAACCCTGTGCGGTTGTAGGGCGAGTGAGTATGGATATGATTGCAATCGACGTGACAGGCATGAAAGTAAAATTAGGCACTCCAGTTGAACTCTGGGGTCCACATCGCTTAGTTGATGATGTTGCGGATGCAAACGGAACGATAGGATATGAATTACTCTGTCGCTTAAGTAATCGCCCCACTCGTAAAAGCACTTAAATAATAAAATATAAAAAAATCCAAGCATGCTTGGATTTTTTTATTTAAACATTCAAAATTTATCGCCAGTAATCATCTGTAGGCTTTGGCATTTCCTGTAATCCCCGACGAAGAGTATCTGACCATTGTTTACTAATCTGTGAGAAATAAGGATCATCTTCGGTAATTCGTTTACCCATGGGAATAACAAAGCTATCTTTAATGTAGACCAATGCATCAAGTGGTAAGCCAACCGAAACATTTGAACGCAAAGTCGAATCAAAAGAAATCAGGCTACAACGTAATGCATCATCTAGTGGCATTGCATAATATAAAGCTCGATCCAGAATAGGCTTCCCATATTTACTCTCACCTATTTGAAAATAAGGTGTATCTGTAGTTGCGCAAATGAAATTGCCTTGTGGATAAACATTATAAAGTTGCATGTCACCACCCTTAATCTGCCCACCCACCAAAATACTACAGGCATAATTCATTTGTTCTTGGGTGTCCGAACTAATATCCTCTAAAACAGTTTTTAAGGTTTTGCCAATTAGTTCAGCCGCCTCAAACATCGTATTAACACTATATAGATTAGGCTCTTGCTGCAAAGTCAGGGCATTTTGCAAATGACCTATAACAGCTTGTGTTGTTGCTAAGTTACCTGCAGTTTGCAAGGCGATAAAACGTTCTCCGGTAACGCCGAAAGTATGCAGTTTTCGGAACACAGAAATATGGTCAACTCCTGCATTGGTTCTTGTGTCACTAATAAACACCAAACCTTGCTCCAATCTTAGCGCACAACAATAGGTCATTTCATTCTCTTTACATTCAACATGCCAACACTTGAACCACAGACATCATATTCTCAACTCCACCTTGCTCTCTTACGCCACGAATAGGTGCCACATCGAGATAGTCACGACCTACTGCAAGGTAGATGTGATGTTTGGGTGTAAACAACTGATTGCTTACATCAAAACAATACCACTGATTTTCTAAAAATACCTCCGCCCAAGCGTGACTGGCCAGGTGCGGATAGTTTTGATCAAATAGATAACCAGAGACATAACGTGCAGGTAATTGTAGCGCACGACACATCGCAATTAAAATGTGAGCATGATCTTGGCATACACCTTGACCCGCATGAAATGCTTCAATCGCAGTTGTCTGAACCGAAGTACTTTCAGGCTGATAAAGTATTTTGTGCAAGATATATTCGCTTAATAACGCAATATGCTGTCGGTCCTTGGCCACTACAATATTTTTGGCAAAGTCCAACATTTCCGAATCACATCGAGTTGCACCTGTCATCTGCAAAAACAAATTTGTAGGTGTAGAGAGATCTACACAACCTAGTTCTACATTTTGAAGCTCAACAATTCCTTGGGCCATAAATGTAAGATGTTGATATGGATAACGCTGACTAGCCGTCATCCATACATTGTTAAATATATCTCTCTTTATTGTTTTATCACCTGGCACGCTAATTGCCCAATTCATAACATGTTGATGAGGCGATGTTTGAGGCATCATTTTAATATACTGAATGCTGTTCCGAGCAGTTTCAGTATAGCTATAATGCGTTTGATGATTAACCATCAATTTCATAATCAGCCCTCAAACATATTTTCCAACTGCTGTGTAAAATTATAGTAAACGTCCCACGTAAGTTGCTGCTTTAGTACTTGCCAATTTTCATCTATATTTTCCCAATTCAAATTAGCGAGCCGTTGTACCACAGTATCTAGCTCTGATATGAGAACGGATAAATCTTCTCCAAAACGCAGTTCTATATCAAATTGCTCTACTTTTTGGCCTAAATGCAAAAATAAACGAACATCTTCATGTTCCGCTTCTAGTATTCGTGTGCATTGTTCGACTGCTTTACTCAATGCATCAGGTTGAGCTTGAAGCGTATTAATCACATTATTTAATTCTGCATAAGCATGTGATGACAAAATACCTCTTAGTTCCTGAATATTATCTTTAGCAATAATGAGCTGGTTCAGTAATGAAAATGTTTGCTTCTTGTCTAACATATAGTGATTTAGTAATTCAGCATTTTCTATAACCAAACCAAATGCTGCTGCAAATCTTATTGCTTTCTCATCTTCTGTAAAGGGTAAATGAGAGGCTGCAAATTTAACTCGCATCAAATATCGACCCAACCAATATATTTGATGCGCACTCGAATTGAGTAAAACCATAAAGTTCCTCTTTAACCCACAATCAGGAATGTAATGTTTCAACAACCCATGTATCTTTTATACCGCCACCTTGAGACGAATTTACAACTAAAGAACCCGCCTGCATGGCCACACGTGTTAAGCCTCCAGGCACAATCTCTGTACGATAAGGTGAACTCAATACAAATGGACGCAAATCAATATGACGCTCAGTCACCCCGCCTGTCGTTAAAGTTGGAGCGACAGATAAAGCTAAGGTAGGTTGTGCAATATACATATGAGGCATCGCAATCAATTTTTTTCTAAAGTCATCAATTTCGCATGAGCTTGCTTTAGGTCCAATCAACATGCCATATCCGCCCGAACCTTGTGCTTCCTTAACGACTAATTGATCAAGATTAGAAAGTACATAGTCTAAGTGTTCTTCTTTACGGCACTGATAAGTGGGTACATTTTTTAGAATTGGTGTTTCATCTAAATAATATTGAATCATTTGATCTACATAAGGATAGATAGATTTATCATCAGCCACGCCTGTTCCAGGTGCATTTGCAATCACAACATTTTTTTGTAAATAAGCAGACATAAGACCTGCTACACCTAAAGCACTGTCTGGTCGAAATGCTAAAGGATCTAGAAAGTCATCATCTAAACGGCGGTAAATTACGTCTACTTTTTGACGCCCACGGATAGTTTTGACAAATACTTGATCATTTTCTACAAATAAATCCCGATTTGTAACCAATGGCACATCCATTTCACGCGCTAGAAAAGCGTGTTCATAATAAGCACTGTTAAAACGCCCTGGTGTTAGCACCACAATAAAAGGTTGATCTGCAGAAGAATTTTCTTGCAATATTTCTTTTAAAAGTTTTGGATAATGCTCAATCCCCTGTAAATTATTGGCTGTACATAGCTCAGGCATTAATTTCTGGCTAATATTTCGGCTCTCAATCATATAAGACACCCCAGATGGTGTTCTCAAATTATCTTCTAATACAAAAAACTCCCCTTCACCATCACGGATAATATCGATCCCGCTAATTTGTGAATAAATTTTTCCCTTTAAAGAATGTTTAAGCATATGGGGCTGGAAAGCGTCATTTCCCATAATTTGTTCTTCAGGAATGATTTGTTCTTTTAAAATATGTTGTCCATGATAGATATCATCTAGGAAATAATTTAATGCTTTAACACGCTGTGCACAGCCTGAGGCAATTTTTTCCCATTGTTTTTTCTCGATTACTCTTGGAATTAAATCAAAAGGAATAGTGCGCTCCGTTCCTTCTTTATCGCCATAAACATTAAAAGTAATCCCATGATAAAGAAAATGCTGTTTTGCTTGAGTATTTAACTCCTTTAACTCATCTAAAGTACGGATGCTTAACCATTGTTCAATTTTTTTAGAAGCTGCACCATTTGACGTTACATCATCAAGCATCTCATTAAAGAACTGTGATTTGAGTTGCTCAAAGAGATTGGTTTGCACAGAAATATGTTCTAAAAAAGAGGTTGAGTTAATGAGTGCTGTTGTTGTCTGCTCTTGTATAAAAAAATCATTGTCTAAATGTAATTCATGCTCTTGTTCTGACATAACCACCTCGTCTTATCATTTATCTATATTTCATTTTTAAATAAGCAATTTCAGTGCCACTTATATATCTGTAATACTTGTACGGCATCATTGTTATAACTTTCTTCTAAATCTTATCATCGTTTGCTCAATGGGCTATAAACTGAATCTGGCAAACTTGCTAAATCTGTAAAGTTTTTTTATTGTGTTGACACCAAAGCAATTGGATATAGATGTATTACGCTTATGTCTGTAATAGAAAAAGAAACTTCGAATAGTTTATATCGCCAATGGCAGATCTTGTCTCGCCTACCGACCGGCAAATGGATCGGGACTCGAGAATTGCAAGAAATGCTTGAGCGTGAAGGTATTGATATTAGTTTAAGGACTATTCAGCGTGACTTAAATCAAATTGCTCAGCGTTTTCCGATAGAGAGCAATAAAGCCGTACCTCAAGGCTGGCGGTGGCAATCAGATGCACCTATTCAAAGCTTACCTCACATGACAAGTTCTCAAGCGGTAACCTTTATGATGGTTGAGGAGCACCTTAAGCACCTCCTTCCTCCGAGCCTGCTTGATGAGATGGGACCATGGTTCGATTTGGCCAAACGTAGTCTCTCTACTCAAAATAATGTGAGACAGTGGATTAACCGTGTACGTATTGTTCCGGCAAGTCAACCTCTTATTCCACCTGTAGTGGATCGTGCCGCTCAGCAGGCAATTTATGAAGGTCTACTACAAGACAAACAGATTGAGTGTGTTTATCGGGCACGGGTCAATCAGGGTGAAGACAGAACTTATGTTTTAAATCCTTTGGCTTTGGTACAAAAAGGTGCAGTCATTTATTTAATTTGCACAAGACATGACAAAACTGAAGTGCAAACATTTGCTCTGCACCGTTTTAAATCAGCAAAAGTATTAGACAGCCGAGCACTGCATCCAGTTAATTTTGATATTGATCATTATATTGATTCAGGGGCTTTAGGCTTTAGAGTGGACTACAACCAGCCAACTGAATCAATTCAGCTCACCCTAACTATGACAGAGCAAACTGCGAAAACCTTTTATGAAAGTCAGTTAAGTAAAGACCAAACAATTACTCCGCTTGAAGAAAATATTGTAGAAGTTTCAGCAACCGTACCTTTTACATCTCAACTAGTATGGTGGCTACGTAGTTTTGGCAAGAAATTACTGCATATTGAGCCAGTTCAAGTACACAACGCTGTACGTGAAATTGAAACTGATAGTAAGTAGATATAAAAAAAAGAACCATAAGGTTCTCTTTAGATTTTGAATTATAATTTTCTTAATTTTATATTGTTCTTATTTTTTTACTGTTTTCAGATCAATGTGTTCTCCCCCATCAAAACTGATCTGCTCTTTCTTTTGCGCTATTTTGAACATGAGCATTGGCATGCCATTTCATATCCATTGTAGCGAATTGATTTCATTGTCATGGTTAAAGCCCTCTTGTTTGAACGTGAATTCAATATAACTGGCGGCTTAAAATATGTGAAATAAGAAAAAAAGGAAGCAAAATCTCTTTTCTTCCTTAGGAAGTTTACATATATTTTTTGAACAGAAAATAAAAAAGCCCAGTCTTAACTGGGCTTTTTGTACATTTAAATGATTAAGCTGTTTTCTTAATCATATTATTCTTACGAATTGTGATCATTACAAGTTGAACTGCTGCTGGTGTAACACCAGGAATACGGCTTGCTTGAGCTAAAGTTTCTGGAAGAACTGTTTTTAACTTCTGCGTGATTTCACGTGACAATCCAGACACGACATCATAGTCAAAATCGGCAGGAATTTTAGTTTCTTCAAGACGCTTTAATTGAGCAACATCTTCATGCTGACGGTTAATGTAACCTTCATATTTCACAGCAATTTCAATTTGCTCACCCACTTGTTCTGAAACTTCAGAACCAGTAAGTTCAGCAATTTGACCGAAGGTGATATTAGGGCGCTTGAGCAAATCAATCGCACTACATTCCTTACTCAAATCAGCACCCGTCATTTCAACGAATTTTTTACCCATAGGGTTATTTGGTGCTGCCCATAAATGTTGTAAACGAGAGGTTTCACGCTCAACCGCTTCCATTTTCTCGCAATAAGCAGCCCAACGAACATCATCAACCAAACCAAGTTCACGACCAATAGAAGTCAAGCGCTGATCCGCATTATCTTCACGTAACATCAAACGATATTCAGCACGTGAGGTAAACATACGGTACGGTTCTTTAGTACCTAACGTAATGAGGTCATCAACCAACACACCCATGTAAGCTTGGTCACGTTTAGGCGTCCATTCTTCTTGCTCCCACGCACGACGCGCAGCATTTAAACCTGCAAGTAAACCTTGGGCACCAGCTTCTTCGTAACCTGTTGTACCATTAATTTGACCAGCAAAGTACAAGCCATTAATTGCTTTAGTTTCAAGTGTAAATTTCAAAGCTTGCGGGTTGAAATAGTCATATTCAATTGCATAGCCTGGACGTAAGATATGGGCATTTTCCATACCACGGATTGAACGTACAAGCTCGAACTGAACATCAAACGGTAAAGAAGTCGAAATACCGTTTGGATAAAGCTCATGTGTATCTAGACCTTCTGGTTCCAAGAATACTTGATGTGAGTCTTTATCAGCGAAACGATGAATCTTATCTTCGATTGATGGACAGTAACGCGGACCTACACCTTCAATAACACCAGTGTACATTGGTGAACGGTCTAAACCACCACGAATAATATCGTGGGTTTTTTCATTCGTATGCGTGATATAACAGTTTACTTGTTCAGGGTGCATAGAAGCATCACCCATGAATGACATCACTGGAGATGGGAAATCACCCGGCTGCGGAATCATGACTGAAAAATCAACTGAACGTGCATCAATACGTGGTGGAGTACCGGTTTTTAAACGTCCCACTGGTAATTTTAATTCACGTAAACGTTGAGCAAGTGCAATAGAAGGAGGATCTCCCGCACGACCACCGCTTGATTTTTCTAAACCAACGTGGATGACACCACCCAAGAATGTGCCTGTAGTCAACACAACAGTTTTAGCATCAAAGCGAATACCCATTTGGGTAACAACACCTTTAACGGTATCGCCTTCAACAATCAGGTCATCAGCTGCTTGCTGGAAAATATCAAGATTTGCTTGATTTTCCAAAGTATCACGGATGGCAGCTTTGTAACGAACACGGTCAGCTTGAGCACGTGTTGCACGCACAGCTGCACCTTTACGCGAATTTAAAATACGGAACTGAATACCACCTTTATCGGCAGCCAGAGCCATTGCACCGCCAAGTGCATCAATTTCACGGACTAGGTGAGACTTACCAATACCACCAATTGCTGGGTTACAACTCATTTGGCCCAAAGTCTCAATGTTATGGGTCAAAAGCAAAGTCTGTCGTCCCATACGCGCAGCAGCAAGGGCCGCTTCCGTACCTGCGTGACCGCCACCGATAACGATAACATCATAAACTTTAGGATAGTGCATGAGTACAAAAACACCAGAAAAAAAAGACGGAACATTATAGCAAAATTATCTGCTTATTGATGTACATAATTACAAAATTGTCTTCACATAATTTACGCTATGCCACATGGTTTGACATTTTGTTTCATGAATTCAATACAAAGTGAATGTTTTTAAAATTAATTCATCTTAGAATAAAAAATGTACAGCACTTCTATGACTTTAAAATTAACGCAACGAGAAGGAATACAAAATGAAAACGACCATGTTAAAAATCTTAACTGCATCTCTAATTTGTTTTTCAGGCGTAACTTTTACCCATGCTGCTGACACGAGCAAAGCCGAAACGCAAAAACAAATTCGAGTCTGTGCAAAAAAACAGCAAGGTGAATGGGTTTCATACAATCACAACGGTGTAACCTTTAACGGTACTTGCCAACCAAACGAAAATGGCAAGTTACAATTTAAGGCCCCTGCTCCTTAATCTGTTTTGACATAGGTATAGAAGA
Source organism: Acinetobacter sp. TG2027 (assembly GCF_000302435.1). Classification (NCBI taxonomy): domain Bacteria; kingdom Pseudomonadati; phylum Pseudomonadota; class Gammaproteobacteria; order Moraxellales; family Moraxellaceae; genus Acinetobacter; species Acinetobacter sp. TG2027. Next base: position 209,400 of record NZ_AMJN01000040.1, on the reverse strand, counting down.
AGTCATTTATTTTCCGCTATATCTCATCAGTATTTTCAAAGACGGTCCATTAAAGATGGGCCGCTTTCTTTTTTAAAATGGTCTAGTCCGCTACAATACGCCTTTAAATAAAATTTTTAGGTCCTTTTCGTGAAGTGGTTACAAATACACATTACCGTTGATCAAGAACAAGTTGAGTTCACAGAAACACTTTTAATGTCTCTAGGTGCGGTAAGCGTAACGCTGGATGATGCTGAAGATCAGGCTTTACTTGAACCATTACCGGGTGAAACACCTTTATGGAACAAAGTTATTGTGACAGGCATCTATCAACAAGACGAACAAGACCCAATTGATGTCGACACTTTAGAAGCTTTCTTAAAAGCTCAACTTCCAGATGTTCCTATGCGTCATGAAGAACTTGAAGATCAAGTGTGGGAACGCGCGTGGATGGATTACTATGAGCCAATTCAGATTGGGGAAAAGTTCTGGATCGTGCCTGAATGGCTAGAGCCACCAGAAGCAGACGCAACTAACATTAAGTTAGATCCAGGTCTTGCATTTGGTACAGGTAATCACGCAAGTACCTTCCTATGCTTACAATGGCTGGGTAAAACTGACGTTAAAGATAAAATCGTGATTGATTATGGCTGTGGTTCAGGCATTTTAGGCGTAGCAGCTTTATTATTAGGCGCAAAAAAAGTATATGCCACAGATATTGACCCGCAAGCTGTTTTAGCAACAAAACAAAATGCAGAGCTCAATGGTGTATTAGATCGACTATATGTAGGTCTTCCTGAAGAGTTTGATCAAGAATTCAAACCTAAACAAGCCGACGTTTTAGTTGCAAACATTTTAGCAGGACCTTTAATGATGCTTGCGCCTGAATTTGCAAATTTAATCAAATCTGAGGGCGAGTTCGCACTTGCTGGTGTGATTGAAGAGCAAGTTGCTGATGTTTCACGTGTTTATTCTGAATTTTTTGATATATTAGATGTCGAAAAGCGCGAAGAAAACTGGTGTCGCATTTCAGGAAAACGTAAAACAATAAATTGAGATTTTTAACTCATGAATGAAAAACAAACCCGCTGCCCTAAGTGTTTAACAGTTTATAAAGTATCTCTTACTCAATTGACTGTCGCTCAGGGTATGGTTTGTTGCCCAAAATGTAATTCAAGCTTTAATGCCTTAACCCATCTAATCAATATTGAACAGCCAGTTATGGTCAACTCAACGACTCTAACCAATGGTTCAATACAAACAAGATATATGACGCATTCTCATGTATTAGATATCTTTGATCAAAAAGTAGAAAATTCTAATATTGATCTTTTAACTTATCTCAACAACTTAAATTACTTTCACAACGAACCTATTAATGCTCTACCAAACCTTAATTTAGCTGAGCAGGCATCCCCACAAGAACAAGAAAACAATAAAAAGCATAGTTGGCTTTACTATACGCTCTGGAGCTCTGCCAACCTTATTTTAATTTTAGTCTTTACGTTTCAAATCCTCTGGTTTAACCCTAAGCTCATGCATGCAAGCCCAACCGTTAGCCATGCTTTTAATTACGTTTGCCAAATACTACACTGCAACAAATCAGCAGAACTTTATCAACTTATCTATATAGAAAAGTTAAAAGTCCGCAAAATCGACGCAAACCATACTCAGTTCTCAGGCATATTGCTCAACCAAAATGATAAAAGTATTGAGCTTCCTAATCTAAAGTTGATTTTTGCAACAGAGCCAGACAAAACAGAGGAAATCATATTAACTCCTCAACAATATCTAATTGAAAACTTAAGGGGTATTCAACGTATTCCATCAAATACCCCTTTCCGATTCGAATTTGAGCTAAACAAAAGCAAAAAAAGGCTAGTAAATTATCGATTAGAAATTGTCCACCCCTAAAATGTAAAAAAAGTGAAAAAAAAAATAAAAAAAATGCAGTTAATTTGCTCACTTTTTCCTAGACAATGGTATGATACGCGCCACGAAAGCTTTGACTCATATACTCCTCGCTCTCAATCCAAAAAAAATACTGTTAAGCATGTGTGCTTTTCTACTTTAAGCGCATAGCCTAACTTTTTTTGTTTTTGAGGGGGCTGTAACAAATATTTAATTATTGTTACGCTTATTTTTTATTCAATACGAAGAAATATGGCAAGCTAATTGTTCTTATGTTTTAGAGTCACTGTTTTAGGATCTAAAACAGGACTCCGTATTTTTAGACCACATTTATATACTACTTTACCCAAGCTAGTATTTGATTTTCGGATTAACTCGCATGAATAGCAAATCTCCTATTTTTACTGCACAATCTGATGTTGCTCTTCGCATCCACGTGGATCGCGCAGTTCGCCATTATTTTGCACAATTGCAAGGTGAGCAACCATCTCAGGTATATGACATGGTGCTAGCAGAAATGGAGAAACCTCTTTTATCTGTAGTTCTTGAATATACACGTGGTAATCAAACGCGTGCTGCAGAAATTCTTGGACTCAACCGTGGCACTTTACGTAAAAAGTTAAAAGCTCACGGTTTAATGAGTGAATAAATGATAAAATGCTCACGACGTCGTGGGCATTTTTTTATGCTTATTGGTTTTAATCCGTAGACTTGAAATTGTTGAATTAAACATCATGACTATTAAACGTGCTTTGATTTCTGTATCTGATAAGACAGGAATTGTCGAATTTGCTCAAAACCTTGCAGCTCTAGGGGTAGAACTATTATCTACAGGCGGCACATATAAGTTGCTTAAAGATAATAATATCGCGGTTGTAGAAGTATCTGAACATACTGGCTTCCCTGAAATGATGGATGGTCGTGTTAAGACCTTACATCCAAAAATTCATGGCGGTATTCTTGCTCGTCGTGGTTTAGATGAAGCAGTTATGGAAGAACACAACATCGATCCGATTGATCTTGTTGTTGTAAACCTTTATCCATTTGCTGCAACTGTTGCAAAACCTGACTGTACTCTTCCTGATGCAATCGAAAATATCGACATCGGTGGTCCTACAATGGTTCGTGCAGCTGCTAAAAACCATGCTTCAGTAGGTATTGTAGTTAATGCTTCTGATTACGACACTGTAATTAATGAATTAAAAACTGCTGGTTCACTTTCTTATGAAACACGTTTTGATTTAGCAGTTAAAGCATTTGAACATACAGCTCAATACGACGGCATGATCGCTTCTTACTTAGGCGCTCGCGTTGGTAAGACCGAAGGTGAAGCTGACTTATTCCCTCGTACATTCAATACTCAATTGAACAAAGCACAAGATTTACGTTACGGTGAAAACCCACATCAATCGGCTGCTTTCTATGTCGAAGCTAATGCAAAAGAAGCATCAGTTTCTACTGCAAAACAGTTACAAGGCAAAGAATTGTCTTATAACAACATTGCAGATACAGATGCTGCACTTGAATGTGTTAAATCATTCGCAAAACCAGCTTGTGTGATCGTGAAACATGCTAACCCTTGTGGTGTTGCGGTTTCTTTAGACGGCATTAAAGCTGCTTATGATTTAGCTTATGCGACTGATCCAGAATCTGCTTTTGGCGGTATTATTGCATTCAACCGTGAATTAGATGTTGCAACTGCTCAAGCAATTGTAGAGCGTCAATTCGTTGAAGTAATTATTGCTCCAAGTATTGCTGATGGCGTACTTGAAGTAACTGGCGCTAAGAAAAATGTACGTGTTTTAGTATGTGGCGAGTTACCTGCTATTGATGCACGTGCACCGCAACTTGACTATAAACGCGTAAATGGTGGCTTACTTGTTCAAGATCAAGACTTGGGTATGATCACTAAAGATGATCTTAAAGTAGTTACTAAGCGTGCGCCAACTGAACAAGAAATTGATGATCTTATCTTTGCTTGGAAAGTTGCAAAATATGTAAAATCAAACGCAATTGTTTATGCTAAAAACCGCCAAACTATTGGTGTAGGTGCAGGTCAAATGAGTCGCGTTAACTCAGCGCGTATTGCTGCCATTAAAGCTGAACATGCTGGTTTGGTTGTTGAAGGTGCTGTAATGGCTTCTGATGCATTCTTCCCGTTCCGTGACGGTATTGATAATGCTGCTAAAGCTGGCATTAAATGCATCATTCAACCAGGTGGTTCTATGCGTGATGAAGAAGTAATCGCTGCAGCAGACGAAGCTGGTATTGCAATGGTGTTCACTGGTATGCGCCATTTCCGCCACTAATTTAAATTTAGTCCTCCCTAACCCTCCTTTCATTCAGGAGGGTTTTCCACAATAATGGAGCTAAACTCCACCTTGAGGAATAGAGGGGGATGAAAAGGATTAAAGTTAAGGAACAAATTAAAAATGAATATTTTAGTTTTAGGTAGTGGTGGTCGTGAACATGCTTTGGCATGGAAAATCGCGCAAGATACCAAAGTTACTCAAGTTTTCGTTGCACCGGGAAATGCGGGAACTGCAACTGAAGACAAATGCGTTAATGTTCAGCTTGATATTTTAGACAACCCTGCAATTATCGCTTTTGCTAAAGAAAATAATGTTGAACTTATTATTGTTGGTCCAGAAGCACCTTTAGTGAATGGTGTGGTAGATGCTGCTCGCGAAGCAGGTCTAAAAATTTGGGGACCAACTCAATATGCTGCGCAGCTTGAAGGCTCAAAAGCATTTGCTAAACATTTTTTAAAGCGTCATAACATTCCAACTGCTTTTTATGAAGTATTTACGGAAGTTGATGCAGCTAAAGCATATGTTGAAAAAAATGGTGCACCAATTGTAATTAAGGCAGACGGTCTTGCTGCTGGTAAAGGTGTAATCGTTGCAATGACCAACGAAGAAGCTTTTGCAGCAATTGATGACATGCTTGCAGGCAACAAATTCGGTGATGCTGGTTCACGTGTTGTAATTGAACAGTTCCTAGCGGGTGAAGAAGCTTCTTTCATTTGTATGATTGATGGTAAAAACATTTTACCAATGGCAACTTCACAAGATCACAAGCGTATTTTTGAAGGTGACCAAGGTCCTAATACTGGCGGTATGGGTGCTTACTCTCCTGCTCCGGTGGTAACTTCTGAAATTTTCGAACGTGTTATGACTGAAATCATGCGTCCGACTGTTGAAGGTATGGCTGCTGACGGACATGTCTACACTGGTTTCTTATATGCTGGCTTAATGATTGATGAACAAGGTCAACCGCGTGTGATCGAGTTCAACTGTCGTTTCGGTGATCCTGAAACTCAGCCAATCATGATGCGCTTAAAGTCATCTCTTGTTGAATTGGTAGAAGCTGGTATTGCTGGCAATTTACCAAAAGAAGCTGAATGGGATGAACGTAAGTCAATCGGTATCGTACTTGCAGCCGAAGGCTATCCTGATAGCGTACGCAAAGGTGATGTAATTTCAGGTATTGGACAATCACCTGAAGATACTAAAATTTTCCACGCAGGCACTGCAACTCGTGAAGATGGTCACATCGTGACTTCTGGTGGTCGAGTTCTTTGTGTAACTGCGCTAGGCGACAGCGTGCTTGAAGCACAAATTAATGCACTTGAAGTATGCGGACAAGTGACCTTTACTGGTATGCAGTATCGTAGTGACATTGGCTATCGCGCAATTGCACGAGAAAAAGCTGAGTAAAAAACTCTCAACTGATAAAAAGCCCTCTATTAAAGAGGGCTTTTTATATTTCATTCTTATTTATCAGAAAATTTTATATAAACTCCAATTTTTATTCACTTCCAATCAATAAGATCGAAACATGTCCACTATATTGAATATGTTTTTATTGATATGATTAGATAAAGCGTTGGAACTTTCCACAAAGTTATTGTGCCTTTAAATATTGAGGCTCATCATCTAATTCTGTTAGGGATAATATTTATTTTTAACATTAAATACTTTTAGAAATCGCTTAAAGACTGTCAACTCATGATAGAACTGTTGTGAAAATAGTTTTATTTAGTACAGATCAAAAACGGTAAAACAAGTATCTGAGGAATTAGAAAAGAGCTAAAAGCTATAACTTTTAGCATTCAAAACTTTGTGACGTGACAACAAAACTCATTTTCTTTTCTAGAGAGCCAACTAAATAGTTGATATCTCTCTTAATCAGGACTTTTTTTACATGAAAAAGCTGATCAGTCTTTTTTTAAGCGTGTCTGTGCTATTACTTGCAGCTTGCGGTAAACAACAAAGTGAACCACAAGCTGGAAAGAGTGGTGATTCATCACAACTTCAAACTGTGGTTATTGCCTCAACTGGTTCTGACGCTGATATCTGGCGTTATATTTCGACTTTACCAGAAACTAAAGCTGCTGGTGTTAAGCTTGAGGTGAAAAATTTCACTGATTATGTTGCAATGAATACAGCTGTAGCAAATAAAGAAGTTGACTTAAATGCATTCCAATCTTATGCATATTTGGTGGCTTTCAATGCATCAAATAAAGATAAAATTGCTCCAGTTGCTACAACTTATCTTGAGCCAATGGGGATCTACTCAAGTAAACATAAAAAAGTAGAAGAATTCCAACAAGGTGCAAGCATTGCAATTCCTAATGATGCTGCGAATGAAGCTCGTGCATTATTGTTATTACAAAGTGCTGGCTTAATTAAACTTAAAGCTGACTTCGACCCTGCTAAAGGCACACCAAGCGATATTATCGATAACAGTAAAAAAATTGATATCAAACCAATCCAAATGGCGACAGCTGTACGCGTAAAAGATGAAGTTGATGCAATTGTTTTGGGTAATACGTTAGCTTTAGAAGGTGGTTTAAACATACTTAAAGATTCTATCTACTATGAACCTGTTGACCAAAGCACTAAACTGAATGTAAACATCCTTGCAACAGCTGAATCTCGCAAAGATGACCCAATTCTTCAGAAAGTTGGTCAGCTATACCACACTGAAGCTGTTAAAAAATACGTTGAACAACACTTTGGTGGTACAAAAGTTGACGTGAATCAGCCAATCAGCTACCTCACGGAAGCTAAATAGTAATATAATAGCTGCAACGCGAAACAGGCAAAGACTCTTTGCCTGTTTTTTCTTTTTAGCATAGTTTTTGACAACATGATTCAATTTAAAAACATTTCAAAGCACTATCAGCTTAAAGGCCAAACCATACGAGCTCTGGACCAAATTAATTTGGAAATTCCTGAAGGGAGTATTTTTGGTATTATTGGCTATAGTGGTGCAGGTAAAAGTACTTTAATCCGCCTGATTAACTTACTTGAACGACCAAATGAAGGTCAGGTTATCATTAATCAAAAGGACTTCACTGCTTTGGATGCGCGTTCATTACGTCAGGAACGTGCAAATATTGGTATGATTTTTCAGCACTTCAATTTGCTACAAACCAAAACGGTTGCTGAAAATATCGAAATGCCAATGCGTCTGCTGAATTACAATAAAGCAGAACGTGAAAAGCGCTTAAATGAGTTATTGGAGTTCATTGATCTTAAGCATAAAAAAGATGCTTATCCTGATGAACTTTCTGGCGGCCAAAAGCAACGTGTCGGTATTGCTCGTGCTTTGGCAAATCATCCAAAAATTCTTTTGTGTGATGAAGCAACCTCTGCCCTAGACCCGCAAACAACCAAGTCTGTTTTAGAGTTACTCAAGAAAATCAATCAAGAGCAAAAAATCACAATCGTTATGGTGACCCATGAAATGGATGTCATTGAAACTGTTTGTGATCATGTAGCTGTGATGGAAGCTGGTAAAGTCATTGAACAAGGTTCAACGATTGATATCTTTAGTAATCCTCAACATCCGACGACTAAAAACTTTATTCAAACTGTGTTACATCAACAGTTGCCTGTGAATATTTTAAATCAACTCGAAAATCAGCATCACCATAGCATCTACTGTTTACAGTTTTTGGGCCGTTCTGCTCAAGAACCTGTAATTCAGTCACTGATTAAACAATTTGATATTAGTTTAAATATCTTATTCGCTAACATGACTGAAATTAACGGTACTGTCATTGGTCAAATGTTTGTACAGCTTCTAGGTGAGCCTCAGTTGATTAAACAAGCTATCGAGTTTTTAGAGAAAAATGAAGTGAGTGTAGTTCAATCAGGAGATCAAGTATGAGAGATTTAATCGTACAGTGGTTAACTGAACTTACTCAACCTTTCTGGCACAGTTCTCTTTCAATTGACCAGTTTGTAACAGCTCTACAAGAAACATTTCACATGGTGTTTTTTGCGCTGTTATTTGGTGGTATTTGGGGTTTCATTCAAGGGGTTATCCTGCTTGTAACTCGCCCAGAAGGTATTTTGCCAAATAGATTCGTCTATCATTTACTCAACCCAATTGTAAATGCGTTACGCTCTCTCCCATTTATTATTTTACTTATTGCAGTGATTCCTCTTACCAAGTTGTTGGTAGGTACTTCAATTGGTACATGGGCAGCGATCGTTCCTTTAACAATTTACGTTGGTCCATATATGGGACGTCTTATTGAAACTTCCCTACTCGAAGTAAATGAAGGAATTATTGAATCTGCTCAGGCGATGGGTGCTACACCTTGGCAAATTATTTACCGCTTTATTTTGCCAGAAGCACGCAGTTCACTCATTTTAAACCTCACAACAGCGACAATCAGTTTGATTGGTGCAACAGCAATGGCTGGTGCAGTGGGCGCAGGTGGTATTGGTGACTTAGCAATCTCTTATGGTTACCAACGTTTTGATACAAGCGTTGTAATTTTAACAGTAATTGTTCTATTGCTCTTAGTACAGATTGTACAGACGCTAGGTAACTGGCTCTCTAAGATCCGTTAAATTACTCATATAAAACGCTCCCTAAATGGGGGCTTTTTTGTTTTATATACATCATTTTCATAAAAAGGTTGAGTGAGTGGCTTAATACCATTTTCTGTTATTATCAAAAACAGCGATTACTTACTCTTTGGATTTGGTTTTAGGATAAAACAATGCGTTATAGAATTCATTTTATTGATGTACAGAATGCCCTCCAAAACTATATCTGGATTTTAGAAGATACTGAAACCCAAGAGGCTGTTGCAGTTGACCCAACAGAAGCTGATCTTGTGACTCAATTTTGTCAAAATCATCAACTCACTTTAAAACAAATCTGGCTCACTCATTGGCATAAAGACCATATCGGTGGTGTAGCAGATTTAACGGCTGCCCAAAATATTACTGTCTATGGTCCACGTGATGAGCTCTCAAAAATTCCGGGAATTACTCACCCCTTACAACATGACGATCATTTAAAATTTAATGATTTAAAAGTAGAGATTATCGCGACCCCAGGTCACACCTTAGGGCACATTGTGTATTTTATTGAAGAGTTAGAAGCTGTATTCTGCGGTGACACTTTGTTTGCAATGGGATGTGGACGATTATTTGAAGGTACGGCTGAACAAATGTATCACTCACTTAGTCGTTTAGCAGCGCTACCAACACAAACCAAAGTTTATTGTACGCATGAATACACGCTTTCAAATGCCGAATTTGCCTTAACGGTAGAGCCGCATAACCACGCCTTATCTGAACGAGCTGAAGAAGTTCGTGAGCTACGTAAGAAAGGATCAATCACCCTTCCGAGTACGATTGAACTAGAATTAGCCACCAATCCTTTTCTTCGTGCAGAAAGTGCTGAAGACTTTGCTCATTTACGTGCACTTAAAGATAACTTTTAAAGTTAAAGCTTCTCCTTTAAGAGATACAGTTCCATTTTAAGAACTGTATCTTTTTGCATAGTGCGCGTTGATCGTAATTATTTTTTACATTTACTATCTTCATATTTATTCATCTTTTTAAAAATTCCCTCAAATTTATATTTTCTTAAAAACACGCCAATAAACAATCCACTAAATAAAAAGTATTTATTTTTTAGTTACATAACACCTCCATATTTTTATAAAAATGAAAACTGTTCTTTCTCTATCTTACTTTTTTTACAAGTTGCAAAATAAAACAAAGTTTTCCCCCTTTAAAAAATCTAATTAAAACCCTATTAATAAATAAGATGTAATGCCACGGATAGAAGGAGTTCTCACGTGAAAAAGGTTGTTAAAGCTAAAAATTTGATTGCGTTTCGTATTTGGTTAGAAAAGTTAGGGTATTCAGTTAAAAATCTTGCTGATGGAAAAGGTTTTACTTTTAGTTTTAAAAAAGAATATGGTTTAGTGACCTGTGATTTAGCAGGTAATTCATTAGCGATGCAATTAGGTGAAGAGTTTGAAGATCACTTAAAAGCATAATTTTTTACGGCTCGATTTTAATTACAGTATTGTCTTTTTTGAAAGATAAGTAATATTGCAGAACTTTAGAATGGTTTAATTAAAATATATTCTTAGATATTAAACAAAAAATCTGTAGCGGGGCTACTCTCCCAAATTGCCCTTAGCTACAGATTTTTTATAAGATTATTCTGCTTTAGGGTTCTTTAAAGCTTTATCTAAAAGATCTTTATCTAAAGCTTTATCCCATCGTGCTACAACAATTGTTGCGCAAGCATTACCAACTAAATTTGTTAATGCACGGCACTCCGACATAAAACGGTCAATACCAAGAATTAAAGCCATTCCTGCTACAGGAACCGCCGGTACAACCGATAGAGTTGCAGCCAGAGTAATAAAGCCTGCACCAGTCACCCCTGCTGCACCTTTAGAACTTACCATTGCGACAAGAAGCAATGCAATTTGTTCACTAATTGATAAGTCAACATTACATGCTTGTGCGATGAACAGAGCCGCCATAGTCATGTATATATTTGTACCATCGAGGTTAAATGAATAACCTGTTGGAATCACCAAACCTACCACCGATTTTTCACAACCTGCTTTTTGCATTTTATCCATTAAAGATGGTAAAGCTGCTTCAGAAGAACTTGTTCCTAAAACTAACCAAAGTTCATCTTTGATATAACGGATTAAATGAATAATTGAGAAGCCATTGTAACGGGCTACTGCTCCTAAAATCACGATGACAAACAACACTGCTGTAATATAGAACGTCATAATTAATAGTAATAAATTACCAATTGATTCGATTCCATACGCACCAATGGTAAAAGCCATTGCACCAAAAGCACCGATTGGAGCCAGCTTCATTAACATACCAACAAGGTAAAAAACTGGAGCTGTTAAGTTATTTAAGAAGTCGGTAATTGGACGTGCACGGTCACCCAATGCAGCCAAAGAAATACCAAATAACACCGCCACAAACAGAACCTGCAAAATCTCGCCACCTGCCAGAGGGCTAACTAGAGTTTGCGGGATAATATTCATGAAGAAGTCAGTAATATTTGTTGCATGCGCCTTTTCAACGTAAGTATTTACTTTGTCGTTGACTAAGGTAGCGGGGTCAATATTAAGACCTTTACCTGGTTGGATAATATTTGCCACAATCATACCAACCACAAGCGCCAAGCTTGAGAAGGTAAGGAAATAAAGCATAGCTTTACCAGTTACACGGCCAACTCGGCTCATGTTTGTCATACTGGCAATGCCTGTAACAACGGTTAAAAAGATGACGGGAGCAATAATCATTTTAACGATCTTGATGAATGCATCACCAAGCGGTTTTAAACTTTCGCCAAGTTCTGGGTAAAAATGACCAATTAAAATGCCCAAAATAATTGCAAAGATGACCTGTACATACAAAATTTGGTGAAACTTCTGTTTTTTCTGTACCGTTTCTTGGTCAAGGGTATTGAAATCCATTATCTAAATACCTTTTCGATGGGGATAAAAAAATAAAATATAAAGCGTGCACCACAAGCTGCTTTATCAAGGAAAAGCCATTGTAAAGAATAAAAAACGGCCTGTGTTATAAATTTAAAAAATGTCAAATTCAATAATCATGCAATAAATTATATAAAATCATTTTAATTTTCTAATTTTAAAAAATAAAAAAACAACCAAAATTTGCTATAAAGCATTATTTAATCTTAATATTTTAAGTAAAAACATGCACAAAAATGTCTGTAGAAGTTTAATTATCTAATACAGGCACAATATTTATTAAATAAATGATTTTATAAAAAACATGTAAATTATAAATTATGAAAATTTAGTTTAAAAATAATAAGAAAAATTGATATATAATTTTTTAACAAGATAAAGTGTCTTGTTCTTGTTAAAAAAATCCACTAATAGGCTTTGATAAATTAATTCAAATTAGGGAGCGTTAAATAACTGTTCCAATAAAATATGGACGTAATCTAAGCTTAAGGTACGTTCAGTAAATAAGATGCGAAATAGCATAGGGGCAATAACAGCTTCGATAATTTCTTCATTATTTATAGTGATTTCATTACGCGATTTAGCTCTGGCTTGAATAATATCAAGTTGTTGAATAATTAGGGTTTCACATTTTCTCGCATTTGAAGAGTCGGCTGTATATAGCACATCACGCAATAATGTTTGGCCAACTTCAGAAGAATACTCCTCAAAATATTGTTCAATCCATGCAGTGATATCCAGCTGAAATGAACCTAAATCTTTTGGTTCCTTATCAGGTTTAAGTTCATTTAGGGCTACATCTGAAAATAGCTGATTAATATCGCCCCAACGGCGGTAAATTGTCGAAGGTGTTACTCCTGCCTCATGAGCGATCATAGGTATGGTAATTTGGGTCTGCTCTAAGGTTTTTTGAAGCTCTTTTACCGCTTGATGTACCGCAGTTTGAATTCTTTCACTACGACCACCAGGACGTAAGCCAGTAACAACTTTTGCCATTTATAAACTCTGTAAAGGGATCAAAAAATTTATAAATATTTATATCTATATACAAAATACACTAAAGCTAAGGATTTGCTTTAGTGTGAAAATAATGTATAAAAGCTAAATATTCGCTTTTATGTTATTCATCTTATATGAACAATTCAAGTTCAAAACGGTCTGGATCAGTTTTTCAGTTAGATAGTACAAGTGCATTGACACTTAATACAATCACGCTCATGACTTTTATGGCGGCGTCTAGTGCACCGACTCCACTTTATCGTCTATACCAACAGCTTTGGCAATTTTCACCTGTCACTTTGACTTTAATTTTTGCAACTTATGCTTTTACTCTGCTGGGTTCATTACTGATTATTGGTTCTTTGTCTGACTATATTGGACGCCGTCCTGTCATTATTGCAGCCATTTTTCTGCAAATTATTTCGATGAGCTTTTTCTTATTTGCTTCAGATGTTTCGATGTTATTTATTGCACGGGGCTTACAAGGAATCGCAACAGGGCTTGCTGTCTCGGCTATAGGCGCAGCAATTTTAGATTTTAGTAAGCTTCAGGGTTCGCTTATTAATAGTATCGCACCAATGGTCGGCATGGCTGTTGGTATATTTCTAACTTGTTCTATTTTGCAATTCTCTACCCAACCCTTACAGCTTGTTTTTGAATTTTTATGTCTTCTTCTTATTTGTGAACTCATTTTAAGTTTTTTTACTCCTGAAACAGCCCAAAAAAGATCGGGTGCACTTGCCTCTTTAAAACCCAATATGGCTATTCCTCCACAAACAAAAAGTGCTTTATTGAGTATTAGTCCGATTAATATTGCTCTTTGGATGGTCAGTGGTTTCTTCCTATCACTTATGCCTTCTTTACTGGCAAAAATTTTCCATACTTCATCGGCATGGCTAAACGGTGTCATGTTTATAGCGCTAGCACTCTCAGGCGCAGCCGGTATATTAACACTTAGAAAGTCGACAAATTACCGTATTTTATTAACCGGTACTCTTTCAATTGCTATTGGTTCAACCATTTTATTTTTAGCAATTAATCTTACAAGTGCAGTAGTTTTATTTCTCGGTTCTATTATTACGGGGGGGGTTTTGGTACAGCTTTTATGGGTGCGATTCGCACAGTAATGCCTCTAGCTTTACCAGAGGAACGCGCAGGACTTATGGCTGCATTTTTTGTTGAAAGTTATTTAGCATTTAGTATTCCTGCAATTTTAGCTGGCTATTTTGTTGGGAAAATTGGGCTGATGAGTACAGCAAATAGTTATATTAGTTTTATTATTTTACTATCGTTTGTCGCGCTTCTTCTGATTTTTAAAAACTTTAAAAGTAAATAAGCCTACAAAAAATAGCCTCTATAGAGGCTATTTTTTTATAGATGCTCTTTAAATTCTATTAAAAAGTATCTGCTACATACATACGTACCATCTCGCCTTCCTCATCCTTTACCAACATTAAAAACCGCCAACCACATTTTTCATAAAACTCGGTATGGTCTGTTATTAAATAAAGTGTTTGGATGCCCTGATTACTCAAGTCTTCACGTATAAAATCTAAAATGTGCTTTGCAATATTTTGGTTTCGATAGTTCTCTTCTACAAATAAAGCACATAAGTTTGGTGTTAAATCTTTACGCTCATGGAAGTCATTATCAATGACTCCTGCTCCAGCAATTAAATGCTTATCTTCATTTAAAACAATGTACCACTGTGGAATAGCATGCTTTTGATCAATGGAAATCTGAATGCTATCAAGATAGGCTTCCACAGGGATTTGCCATTTTTCAGAAAACCACTGTGCAGCCATTTCTTTGTATTGAGGGTAATCAGATAACCGTAATATTTGCATAAAATAAACCTATTTTGTCCAACCTTTTTAAGGTTGAGTCACTGAAATACTAATGGATTGCTGGGTTGGACTCTCATAAGTTGTCTCTGCAACTGGCGAAACGCGCCAAATCGTATTGCCCACATCATCTGCAACTAACACAGCACCTGAGAAATCAATTGCTACACCCACAGGGCGACCATACGCTTTGCCTTTATCGCTGAGGAATCCAGTCAAAATATCTTGCGGTGGACCAGAAGGCTGACCACTTCTAAATGGTACAAAAATGACTTTATAACCACTGTGAGGTTTACGGTTCCAAGAACCATGCTGACCGATCAATGCCCCACCTCTAAATTGTGGCATCAGTTCGGCTGCATAAAATGCAAGGCCTAAAGAAGCCGTATGGTTGCCTAGTGCATAGTCGGGTTTAATTGCACGAGCAACCATTTCAGGATTTTGCGGTTTTACTCGCACATCTACATGTTGACCATAGTAGCTATAAGGCCAACCATAAAAAGCACCGTCTTGAACCGAAGTCATATAATCGGGTACTAGGTCACTACCGATTTCATCGCGCTCATTAACCACTGTCCAAAGTTTACCGCTTTGAGGTTGCCAAGCCATACCATTAGGATTACGTAGTCCTGTTGCAAATGGTCGAGACTGACCACTTGCAATATCAAACTCTGTAATTTGTGCACGACCTTTTTCTTGATCTAAACCATTTTCAGCAACATTACTGTTAGAACCGACAGTAATGTAGAGCTTTGTACCTTCGCGATTAGCAATTACATTTTTGGTCCAGTGGTGGTTTAAAGCACCACCCGGTAAGTCCAATACTTTGGTTCCACTGGCTGTAATTTGAGTTTCCCCTTCTTGATAAGGAAAACGTACTAGTGCATCCGTATTGGCGATATATAAGTTATTACCTACCAATGCCATACCAAATGGAGAATTTAAGTTTTGAAGAAATACCGTTTTCTGGTCAGCGACTCCATCTCCATTGGTGTCACGAAGTAAACTAATACGGTTTGCGCTCGGATGAGATGAGCCTGCACGCCTCATCACAAAAGTCATGATTTTACCTTTAATACCTTTGCTGTCTTCCGGTTTAGGCGGAGCATCTGTTTCAGCAACCAATACATCACCATTTGGTAATACATAAAGCCAACGTGGGTGTTCAAGTCCTTTGGCAAATGCTTTGACCTTTAAACCTTCTGCTGGTTTTGGCATTACCCCACTCGGCCAGCCTTCTGCTGGAGCTATATTAACAGTTGGTAATAGGCTTGATTTAGGTTCAGGAAGTTTTGGGTCTGGCCCATAACTATCAGTAATTGGATATTGAGAGGATGAAGCACATCCTGCAACAAGAACTACAACTGTAGTGCCTAAAATTGGCATTAAAAAACGTGTAAGCATCTTTTATCTCCATTTCTTATTTTTTCGCAATAAGCACAGATTAATGCTTTAGAAGAGAGACTTATAGTTTATTTATTTAACCAAACTAAGGATTACCGTCTATATTTTCAAAATTTTAATACATAACTAGTGTTTTCTAGATATTTAAAAGACTCTATTTATCAACTACACATTAATACTTGGCGTTAGGATTATTGCGTAAAATATTTAAGAAACCCTCTTTATCTTTTGGCGAGATCATTACTGTAGCCACTCTGCCATCTTTCATATAATAAATTTTAAGCCGATCTAGCGATAATGCTGGAGAGGAAAGTGGATTATGAGTAGGTTCTATGCGAGTAATATCATTAATATTAATTTTCCATCGAAACACTAAACTCCTAATAATTAAGGTGTTGTTTTCTACTAGATAATAGGTATTAAAGATGGGAAGCCAAATAACCAAAATGACTAAACTGTAAATGACGAGGTGCGGAAAATTTGAAGCTAAAGAATAATGATAATTTGCTTCATAAATTTTCATAACGATATTGGCAGTGACAACAATAAATATGAGTAAAAGCCACCAATCAATTTTTGATTTAAATTTCAAAAGTTATCCTCCACGTCTAAATCTCTTTTATAACGATTATTTCTATATATTTTTTATAAAATAATTGAACTAAAAATTAGCTTTAAATGTTAATGATACAAAATCTCGATCATCTATCGTGCTAAATTCATTAGAACCAAAAAAGTTATTATAGGCAATCTCTGTTGTATATTTTTGCTGATAAGTCATAGATAAAGCCGCAGTTACACTCATTTGCCCTTCTTGAAAGTTTTGGCTATATCCATAAACATCGTGTCTAAAACTAAGACTTGGCGTAATCACGGTAGAGGGTAAAATATCTTGATAATTTAATGCGCCACGTAATCGGTAGCCAAATGACCATTCATTAAAAAAACCGTTTTTATTACAAAAGCGTTCATTTAAATTGTCTATTTCTGCATTGGTAAGATGAGCTGTACCATACGGCGTACATTTAAACTCACCTGTTTCAGGATTATAAGCACCTGTTGAAAGCTCACTACGACCAAATGCGCCTGTCCGGCCAATCCGATTATTACCAATATCTGCAATATGGTTTAAGGCAAACTCTGTAGACCATGTCAGCGAATTTGCACCCAAAATATTGAATATGCTGTCAGTTGCTCCAACCGAAAATTGTGTTACTGGTAAGCGTACATATCCTTGAATATATTGACCTAATTCAACAGTTTTTCCCGGCGGCGCAAATGGTGTTCCTTCTGATAGCACTTGAGCATAGACAATGTCTGTGCCGTTTAGCTGCAAAGGTTGATTAGGTTTGTGGGTTAATTCACTAAAAATGGTTGTTGTTCCAACTTTCCCAGTCAGGCTTAATCCAAACATTTTGATATTTTCAGGATAGATAGAAAAATAACTCGCGGTATTAAAATATTCAGGTCCTGCTGCTGTTACAGCCGTTCCATCAAAGTTTGCATTACGGCTATGGTAGTTCGCGTAGTAAATACCTAGCTCAGTATTATTTAAACTGGGTAATGTCTGTTTTAAAGCAATACCATATTGGCCGTTATCCTTTGCTTTTCTACTTTCTGCACGTGGAATATAGGTACGTAAACGAATTGCGGTATCGGATAATTTATCTCCACCTCCAGCAATCAGAACAGGACCTGCATTTTCGGGCACAAAGTCTGAAATCTCAAAGAAAGTTCCGTTACCATCAACAACTGAAGGTCTAAATTTAAATTGATAGAACCCTTCTATTTTCAAATTTTTATTAATGCTTGTGTCGAATGAAAACATTTCGGTTGGAATGATTCTTTCTTTTGCATCACCACCCGGTCGGTTAATTGCAGCAAAATCAAAAGCACTCACCGAATTTAAACCGTTTTGAAAAAACTGAGATTTCCCCCAATTTAAAGTCTGTTTGCCTAATTTTAAATTGATGCTTTTTCCATCGTCTAATTCAAAATCTTTCCATATATAGGCATTCCATAAATCGATACCTTTGAACTTTGCGAGCCTTGGCCACGCTGAATCATTAAAGGGTTTAAAATCTCCGTGCCCTGTCTCATAGGCATGGTCATACCAGTATTTAGTGCTAATGACCGCACCCTGCTGTTTTCCATTTAGCTTAACTTCGGTTATGCCTCTGATGATCTGTGAAATGGCATCATATTTACTAAAATTCATACGCCCATCATCACCATTCACATCAATGCTAGCGCCTTGTTTACCTATTTTGTTTGCGTCAGGCCGATAAAGTAATGAAACGGATGGATCTTGCGTACTCCAACTGGCTCCTAAGCTTAATGTCGTTTTTGTATCGAACTTCCAATCTTTATCAATATCAAAATTCTCTGCGTTCACTTTAGACATGAATAAAATTAGGCTTAATGAAACACCTATTTTTTGAATATATAGAACATGATTATTTCTTAGATTTAAATAGACGTACTGACCCATCATATTATCTCCCTATAAATATGATTTTTTTATTTATTGCTTATTACTCAAAGCCATCCATTGGCTTTAAATGGTTTACATAAGCAGGTATTTTTTTGCACTAGGCTGGTTGTTCGACCTGATCTAACTGTTGAATGAATTGTTCAGCTAAAGGCCAATAGCCAAAGCCAGATGCAGGGTTTAAATGTCCCACTTCACCTAAATTTACGAGTCGACTACCCCACTTTTCTGCCATTTCACTGACAGCTTCATAACGAGCTAAATGGTCATTGGTGCTTGCAACCAAAATGCTGGGAAAAGGTAGTTCTTGATCTGGTAAAGGACTCCATCCTTCTTGATGAAGTACAGTTGGGCTTGGATAATTTTCTGGCCAGCTTTCGTTTAAGTCAGGTGGAGCCACAAGTAGAGCTCCTTGAATTGGTCGTTGATATTTTGCAGCCCAGTGTATTGTCATCAGCACACCAGCGCTGTGTGCGACCAAAATGACAGGCCCTTGTATTTGTTCGAGTTGTGCCTGAATAGCAGCAACTCTATTTTCACAATTGAGTTTATTGGTTTGCACAGGTGGTACAGAACGAACCTTTGCTAGCTTTGTTTCTAAAATCGTTTGCCAATGCTCGGGAACATGATCGCGTAACCCCGGAATAATTAAAATTGTTGCTTTGGTTTGTATTTTTTCCATTTCGACGCCTGTGAATTTTGCCATCTAGGATGCATAAGAATTTTTATAAAACTCCATTCACAATAAAGGCTCATTTCAGTTAATGGTGTACATAAGACGTCACAGACTTTTCATTTGACGACACATCTTTTTAAAAGTTCGTAAATTAATTAAAATAGTTTTTGTAATTACAAATGAATTAAAAGAACAGGTTTAAAATTAAATAGACATCACGATTAGGCGCTTAAATAAAAGCTTTTGTAATGTGGATATTTTAGTTATAACTAGATATGAGCTGTAAGGAATATGGCTGATTAAGAACAGGAGATAATAAAATGGTGCCTCTTGCGCATACCGCCTCTTTAAAAAATTATTTGGCAGTTGCTCAGCAATTAGATCTAAATCCCTACCATTTATTATCACGTGTTGGGCTTAGCCAAACTCAATTGAATGATCTTAAACAACGTATTCCTGTAGATAAAGCCATTACCTTGCTTGAAGACTCAGCCCAAATGAGTAATTGCGATGTTTTCGGTTTACATATGGCAGAGCAACGCGAAATCGCGGATTTTGGTGAACTGAGCCTATTATTAAGTTACCAATATACTTTGAGAGAAGCGCTGCAAACGATTGTTCGTTACAGGAATTTACTCAATAACTCACTTGAAATATATATAGAAGAAATTGACGATACAGTAGTTATTCGAGAAGAAGTTGTAACAACAACTTGCGGATATAGTCGCCAAGCGACGGAACTTGCTTTAGGAATCACCCATCGTTTTTGTGCAGCACTCATGATGCAAAAATGGCGGCCGTTAAGTGTACACTTCACTCATAACCCGCCCAGTGATTTAACTTTGCATCGGCGGATTTTTGGCTGTGCGCTCGAGTTCGGTAGTGACTTTAATGGTATTGTTTGTACGGCGGCCGAACTTGATACAACAAACCCTCAAGCAAATCTGGCGATGGCTAACCATGCACAGCGTTATTTAGATATTTTGCAGAATAATAATGAATCGACCATGATTTTTGATATTCGTAAAAGTATTTATCTTCTTTTGCCAATGGGCCGCGCTACGATTGATCAAGTCGCTCAAACACATGGTATTCACGTACGGACTTTACAACGTCGATTAGAAGAAGCTCAGACGAGTTTTAGTGATTTAATGAATGAAGTACGCAAAGATCTCGTATTTCGTTATTTAAAAAATCTAAATTATTCACTTGCTCAAGTGTCTGATATTTTAGGTTACTCAATGCCGAGTTCTTTTACGCGTTGGTTCATTAGCCAATTTGGTATGTCACCGAATATGTGGCGTAGTCACAATAAAGCCCTGCTCAATTAATTTCTCTTTATTTAAAGCCAAATAAAGTCATTTAAAACATAAGGAAGCTGGAGAACTATTCCATAACTTCCTTAAAAATTTAATTTGTAAAATTAAAACCACAAGCGCATAAGTCCAAGAACCAATACCACTAAAAAGATGCTTTCGCCGATCATTAAAAGAATCGGTTTAATGCCGACCGATGCTAATTCTTTTAACTGAGTTTTCATTCCTAAAGCACTAATTGCAATGACTAAAAACCAGCGTGATAAATCATTGATTCCATTTTGAACCATAGCAGGCACCCATCCTGTACTGTTAATACAAGCGAGTAGTAGAAAGCCAACAGCAAACCAAGGCAGTAATGGTGGCCGCTCCCCAGTTGAATCAGCACCTTGTATACGGGTAATCATGGCTGCACAAACGATTACTGGAAGCAGCATTGCCACACGCATCAGTTTAACTACAGTCGCCGTATCCCCCGTTTGGGTAGACATGCTATAACCAGCGCCGACCACTTGCGCCACATCGTGAATCGTAGCACCAAGAAACACACCAGCCGCTTGTGGCGATAACTCTAGCCACTTCGCAATCATCGGATAGACAATCATTGCAAAGGTTGAAAGTGCCGACACGCCAATCACGGTAAACAAAGTCGCCTTTTCTTTTTGCGGATGATTTGGAAAAGCAGCGGATAGCGCCAGTGCGGCTGAGGCACCGCAGATTGCCGTTGATCCACCAGTGAGCATGCCAAATAGTTTTTGGAAGCCTAAAATTTTAGCGGCAATAACAGAAACTGTAATTGTGACAACAACCAAAGTGATAACTAACGCAAATGGTTGCCAACCTAGTGCGGTAATTTGTCCTAAAGTTATACGCATGCCGAGTAACGCGATGCCCATCCGCAGCACACTACGTGCGGTAAACTCGATGCCAACCTTACATTTACTTTCAGCCGCTAAAAAATTTACACTCATGCCGAGTAACAGAGCAAATAACATGACTGGCGCGCCATAGTGCTCTGATAAAAAACAGGCAGCCGCAGCAACGACCGAACTGACCACAAAGCCTGGTGCTAATTCTCTTGTACGCTGGGAAAAATTTTTCAAAACTAAACTACTCATGATTTTCCCCACAGCCCATCACAATAAATATCTTGTCCTCGATCACTTCTACGGGATAGGTTGCAACTTTGAGCAAAGAAGAATTAACTAAACAGCCATTTGTTAAATCAAAACGTAGACCATGGGCACAGCACTGAATCACTCGTCCTTCTAGACGTCCGCTAAATAGCGATGCGCCCTGATGAGGGCAACTGTCATCGATTGCATAAAATTGAGCCGCAACGTTAAATAGTGCGAGAGTTTTATCTCCAATTTTAAAAAAAGCCCGCTCACCTGAATTTGGAATTTTTTCAAAAGGCACTTGAAATCGGTTGGTCATATCAACTCTCCTTGTGCCAGCATTGCCTCTTGCATCGCTTGATAAAGTGCATCTGCTGATTGCGCGCCCACCAAGGCAGAAGCACGATTAAAAATAAAGTAAGGCACGCCATTACCTCCTGTACTTGCAGAGATAAAATCTTGATGATCTTGAATAAGCAAATCTTTGATCAGTTCACGCGGGAAACCACAGCGTTTGGCGATTTTGTATAAAGTGGTGGTATTTCCGATGTCTAACCCATCATAAAAATATGCAGCAAAGAGTTGTTCTAACAACGCATTGCACTGCTCAGGAGTTCCTATCTTTAAAGCTTTATCAAATAAGCGATGAGCTTTGGCCGTATTTGGCATTCGTTTAATTTGCTCAAAATCGATCTTGAGCCCAACTTTATTTGCAGCTTTATTGACCTGTTCTTGTCTCATACGAACTGCTGTCAAGCTACCTAACCGTTTCAAATAAAACGTTTGAAACGGTACCCCTTCAACAGCTAAGTCAGGTATAAGCTGAACACCTCGCCAGTGCACGACAACTTTGACTTTGGGGTGAAGCTGATAAAATCTATTTATAGCGATCAGTAACTGACGTTTTCCGATCAAACACCAAGGACAAATAAAGTCAAAAAATACATCAATGTGTAATTGCCGAATCATCATTTGTTATTCATCCCGCATTTTTGTATTTGGTTACCTGAATGATTTTTAAGCTCAGTTATTGCTTGCTGCTCAAAGCGTGAGATATCTTTGTGATAATGGCGTTTGGCATAAAAAAATACGGCTGCAGCTGCAATACTGACCAATGGCATGAGTTGAAATGCGCTATGTAAACCAATCACATCAGATACTTTGCCAACCACTAAAGGACCAAGAGCTAAACCAAGAAAATTGTTAGCTAAGGTGAGTGTTGCAAATGCAGAGCCATGAACTGAGTTATGTGTGAGATTGGCCACCATGGCACTAGATGGCCCATTGGTTCCTAGGGCAATAAACATTCCGAGGCAGATGAGAAGTAACTGGTTACGTCCCACAGGCATAGCAAAAGCAATTAATAAAAGAACACAACCGAGCAAGCAGTATGTAATCGCTAAACTGACCTTACGATCTGGACAATTACGGCCCAAATAATCACACAACATGCCGCATAGAATTGTGCCTACTGCACTACATAGCAAAATGACCGCTGCCATCACGCCTGCCTTGTCGGTACTCATGCCGTAATAGCGATTGAGATAACTCGGCATCCAGACAATCACTGTGCCACCAACAAATAATTGCAGACCACTCCCAATGTAAGTGGCAATGACTGAACGACTTGAATATAAAGTTTTTAAAGGACTTTTAATGTGCTGGGTTTTACTACGAATTTTATTTTGAGGTGCTGCGTTTATTCTGTTTTCTTTCACTAAAATTGGATATAGAAAGGCCAAAATGAGACCAAATAAAGCAATTCCTCCAAATGCCCAACGCCAACCGAAATGCTGTGCGAGTACACCACCTAAAGCCACACCCAAAAATGAGCCAAATACGCCACCTGCCATAAAAGCACTGGCGAGTGTTGCACGCATTTCTCGTGGAAAAACAGCCACAACCACCGCGATTCCAACGCTGCCATAAGCAGCTTCACCCACACCAACCATAAAACGAGCAATAAACATTTGCTCATAATTTTCAGCCAGTGCACATCCTAAAGTCGCCAAACTCCATAACGTCGCCATAATGGCCAAGCTTTTAACTCGTCCAAAACGGTCTGCCATTAATGACAACGGCAGAGTCAATAAACCCACCATTAACGCGACAATGCCACTGAGCAAACCTAACTGACTATCGCTGAGTAACCACTCATTTTTAAGTAAAGGAAAAACTGCGTTTAAGACTTGTCGTGACATATAATCTGAAATGAGCAAACCAAATGTCAAAGCAAAAACAAGCCATGCGTAACGACGAGGTATACTGATTGACGTATCAACATCGCTCATCTGATCTGAATACTGATGGGCATTCATACGACCTCCTTGTATTTTTTATAATTTCTATTTAGCTAGTGCAGCAACGCACTTTTAAAAACAAAGCGAATAAGCTGCACTACATTTGAGGTCTAAATTCCGTTAGACCTTGTCACATTAGTTACGTTGCGGCACGCCCTTTTGCCCTGCTTTACGATTGGGTGCCATACCATTTGCGATTAGGGTTTCTTCAATACTGTTGTATTGCACCCCAATACGATAAATTTCACGGGCTTCTTTTCCTGAGGCAATTTCACGGCCTAATTCATGGGCAATCCGAACGGTTTGCTTAATTTGCTCTACAGATGAAAAACGGCGTCCTTGATGATCGATGATCGTGTCTTCATTACCCACACGGGCATGTAAACCCATTGCCATCGACATCGTATTAAAAGGTAATACATTTTTGAGCAAAGATTCTGATGTCAAAGTACATCCATCAGGTACGCGATGAATAAAATTAAAGAAATTAAATGGATTTGGACCATCAAAACCGCCACCGATTCCAATCCAAGTTAAGTTTAACGGCCCCATGTACAACCCTTTACGCACCATACGTTCTAGCGTCTCAAGCCCATGCATACCCGTTAACTGAAAGTGCGGTTGAATATTATTTTTACATAAGCGCTTAATATGTTCGGTAACCCATGCAGGCCCTGCAGGCACAGTCATCTCTGCATATGCTGCTTGAGTCGCTGGATATGCCAATGATGTTCCTTCTAAATATTCAGGATAGAGCAATTCCATAATATTCATTTGTGTGGTGTTAATTGCCACCGTAACCTGATCGGGCTTTGGTGTAAGTTCAGCCAACATATGTCGGGTGTCATCACTTAACCATAGAGCTGCCTCACCTTCACTCTCTGGTGCAAATGAAATCGAACCACCCACCTGAATAATCATGTCAGGCACAGCTTCACGAACCCCTGCAATAAGTTCGTTAAATTTTGACAAGCGTTTAGAGCCTTTGCCATCAAGCTCACGGACATGTAAATGCAGCACTGTCGCGCCTGCTTCATAGCACTCAACCGCTTTTTGTATTTGCTCATCCATGGTCACTGGAATATCTTCGGGAAAGTCTTCTGGCATCCATTCGGGTCCATACGGCGCAACCGTGATCACCACTTTTTCCATATTTTCTGGGTGCAATGAGTCGTCAAAGAATTGCATGTGCATCTCCTCATATATTTTTTAGAATTTTCAATTAGATAAAATTATTAACCTATAGACTTAATAGGTTGCGTCACCAATAATGCCGGCCCGTTCCATTTTTCGGTGGCAAGGAGGGTAATCCATGACTGCATAATGTTGTGTGCTACGGTTATCCCAGATGGCAATGCTGTTAGGCTTCCAACGCCAACGCACTTGAAACTCAGGAATATAGGCTTGAGAAATTAAGTAACGCAGTAGTTCAGCTGCGCCCGGATTGGCATCTTGTCCAAATCTGACTCGCTCTTTGGTGTGATAGTTACTGAAGTGAGTTGTGAACGCGTTGACGTATAAAATTTTCTCGCCAGTTTCAGGATGAGTACGTACCACTGGGTGCTCAGCATCGGGAAACTTTGCTTTTAAGTCCAAGCGTTTTTCAAGTGGCATAGCCGCACCAAAACTCGCTTCTATGCTGTGATAAGCGCGTAAGTCAGCAATCTTATCCTTAATATCGTTGGGTAAAGACTCATAGGCCATCACCATGTTGGTCCACATGGTATCGCCACCCACTGGTGGGCATTCAACACAGTGCAGCACACATCCCATCGGTGGAACCTTGCGCCAGCTTGCATCACTGTGCCAAGCATTTTCATAACGATCGACGGGACTTTCCGGATGTTTATAAATCTGCACCAAACCCGGATGATCAGGATGGCTGCCTACGGCAGGATGATCTTCTAACTGTCCAAATTTTTCTGCAAATGCCACATGATCCTGACGGGTTAAGTGCTGATCTCGCAAGAACAACACACGGTGTTTAAGTAGTTGTGTGCGAATTTCAGCAAATAATCCATCATCATAAATCGCATCAGCAAGTTTGACGCCACTGAGCTCTGCACCAATATTGCAAGTTAACTGTTCAATTTGCATAAGAAATCCCTTCAAATTACAAAGATTGATGAACCTATTGTTTTACGTGCTTCCAAATCACGATGAGCTTGTACGGCATCCTTTAGCTCATAGCGCTGATTAATTTCAATTTTTATTCGTCCATGTCGAACATGATCAAATAATTCATTTGCCAGTTCTTTCTTCTCAGCAGGATCTGCAATGTAATCTGCTAAAGCTGGACGTGTGACAAACAAAGAGCCTTTCACGACGAGTAATACCGGATCAAAAGCAGGAATTGGACCAGACGCTGTTCCTACGCAGACCAACAAACCACGGCGTTTGAGAGAGTCTAATGAACTCATGAAAGTGGCTTGGCCAACACTATCGAAAACGACATTTACACCCACGCCGCCTGTTAACTCACGTACACGCTCAGCAACATTTTCATGGCTGTAGTTAATGACATGATCACAACCATGAGCTCGCGCTACGGCAGCTTTTTCTTCTGAAGATGTGGTACCAATAACAGTCAAGCCAAGTAATTTAGCCCATTGAGAAACGATCAGCCCAACACCACCTGCGGCTGCATGTAATAAAATTGAATCGCCCGCTTTAAAGTCATAAATACGGCGCATTAAATAAGCAGCGGTCAACCCTCGCATGGTCATGGCTGCCGCTGTTTCACAAGAAATTTCTTCGGGTAATTTAATTAAAGCATTTGCTGGAATTAGACGGTGGGTGCTATATGCACCTAACGTATTTAAAAAACCTGTATAGGTAACTCGATCACCTACTTTAAGCTGAGTTACTCCTTCACCTAAAGCTTCGATAACACCAGATGCTTCGACGCCCATGCCATTAGGCATTGGAATTTGATAAGTTCCATTACGAAAATATGTATCGGCATAATTTAAACCGACTGCCACATGACGTAGGCGTACTTCCCCTGCTTTTGGATCTCCTACTTCTACATCTTCATAGCACAATACTTCTGGCGTTCCTGTTCCATAGAAACGTATAGCTTTCGTCAACGTCATGTCCTATTCCATATTTTGGTTTTTTATTGAGTGCCTATAAAAGCAATAACCAAAATTACAACAGTTAGGATATGGGCCACTTTACATTTGACGACACAAGCTTAACGTTTAATGACAAAGGATATTCCAAATATTGCTAAACAGTATTCCCAGCAATTGCAGCAGATATATTTAAATTGGTGCTATGAGAATTTTTATTTTCATTTAAGCTAAAACTGACTGCTTCTTTTGCATGAATGGCTGTAGTATCAAATAAAGGAACCGAGAATTTAAGCTCACCAATTAACATACAAATTTCAGTACAACCCAAGATAACGCCTTGGGCGCCTTCAGTTATGAGTCTTTCTACAATAGCAATGTACTTTTGCTGAGAATCTGGGTTGATCACACCTAAACAAAGTTCTTCATAAATAATGCGATGAACTGTCTTTCGGTCGGCTTCATTTGGAATAACAACATCAATTCCATAATGCTGCAATCGAGCTTTATAAAAATCTTGCTCCATTGTAAAAGCTGTTCCTAACAGTGCAACTTTACCAATATTTTGACTCAAAATTTCTTTTGCCGTTGCATCAGCAATGTGTAAGAAAGGAATGGTAATTGAATCTTCAATCTGCTCAGCAACTTTATGCATGGTGTTAGTGCACACCAAAATACAATCTGCCCCTGCTTTTTCTAAATTTTGTGCTTGCTCAGCTAAATATGCGCCAGCTTCTTGCCATAAACCCTTCGCTTGCAAGGCTGCTATTTCTTCAAAATCAACACTATTAATAATGACCTTAGCTGAGTGCAATTTTCCTAATTTACAATGAACCATTTTATTGATTTGCTGATAATAAAGCGCTGTCGATTCCCAACTCATTCCACCTAATAAGCCGATTGTTTTCATTATTGAACCCTTCTATTTATGCAGAACTTATCTATATCTCTTATGGGTAAAGCGCAGCTAGAATAAAATTGCTTTCTTAAATTTTTTCTTGCTTATCTTATTTATTAATCTTAAACGCTGTGAAGTCGATAGAAATTTTTAAGTTGATTAAACCTAGTTTATTAAATTTCCAAAACAGAAAACGCTCTCCATTAAACCCAAATCATAAAACATAAGAATTCACGCAAAATTCACGACCAGCTCTTTAATTTGATCTTATAAAGTTGGCTTGGATATCGACATGAAAATTATAACTACAGCCCTAGGGTTGATTATTTTGGTAGGTTTAACGGCGTGTAAAAGTGTGCCTAGTTACTCAGGTGACTATGGCAAAGCTGAACAAAAAATTACTGGTATAGAATTAGATGACCAACAGGCGCTAGATGTCGGCAATCGTTTTGTCGCTGCATTTAATACGCTCGGCACTCCTTCTTTTGTAAATAATGCTAGCAATCTTTACGCTGATCAGCTCTATATCAACGATACACTCTCGCAGTTCTCTCAAAAGAAAGATCTGATTAAGCATTTTGAAGGCATGAATGCCCGAGTGAATAATGTCACGGTAAAACTCATTAGTGCAACTCATCACCAAGATACAGCCTATATCCATTGGTACATGTCCTATGACTTTAAAATGCTAGGTCGTTCAAAAACGATGGCTTCTTATGGAATTAGTCAGATTAAGATTAATGAACAACAAAAAATTATTTTCCAGCAAGATTATTGGGATCCAGCGAATGGCCTCTACCGTTCTTTACCAATATTTGGAGGAGTATATAAATGGATATTGCCGTTCAAAAAAGTCGAATCTTGATATTTCTAGGAATCTTAATCGTATCTCAAGCGAATGCGGCTGAACTAAAAAAATGCCGTTCAGCACCTTTAATGGTTACGAGTAAAAAGGTGGGAAATGTCAGTTACTTTGCTGAAGATTGCCAAAAAAATTGGCAAAGCCAAAGCATCAAAATGGACTTTAGCTATAACCGCGATATTCCCGAGTGGGCATTTAAACGCGCAGCCACCCACTTTTTGAAGAAAAATGTTAGCGGCTTTGATGCGAAATCTCCGCTTAATCATATTAATGAACTATATAGGCCAATTAAGAGTGGAGATCTTTATAGTCTCAACTATCAACATGAAAATCAAAAACTAGAACTGAAATTAAACCAGAAGCTACTCGGTTCTTTGAACAATCCGAATGCAAATCAATATTTTAAAATCTGGTTTGGTAGTGAACCGTTTAATGCTAAATTAAAACAACAATTATTAAATTAATGGCTTAATAAAATCTCATGGGTAATCACTTTATCCTCATGGTTGAGGACCATTTTGAACTTGCAGCAACGGTCTGCGAATTTCTTGAAGTGCATGGTTATGTTGTCGATCATGCACGTAATTTAGATGCTGCACGAACTTTTCTCAAATCTCAGCATTATCATCTTTTGTTGCTCGATATAAATTTGCCCGATGGCTCGGGTTATGACCTATGCAACTGGCTACGCACTGAACAAGGCATTGATATTCCTGTTCTTATGCTCACAGCAAGAGATACTTTAGATGACAAACTTAAAGGTTTTACTGCTGGAACAGATGATTATTTGGTAAAACCTTTTGATTTTAATGAACTAGTAATGCGGATTCGTGCATTAATAAAAAGAGCAGCTGGCGAAGTTACTCACCATAAAATTCAAATTCACGACTTAATTCTTGATAGCGCAACTCAAACCGTGGTTCGTGCCGGAAATAATATCGAGTTACCCCCTATTCAATTTAAACTATTAAAAATTTTGATGCGCCAGTCTCCAAAAGTGGTGACCAAGCAAGAACTGATGATGGAATTATGGGGTGACGAAGAGCCTGAAAGTGATGCGTTACGCAGTCACATTTATAACTTAAGAAAAATGGTTGATAAACCTTTTGACCCAAAGCTATTACATACAGTGGCAGGTGTCGGTTTAAAAATTGCTTTGGAAGATTCCGCGACTTAACTTAAATAGACCACAACAATTAAGCCTGTGGTTGGCTCCAAATCGAGTTCAGGATGAGTGGTTAAATAATATTGTCGATCAAACAGCTCCACTCTCCATCCTAATTGCTTGCAAAGCTTTTGTACCAATTGCAAACCAATGCCATGACCTTTAGCCTTTAAGGAAAGTTGTGAATCGCTGAGCTCTTGCACTTTCACATCGTTAGGTAAAGAAATTCCAATTCCGTTATCTGCAATAATTAGGCTGTTTTTTTGTTGAATAATGTCGATTTGTGAACCTTGAGAATAGTTCAGCGCATTACGTAAAATATTACCTAAAACCATTTGAGTCATCGAAGGATATAACCAACGCGGCTGTTCAGAAACATCAGGTTGAATATTAATCTGTATCCCTTTACCTGCACTTACCGCTTCTAAACTTTCAACAAGATCCTTTACCGTTTTCGATAATAAATTTTTCTCAGATGGCAAGCTCTGTACCGTATTACGTGCAATCGCAAGTAAGGTATCAACGAGCAGCTGCATATCTTCAATTGTGTTATGAAGACGGACTAAAGATTTATCGTCTCCATATTTCGCCTGACACAGTTGCACATTACCTTTCAAAATCGTGAGCGGAGTGCGTAACTCATGACTCACATCTCCAGTAAATTCTCTTTCGCGTCGGATAAAATCACTTAAAACCTGATGATATTTTTCTAAAGCTTGTTTGAGATATTCGGCTTCCATGTTGCCATTGGTATTAATATCTCTAAAAGGAGATGCCTGAGTATCTTGATGTGCCCAATCAATATTTTCTAAAGCATTCGCTAAGCGCGTAATCGGGGAAAAATAGCGTCTTGCTCTTCGGTTTGACCACCACAAAAAGCTATATAAAACAGATAAGCTGAACATGAGGGGAGCAAGACCAAATAACCAGATCAGCTTATTAACATTGCTTTCGCCAAATACCAACAGAACATGCTGACCATTACGCTCACCATAGACCGTCATTCGTTCTTTACCATCAACGAATACTCGGTGCACGCCACTTTCTAAATGCATGCCCCGAAAAGGTTGAGGCGCGACCTGTGTATTCCACCGATATCCATATAAATTTTTGGTATCTGGTAAGTCTGCATTTGGGTTACGTTCTATACGTAACCAGTAATGCTCCATTTCCTGTTCTAAAGCGGTTTTAAGTAAAGAACCCTTAATCACCCAAGCACTACAAGCCAACCCGACCACGATCGATAATGCAATCAGACCAATCTGCAACCAGTAATATCGATTGAACATTTGGGCTAATGGATGACTCGCTTTGCCATCATGTCGATTTTTTATCATATCTTTATCGCCGGGATAGGCTATAGAAATTACTATGATCGCTTTTTAAATAAAAAGTGACCAATGACCCATTCTTGACCTTGCTCAAAACCAAATAACTCAGCACAAGCCATGAAGAAAATACGCCAGCGTTGCCACCAAATATTGGCATCTTTTCCATAGATTTTTTTAAACAGGGGCTTCAGTTCGACTTCTTGATTATCCATGTTATCAAGCCAAGCATTTGCCGTTCTCATATAGTGCTCACCCGACCACTGCCACTGTTGAGCCAACTCTAAATGCTCTTGAAAATGCAAAAAAGTCGAAGTCGAAGGCATTAAACCGCCAGTAAAGAAATACTTGGACATCCAATCATAATCTGATTTCACTTCAAAAGGATAATGTAAAAAGCGATGGCAAAAAATATGGCACCAAAGTAAGCCGTCTGCCTTTAACCAGCCCTGAATTTTTTCAAAAAGACGTTGGTAATTACGGACGTGTTCAAACATTTCAACCGATACAACACGATCAAACGTGTCTTGGTCTAAGTCGAGTACATTCACATCACAGGTAAGCACTTCAACGTTGGTTAAACCCCTTAACTCTGCTTGCCGAAGAATATGCTTTTTCTGCGTTGCAGAATTTGAAACAGCCGTAATCTGTGAGCGTGGATAGTTTTCTGCCATCCACAAAGTTAAAGAACCCCAGCCACAGCCTAACTCTAAAATCTGTTGACCGTTTTTAAGTTGTGCTCTTTCACAATAAAGCTGAAGAGCCAACTCTTCTGCCTCATCTAAAGTTGTCGTTTTAGTCGGGAAATAGCACGCACTATATTTAAATCTTTTTCCAAGCACCGCCTGAAAAAACTCGGTCGGCAATTCATAGTGCTGCTCGTTTGCCTTATCCGTTTCAACGGCGATTTCGCTCTTCTTCAGCATATTATGCACATCCATGTAGCGTTGTGCCCCTTGTTCAGGGTCATAACGGCCTTCTTGGATTAAGCGCTTTTTACTTAAAGCACGAATTGCAGCTCGAATTGCATGATCTGGAATCACACCACTTTCAACAATTTTCAAAGACTGATGAACAATAAAATCCATATGCGCACCTATTTTTTGGGTTTTCGCGGAATAAACATTGATGTTTTTTGTTGATAATCAAGATAATTTTGACCGCGACTTTTAATTGCTTGTTTTTCACTAAATGGAATACCCGTGACGTAATATAAAAATAGCCACATCAGTAACGGATAAATCCACAATACATATTGGCCTGCTGCTAAACCAATAATTGGATAGGCAAACCAGTGTAACCATTCAAAAAAATAATTGGGGTGACGTGAATAACGCCATAAACCCTGATCCATCGTTTTGCCATGATGATCTGGATTTAATTTAAATCGGTATAATTGCTGATCAGCGAGTTGTTCTCCAATGAAAGCAATTGCCATGATGACAGCTGCAATTACTAAAGCGACTTTATATCCACTACTCCATTCAGTTGCCTCTACATTGAGTAGCGCCCACATCGGCAAAAAGAACAAAAGCACTAAAAGTGTTTGAAAGATAAAAAAGAATAAAAAGCCAATATGCTGAAACTTACCCATCGCTTTACGCATGCTCGCGTAACGTCCATCTTCTTTTTGTTCAGATTGATAACGTCTTAACAGGTGCCAAAATAATCTTAAAAACCATAAGCCGCTAAAAATACCGATAAAAAGACGCACTTCAACTGGGGCAACTGAAATGAGTAAAGAAGACACAATAATGTTTACTGCCAGACAGAAACTCCATGCAGCATCTACAATTCCAGCTCTGCCATTTAGAGTGGCAAGTAGCCAGCTCAGCAACATGATCATTAAATCTAGAATCAGTAAATTCCAAAACATGAGCAGTCTCCTTACTTGAGCTGTTTGATTTAGTAGCTGGTACTTTCAAACAACAAGTGAACATTGCTTATCACGCCTTCTTTAAAACCACCTTCGCAATAACATAAATAAAAATCCCACATGCGAATGAAGTTTTCATCAAAACCTAGAGCCAATACTTGTTCCCGCGCTGCTAAAAAACGCGCTCGCCAGTGATGAAGTGTTTGTGCATAACTTAAACCAATATCATTTAAATGTTTTAACCTTAAACCACTCTCAGAGGCGGTTTGAGTTAATACACTTATGCTAGGAATGAAGCTACCCGGGAAAATATAGCGCTTAATATAATCAACTGTATTTAATGCTTTTTTATATCGGAAATCTTCAATGGTAATGGCTTGAATAAATGCCAAACCTTTCGGTTTTAAGAGTGCTTTACATTGATCAAAGTATGTCGATAAATATTGCGCACCAACCGCCTCAACCATCTCAATTGAAACCAGCTTATCGAACTTACCTTCGAGCAAACGGTAGTCTTTAAGTTGCACATCAATTCGATGTGCCAAGCCAGCTTCATTTACACGAGTAATGGCTTCATCATATTGAGCTTGTGAAATGGTAATGGTGGTTACTCTACAGCCATAATGTTGAGCTGCATAAATGGCAAAACCACCCCACCCACTTCCAATTTCAACCAAATGATCTAGCGGTTTTAAATCTAACTTTTTACAAATGATCTCTTTTTTTAAATCAGATGCTTCTTCGAGAGTCATGTTTTCATTTTCAAAAACGGCGCTCGAATACATTAAAGACGGATCTAAAAATAATTTAAAAAAGTCGTTGCTTAAGTCGTAGTGCTCGGCAATATTTTTACGGCTACCACTTATAGAGTTCTTTCGATTTTGATACCACGCTTTAAGAAAAAACTGGCTCGCTTGAACAATAACATTCTGGTTGATTTGGTCCAATACAGCTCGATTACGTGCCAAGATCTGAATCAACTCGACAAGGTGCTCGCTGCTCCAGTCACCACGGATGTAGCCTTCTGCTGCTCCCAAAACACCATTTTTTAAAATGAGATCCATCAATAAAGGATTGTGAACTTCAATCACAGCATGTAAGTCTGAAACTTCACCGACCGTCCCATTCCACGCGCCCTGAAAAGTGATCTGTCCATGACGTAGTTTGAGAAGACTCTTGAGCAGTAACGGTAGTGAGTCATCTTCACCATAAAGAAATGTTTTTATCATGTCTTATCTACCTTGATCTTTTTAGGATGACGATAAAATGGAACTTTTTTTCGCCACAACTTAAATGCCTCTAAATATATTGAAAACAACATTTTAAAAGGCGCTAGGCTGTTTATAAGAGCATATCGATATTGCTGTGAAGGAAATGTGATGGGCACAAGCTCAAAGCGCATAGTGGCATCAAAGACTTGTTTTTGCTCTTCAAAAAGTTGCATGTGAATGACATTCTGCTGATCTGAAAAACTAAATCGCCAACGGTAAGTTAACTGCATGGGCATGAACGGCGAAACATGAAATGATTTTTCAAAGTTAAAATCAAAACTCTGATAATCACCCACCTGACTTTGTTGTTTTATACAGTCATGTATATAGAGTTTTCGTTCATTCCATGGAGTGTTGGTAATTTCACTAAGAATAAAGAGCGGTTTTCCGGCTTTATTTAAAACAAAATAAAATACGACCGAATTAAACCGAAAACCTAAACAACGAGGCAAAGCCAAGACTCGAATTTGCCAGTCTGGCCGAAGATGTAAGTGATTATTTTGCAGTATCGCTTTCTCTACTCTATCCCTTATAGAACCGCTATACATATTTAAAAAATCATTTTTAGATAGCTTTAATACATTCCAATGATCCGTCGACCAGAGTGAACAATCTTTTGTAATATCAACTAATTGATCTGGATCGAACCATAAATAATTTAAGGTCGATCTAAACTCATGTGGTTTAGGGCTATAACGCCGATGACGAATAAGTGCAGGAGCGATAGCAAGTTTATTTAATAACATTTGAAAGCTCCTTACTTATTCTTATAACACTAAGAGTTGCTCAACAACACGTGCTGCACTACGGGCACCATCTTCATGAAAGCCCCAGCCCCAATATGCTCCACAAAACGAAGTCCGATTTTGCCCATTAATTTCGTGCCAACGAGATTGAGCTTGAATCGCTTTTGCATCAAATACGGGATGTCGGTATTGCCGCTCAACCAAAATGTCTTCGGCTTTGATTTTCATATTCGGATTTAAAGTGCAAAAAACCTGAGTAGCGCAGGATAAATTCTGCAAATTGTTCATCCAGTAGGTAAAACCATAATGTATGTCGGACTCATCGTTTTGAACTTGAGATTTTGGTGTTACATGTACATGCCAGCTTGCCCACTGCAAACGGCTTTTTGGCATAATTGAAAGATCACGGTGAACCACCATTCGATTATCTTGATAACCAAATTGGCTTAATATTTCTTGTTCAAGCTCCGACGCATCTTTAATTAAACTTAGGCTATCGTCAGCATGGCTCGCAAAAATCACCCAGTCATATTGCTCTTGCCCTTCAACGGTTTCGATTAGAACTGTTTCTGGTGAACGGCTCACAGCTTTTACTTCTGCAAATTTCCACTCAATGGATCGGCAATTCTTTTGAATAGCACGAATATAGCTTGCTGAACCATGTTTAACCGTTTGCCATTGCGGCCGCTCTTTTAACTGCAACATGCGATGATGCTGAAAAAAGCTCACGACAAATCGATATGGAATTTGGCCTACCTGCTCAACGGGTGCCGACCATAAGGCACCGCACATCGGGTAAAGATGTTCATAACGAAACTCATGACTATATTTGTGAAGGTCCAAATACTCTTCAATCGATAAATTAGGATCGATATCCGCCACATCTATATCTTTATTGTCATCATAAAAACGCAGCAAATCTGAGAGCATTTGCAGAAATTTTCGGTTTAAAAAGTTCTGCGGACGGGCAAAAAGCGACCATTTTTTTGAAGGGTTATATTGAAGTCCACTGACCAGATTATTCACCGAAAAACTCATATCGCTGCTTTGAGTTTCTACACCTAATTTTTTAAGCATGTCGGTAAATAACGGATAGTTATAGTCATTAAACACAATAAAACCACTATCTACCGCGACTTTAGTGCCTTCTATCTCTAGCTCATGAGTGTCAGTATGACCGCCAAAATAGTTATTTTTTTCATACACAGTGACTTGATGTTGTTCTGACAATCTCCAAGCTGCGTAAAGTCCAGATATACCCGAACCAATAATGGCAATTTTCATAACACTTCACCGTTTTCAATTTTTTCTATCGATAGGTTTTTAATCTTTTTATATTGATAAACCTTGTCTGGTACTGGCTTTAGTCCCCACACCAATCCCAATAAAGACATCAGTTTAAGTACATAAAAGGTGATATCAATCTGCCACCAATAAAAGCCTTGTCGCACACTGCCTGCGTAAAAGTGATGGTTGTTGTGCCATCCTTCACCCAAGGTAATTAAAGAAAGTAGAAAATTATTACGGCTATCATCTGGGGTATTAAACTCACGTGAGCCATAACGATGAGCGAGTGAATTAATACACAAGGTTGCATGTGTTAATAGAACAGTGGAAATCACAAATCCCCACACTAAAAGTTGTAAGCCATTGGTGCCCAGCTCAGGAAAATGTTGCGCAAGCCATGAACCTAATCCATAAATTGCTAAGGCCGTCAAAATCACAATAGGCAAACTAAATCGGTCTAGCCAAATCAGCTCTGGATATTTCAACCAATCTTTAATGACTTTTTTTCGAGTAGCAAAATTTTGCTCATTTAAAAACCAGCCTACATGCGAATACCAAAAACCTGCTTTCGCTGAATGCGGGTCCTGATCGGTGTCAGTAAAGTGATGGTGATAACGGTGATGTGCTGCCCACCATAAAGGTCCGCGCTGCGCACTCATGGTTCCGATCAGTATAAAAATGAATTGAACAATACGTGATGTCTGAAAAGTTTTATGCGAAAGATAGCGGTGGAAAAAAGCAGTAATTGCAAACATGCGAAGAAAATAAAACCCTAGCATGAAGAACACAGCGAACCAAGATACGCCCACCCAAAACGCTGCTAAACAAGCGATATGTAATAAAATAAAAGGAATAATTCTTAACCATTGAATTTTCTTTTCAATGACATATTCGCTAGAAGCACCCACTTGCGCATTTTCTGAATCTGACCAGCTATCGATCCAGCGCAGAAAAAATTTAGACATTGATTCTTCCTGATCTAAAGCATTTCTTTTGGTTCTAATTTAGAAAATGCGCAATGAATTTTATGTGAAGTTCACTCGGTTACGAGATAAATATAAGCATCTACGCAACCAGCATTTCACTATTTAGACTGTGTTGTTTTAACGAGTTTAGAAACGTCGTAGCCATAGCTTTTTGCGGTTTGCAGATAAGATTGATATGTCGCCTCATCAAGTTGAGGGCTACGAGAAAGAATCCATAAATATTTATGGCTTGGGCCACCCACTAAAGCGACCTGATAATTTGGGTCAACTCTTAAAACCCAGTAATCGCCTTTTGTAAAAGGAATCCATCTAAGACCAGAAGGTAAAAAGCTCACCTTCAATTTACTGTTGCCTTCATTTTGCGGATAAGCAACGCCTTCAGATGAGATCATTTCGCCTTTTTTTGTCGTACAGCTATTTAAAACACCAACGGTTTTGTCCGCGTTAATAGAATAGTTTGCAGTTGTATTGGCTACACAATTACGCTGAAAAAACATCGGTAAATGCGCAATTTCATACCACTTACCTGCGTATTTATTAATATCAATAGAATCAACAGCGACAGGTTTAGTATTGGTGTCTGCAAAGGTGCTCAAAGGAAGCATTAAACTGACCGCCGCAAGGCTACTGCTGATGACAAGTGATTTAAATAATAATTTCATGATTGCCCTCTTCTGTTTATTTCATACGTTTAAACATACGTCAGAGGGCTGTGAACAAAGTGTGAATTTTAAAAATTAAGCAACATTAATAAGGATTTAATTGTATTTCTTTAGAGCATCTGCAACTGGAAAATCAAGTTCAAAGCACACACCCTCAACCGTGTTATAAACTCGATAGCGGCCATGATGTAAATCCATAATTGAAGCAACAATCGATAAACCTAATCCACCTGTTTGATTCTCATCACTTCGACTTGAGTGGCATTGGTAGAATCTTTCAAAAAGATGCTCAAGTTGATGATCTGCAATTGAAATGCCTCCCGTTACCACTGTCAGGCTGAACCATTGCTTATGCTCAATCATCTTATGTTTTGTTGCGATATAAATAGTTCGCTTGTCACCACCGTGAACCAACGCATTTAAAATCAGGTTGTAAACGGCTCTTTGAAAAAGCTCAGGATCTGCAAATAATGTTTGAGCTTCTAAGTTAAAACTAAAATGACAGTCTTGTTCCTCGGCCTGATATTCAAAAATCTGGCATAACCTATCAATAACATCTTGGATATTTATTTCTTGTTTATTTACAAGCACCATTTTCTGATCGGCTCTTGCCAAGAAAAGCATGCTATCAATCATGCGTTTTAATCTGTGGTAATCGTCTAAATGAGAAACCAGTAAATCTTCATATTGTTCAACCGAACGTTCGCCAGTTAAAGCAATCTCGGTTTGCCCAATTAGATTATTTAAAGGTGTGCGGAACTCATGAGCGATATCTTCAGAAAAACGGTTGAGCTGCGTATAGCCCTTTTCAATACGCTCAAGCATGTGGTTTATATCTTTGGAAAGCAGATCAACTTCTAAAGGTGAATTTGGGAGGTTTAATCGTTTTTGTAGCTGATTTACGTTAATAGAATGAGTTTGCTTGCGAAGCTGTTGCAGCGACCTTAAACCTAGATGACAAGCTAAAATACAAAGCACAAAGATTGCAAATACCCCCCCGACCACATACATCAAGAGACTTTCTTGAAAAGGTAAAAGAATGTTGATGCGTTCCGACCACTGTTTACCTGCAATGAGCAGATAAGGTTCGTTATTAATTTTTATGGATTTCCAAGCAATGCGCGTTGGATATGAGTTGTTAGCTAAATCTTGAAATTGAAGACTGTCGCGCTGTGCAAGTTCAGGTAACTGAATATGGAGCGGATTGATATTAATTAAAGTTTTATCTTTATGGATGAGCAGAAACAAGTTGTCTTGGTTGCCGAGCATGTTTTGATACAGCTTAGGACGCGCAATGATTTGCTCTACATTTTCGCTATCTTGCAACAAAATTTCCAAACGGTTAATTCGATCTGCTAAAGCTTTATCTTGCTGCTTCAATAAAATCTGGTTAATACCCAAATAGGTCATAAAGCCGACGGAACATAAAATTAAGGCAGAACAAAGCGTGACCAGTAATGTAATACGGACTTCAAGAGAACGTAGAAATTTAAAGTTCATAAGCTAACCGAAATTTTATAGCCCAAGCCACGTATGGTATGAATGAGTTTTAACTCATATCCCTCATCAATTTTGCTTCGTAAACGGCGTACTGCAACGTCAATAAAGTTAGTATCAGTGTCAAAGTTAATGTTCCAAACTTCGGAACCAATTTGTCTGCGTGTCACGATTTGCTCTTTGTTGAGCAATAGATAACGCAACAAATTAAATTCGGTTTTACTCAGCTCAATTAAGTTGCCACTACGCCATACTTTATGACTGACCACATCCATTTTTAAATCGCTAATAGATAGCTCATTTTCTTGCAGATATTGCTGTCGTCTTAACAGACTTTTGATACGTGCCAATAGTTCAATATAGGAAAAAGGCTTAGCCAAGTAATCATCTGCACCCAACTCTAACCCTTTCACTCTATCCATCACCTGATCTTTCGCCGTTAAGAAAATCAGCGGAATTTTTGAAAACTGGCGTAGAACCTGTAATACGCTCCAGCCGTCTATGTCCGGCAACATGACGTCAAGAATAAGCAAGTCATATTGATCTCTCTTTAGCATTTCCAAACCTTGCAGCCCTAAGTGAACACACTCCGCTTGATATCCAGACTCTTTTAATCCTTTGACCAAATAAGTGGCGATCTTGATCTCGTCTTCAATAATAAGGATACGCATTTTGTAGAGACTCATTTGAAAGATGACAACTTTGTAATGTGATTGTCATGCTTGAAATTAAGCAATTTGTTTAAGATTTTCAAAGCGACTTAGAGGCAATCATTATGAAAAAATTGAACTGGCTGATGTTAGCAGCCGTGCTATTTGGTAATAGTACTTTTGCACAGCCCCCTGCTTTGAATCAAGTTTATTCATTAGATCTCAAAACTGCCCACCTGTTAGCCGACAGTGCGAAAGAGGCATGTAAAAAACTAAACCAAAATATTGCGGTTGTTGTTGTAGATCGTGGCGGTAATCCATTAACTGCCGAACGGCATGAGCTGGTGGGTCCGCATAATTTAATGGCTGCCGAGAAAAAAGCCTATACCGCGTTATCTACCAAAACATCGACCTTAGTTTTAAGCCAAAACAGTAATCAAAACCCCGATGCAAAAAATTTAACTACCGTAGCAAATTTACTTTTGTTAGGCGGTGGCGTACCTGTTCGTTTTGAGAACCAAGTGATCGGAGCCATTGGGGTTGCGGGTGCTGGCGGCGCACAAAATGACAATCAATGTGCAAGCAAAGCCATTGAAACCGTTTTTCATTCATAAGGAGTTCATCATGACTAAATCATTTATTGCTTTATC
Source organism: Acinetobacter sp. TG2027 (assembly GCF_000302435.1). Classification (NCBI taxonomy): domain Bacteria; kingdom Pseudomonadati; phylum Pseudomonadota; class Gammaproteobacteria; order Moraxellales; family Moraxellaceae; genus Acinetobacter; species Acinetobacter sp. TG2027. Next base: position 168,605 of record NZ_AMJN01000040.1, on the reverse strand, counting down.
TTCGTTATTTATAGCTTCGGCTACATTTGCACAAACTAATCCGCTAAGTGTGCACGTGTTAAATCTAGAAACGGGTTTACCCTCTTCTCAGGTTGAAGTCGTTTTAGAGAAAAACACCAATAACCAATGGGTTAAACTCAACCAGCAAGTGACCGATTCAAATGGTCGTATTACTGCGCTCTATCCAGAAAATAAAAAACTAGAGCAAGGTGTTTATAAAGTTACTTTTAAAACTGAAGACTGGTTTAAAAAGAACAAACAACAAACTTTTTTTGCCGAAGTACCTGTAATTTTTAAAGTTGACGGAAGCGTAAATCACTACCACATTCCTTTATTACTTAGCCCTTACGGTTACTCAACCTATCGAGGCAATTAAAATAAAAAACCCCTTTATCTGTTGTACACAAATAAAGGGGTTGGTTAAAAAAGATGCGTTTTACGAACAAACACCATTGCTAATAACCGATTTTTTGTTTGAATCTAGCGCCACAATTGAAGAAGAAACCGTATTAATAATTTGAGTCATTGCTTCACTTGAAGCACTCACAATCGCATCCATCTTTTTAGTTTTTTGATCAATCGGCTGCTTAAAAGCAATTCGACAATTGAGCTGAGATCCTGCATTCGTGATGACTTTTGCATTATTTGACTCTAATTGAGTGGGCTGTATTTGACGCTTCACCACCCAAGACACCGCAATATTAATATAGCTTTTATCTACAATATCAAAATGAGAAAAGTCTGTAGAAACTCGATATAAAGGTTGGTTGTTTCCAGCTAGTCCACTGCTATAACTGTCGATTGCTCCTAATTTTTGCTGCAAACCCGCCGACAAGGTATCGCGTAATTGCGTCCCCATGGTCGATGTCCAGCGTTCATTATTTAACACCGTAGACTTACCACTACTGTCTTGGAGTACCAAAGGTGCACGGTCCAATCGGTCTGGAATCCCGACAGGTAATACCTCAATCACCTGCACAGTTGATTTTGTAGCCGCAGTAATTTTAGGGGACATCGTATAATAGTTTGGCGTTGGCGAACTCGAACATGCCGTCATGGCAACTGCCGTTAAAAACAGGCCGCTCCCAAGCAGCCATTTGGCTGCTTTAGGATGTTGAAAAGATAGAGTGTTTTTATTTTTCATCATCGGTCTCTGGTGTTTTACCACGAATAATTGATTCAGGATGTTGCTCAATATAGTCTGCCATTAACTGTAATGAAGCAGCTGCACGTGTCATTTGCTGCAATGCTTTACGTACGTCTTGTTGTAACGGCGCATCGCTCGACAAAATAGACTCAGACGATCTTACAGTTTTACGAACATCGTCTAAGGTTGCTTGTAAACCAGGTGCAACTTTTCCATCTAACTGTTTAACCAGTTTGTCGGTAGACTCAATGGCTGTGTTCATATTGTTGAGCGTTTTACGTACATCTTGCCCAATCTCAACTAACGGGAATTTGGTTAACTTATCAGCAATCTGAGAAACTTGTGCTTGTAAGCCACTCAGTTCAGTTGGTGTAGTTGGAATCACCACACGGTCATCACTCAAAATTTGTAATGTGGCTGGTTTAGCTTTAGGGAACTTATCTAGAGCAATATAGTTTTGACCCGTGAGCAAGTTGCCTGTTCTCATTTGAGCACGCCATCCATGTTCAACAAAATCTTTGAAAATATTGCTGTTTGGATTGAGTGCCTGTCCATTCTCAACGCGTGACGGATAGATGACCGCCTCAACACGCATACGAATCTGCTTATAGTTGTTATAAAACTCTGCATTAATCGATTTAACATTACCAATTTCAATACCCATGAAATCAATTGGCGCGCCTACAGACAGTCCACGTAATGAATGATCAAAGTACATGATCACACCACGAGGTTGCCCGTCAGGCTCTTTTAATGCCTCAGATTTCGAGTCCCATAGATTAAAGCGACTATGATTTGCCGCTGTAGTAGCACGAGAGCTTTCAGGGATTCCAAAAGCAATACCGCCCGCGACAATACTTGCCAGAGATTGAGTATCTAAACTAAATCCTGAAGCATTCAGGCTCACATCAATACCACTCGCTTGCCAAAAACGTGCATCGGTGGTGACAAACTTGTCATATGGTGCACGGATAAAAGTTTGCAGCTCTACAGTTTTACCATCGTTAGACAATTTATAGGCTGTAATTTGGCCCACATTAATTCGACGATAATAAATTGGGGAACCGACATCTAAAGACCCCAAGTCATCTGCATTTAAGAAAAATTCTTTGCCCGGCACATCGGAAGTAATCACTGGCGGTATTTCTAAGCCAGTAAATTCGAGTTTTTTCTCTTCCGACTTGCCACCATCCACTTCAATATATGAACCTGACAATAATGTGTCTATTCCTGAAACCCCACTCGTCCCAATACGTGGTCGCACGACCCAAAAGCGTGAATCTTTTGCGGCAAAGTTGCTCGCATCTTTACGCAAATCAATTCTGGCAATCACGTGTGAACGGTCTTCTGAAAGATCAATCTGGCGTACTACACCAATATCCACCTGTTTATAACGGACCGTTGTTTTACCTGCGACCAATCCCTCAGCCGTTCTAAAAGATACGTCAATGGTAGGGCCGTGAGACAAGAGCGCTTTTATCGCTAATGAAAGCGCGATTGAAAGAGCAATCAATGGAATGAGCCAAATTAAAAGAGGCTTCCACCGACTTTTCTTTTCTTGGGGTTCTGGCAAATCATTCATGCTATCCAGTTCAACATCTGGATCACGACGATCTGAGTTACCAGGGGTTATTTCATTTTCAGACATACTCATTGTTCTTTTATTGACTGGGATTAATGGAATCATTATTCAACGGCGGGTGTTCTGCCTGAATAATCTTGGTTGTGTTTGAGGCAAAAGTAGAAGGCTTATTTGTATTTTGAGATGCGTAGAAGTTATCCCAAATAAGTCGTGGGTCAAAACTTAACGATGCAAACATGGTTAACACCACAACCGCACCAAAAGCAATCGAACCCGGCCCTGCTAAAATGGTAGCAAGCGATTGAATCTGAATGAGTGCTGTTAAGAGTGCCACCACAAATACGTCAATCATTGACCAACGGCCAATAAACTCGACAACTCGATATAATTTAACGCATTGCTCAGGTAAAAACTTCCAAGCTGACGATTGTTGAAGATATACCGCCACCAATAAAAAATACAAAATTAGTAGCTTCAACATGGGAATAAAAATACTGGCCATGAAAATGACCACTGAAACCAGATAGTCTCCACTTTGCCAAAAGTAAATGACCCCACTCATGATGGTATCTTGCTGGCTACCCAACAGTGAGTCAGTCACCGTCATTGGAAGCACATTGGCTGGAATATAGAGAATAGTCGCAGCCACCACTAAAGCAAAAGTTCGATTCAAACTCGCTGGTTTACGTGAATGCAGAACGCTATTACAACGAATACAACGTAACACCTGATGGCTTTGGTTGAGTCGTCTCTTTTCATTTTGAGCAGAATTTACGACGCCACAGCAGTGACAGACAATTAATGAGAGATCTTTGGCTCTTGGGTATTGCTTAAGCACTGACCCTTGCTGCGAGCTTTGTGTTTGGGTCACATTTTTTATCGTTTTCATGGCAGTGACCTATCAATTTCGTTCCATATATCACTCACCTTTATGGAAGTAATATAAACCAACAATACACTTAAGATCGCAAATGCCCATAACGCAATCTCGGGAATCACCAACACCATTCCTATCAACTTCACAAGCGTGACCAAGATCCCGATTAAGAACACCTCAACCATTCCCCACACTCTCATAAAATAAAGTGTACGTAAGGCAAACACTAAAAATGTGGGTCTTTTCTTCAATACACTTACTGTGCCCAACACATAGGAAAGTAATAACAGATAGGAAAGCGGCACAATAAAAGTAGTGATTAAAATAAGAATGCCAACAAAAGCCCGATCATAATGGAACATCACCCAGACCGCACCCAGTAAGGTGGTTTCAGAGATGTTGCCCTGCAATTCAATTTTTACGATAGGAAAGCTATTGGCAATAATAAATACGATTAATGCCGTTAATATTAAAGCCAACAGCGTCGAAAAAGGTTTGGTGTGCCGATAGAGTTCGGCACCGCAGCATAAGCAATAAGCTCTTTTTCCATAAGCAAGCGGGGTTCTACGATAGACAGTATCGCACTCCTCACAACCTGCTAATTCTTTAAGCTTCATAGTTATACTCTGAGATTTATAGTTTTAACTGTGTCACACAAAACTCTTTTTATTACTAAGGTAAATTAAAATATAAATCAATCGAAAAACTATCCAAGTCATCATAAATTTTGAGATGAAAATTACCGTGTACTGTTCAATATATTATTGAAACTGCTGAATAATCTGTACAAATTCTGTGGCCAAATTAAAATAGAACCTAAAAGTCAAAGGCTTAAGCTGAGATAACACAGTTTTATGACCAACATATCTTAGATCAGCATGTGACAGCACGAAACCATCAAAAATTTAGCATTTCTGAACAGTACGGCATGTGAGTCATTGGGAAAACAGTACGAAAGAATAGCGTATTGGTTATACACGCGGACAGAGATTTACTTAAAAATATGAGCAGTCATAGAGTATTTCTAAAGTTTTTTAATACCTATAACCCTCTCTTTTTAATATGATAATTTTAATTAGAATATAAAACCAAAAAATTAATCACTTCTATATTCAAATATACATTCCATTTAAGAACGGCAATTTCAAATCTTATATTTTTCTTTAAAAATAAATATCATTATAAAGATTAATTTAAGTATATTAAAAATTAATTTATGCGACACAATTATCAAAAAACCAATTTTAAGTAGATTGTTTTTTAATTTATATAAAAATTAAGACCAGTTTAGCAATTAAAAATTAATTATTTAAATATCAATATATTAAAAACTTATTTTCAAAATTATATATAAGCAATACACTTTAATCTCATAAAATATTCTTTATATTATTGTAAATAAATTTTACCTTTTATTAAAAAATTAATAGTTGATTTAAATACTCAGAATTACCACCAGACCTTAGATCACAAGCATTTTAAACTCATTAATTCTTATAATTAAACTTAAGAAAACCACCAAACTTAAAGGTTTGCTTAAGTAATTTTCATACTGTATTTTAAAAATGAAAAATAAATAAATTTATATATTAAAGATAGAGCTAATAATAAAAGTGAGATCAAAATGATTGAATGGTTACAAGGTGTTTTAAAGCACAGCCCCGAAATATTATTGTTCTTATCACTCGCAATAGGCTTCTGGATTGGACAATTCCAGTTTGGAAAATTTCAGTTTGGTGGGGTCGCAGGCTCCTTACTCGTCGCAGTTGTTTTAAGCCTTATTGGCGTACCTGTCGATAACGGCGTTAAAGCAATTTTATTTGCTCTCTTCATTTACGCAGTAGGCTTTGAAAGTGGCCCTCAGTTTTTTAAATCACTGGGTCCACAGTCAATAAAAGAAATTTTATTAGCAGTATTCATGGCAGTGTGTGGTTTAGTCACTGTTTTAGTGATGGCTAAAATTTTTCATCTCGATAAAGGTTTGGCTGCGGGTCTCGCTGCGGGTGGCATGACTCAATCAGCGATTATTGGGACTGCGGGAGATGCAATTTCTAGACTCGATCTCCCACTTGCAGAAATTCAAAGACTTCAAGCAAATGTCGCGATTGGCTATGCAGTCACTTACATTTTCGGTTCATTGGGAGCAATTATTGTCTGTGTGAACATCTTGCCTAAATTTATGGGTAAAGAAATTCACGACGATGCTTTAAAAGCTCAGAGTGAACGACTCAAAGGTGCTTTTGAATTAGCCCCAGGTCAAGAACTGGCAATGCCTGAAATTGTTGGCCGTATTTATAAAGTTAAACAAGCCAATGGACAAACTATTGCGGAAATTGAAGCAAAAGAGCCGAGTATTACGATTGAACGGTTAAAACGTAAAGATCAGTTTATTGATGTTGCTCCTGAACTAACTTTACAAACAGACGATGTCATTTTACTGGTTGGTCGCCGTGCCAATGTAGTTTCAGTTGCCGAGCAAATCGGTAGCGAATTACAGTCATCGCAAGGTATGGAAATGATTATGGATACCAGCGATGTCATCCTAAGAAATTCCAAATATCTCAACCGTACTTTAGGAGACATTAAGGCCAATACGCCTGCGTATTTAAAGCACGGTATTTATGTACTTGCGATTAAACGTAAGGATGAGCCACAACCTTTAAGTGATGACACCGTTTTACGCCAAGGCGATGTGGTCACCGTATACGGTACAAAAAGCGACCTTGACCGCTTGGTGAAAGAAGCAGGTAAAGCCCTACCTGAAAGCTTAAAAACGGACTGGATTTTCCATGGTGCTGGCCTTGTGGTCGGCTTAGTGATTGGTCTTTTTGTGATTCGTTTAGGTGATGTGCCCTTAACTCTTGGTGCGGGTGGCGGAGCTTTACTATCAGGTCTGCTCTTTGGTTGGATTCGAAGTCGAAATCAAGTACATGGCAATATGCCTTTAGCGGCTTCACAGCTTCTTAAAGATTTGGGACTTGCAGGCTTCGTTGCTGCTGTCGGCTTACAATCAGGTTTACAAGCTATTCAAACGATTAAAGAAAGTGGTCTTTCACTCTTTATGATTGGAGTAGTGGTAACACTGGTTCCTCTCCTACTTTCCATGCTCTTTGCTCGTTATGTTCTGCGTTATGACAACGTTGCAGTGATGGCAGGCGCACTATCCGGTTCACGTAGTGCAAACCCTGCATTTGGGGCAATTTTAGACAAAGCAGGAAACTCGATTCCGACTGTTCCATTTGCAATTACCTATGCCTTGGCAAATGTGTTCTTAACCTTGCTCGGACCACTAATCGTAGGCTTGGCCTGATTTTATACATTGAATTAGAAATTTTATTCATCTCACTATAATTAAGGAGACGTCCCATGGGGAAAGTCGATTATTCTAAATACGCAAAACTCAGCCCATTTGAACTAAAAGATAATTTAATAGAATTAGCTCAAAGCAGAACTGACCGAATGATGCTAAATGCTGGGCGTGGTAATCCGAACTTTCTTGCTACCATCCCACGTAGAGCGTTCTTTCAACTGGGTTTGTTTTCTGCGACCGAATCCGAATTTTCATTTTCCTATATGCCGGAAGGTTTAGGTGGCTTCCCGCGCCCCGTTGGACTCCAGTCACGTTTTGATAACTTCATTTTGGAAAACCGTGACAAACCCGGTGTGGTCTTTTTAGGCAAAGCCGTGTCTTATGTGCGCGACCAGTTAGGCTTAGACCCAGATCTTTTTTTACTTGAAATGGTTGAAGGGATTTTAGGCTGTAACTATCCAGTACCAGACCGAATGCTTCGAGTGAGTGAAACAATTATTAAAGAGTACGTCTTAAGGGAAATGGGCGTACAAGGCATGCAAAAAAGAGACTTAGATCTGTTTGCGGTCGAAGGCGGAACAGCCGCAATGGCCTATATTTTTAACTCATTAAAAGAAAATAAAATTATCAAAAATGGCGACCGTATTGCCATTGGTAGCCCTATTTTTACACCATATCTTGAGATTCCAAAACTCAATGACTACCAGCTTGAAGAAGTATTAATTGAAGCTGACCCTAAACTCGGTTGGCAATATCCTGAGTCGGAGCTTAGGAAATTAGAAGATCCATCTATTAAAGCTTTCTTTTTAGTCAACCCAAGTAACCCGCCATCAGTAAAAATGAGTGATGAAGGTCTTGCGATTTTAGCTGATATCGTCAAAAAACGCCCTGATCTGATTATTTTGACCGATGACGTTTACGGTACGTTTGCAGATAACTTCAAATCACTATTTGCAATCTGTCCTGACAATACAATTTTGGTTTATTCGTTCTCTAAATACTTTGGTGCGACTGGTTGGCGACTCGGTGTCATTGCACTTTCAAATAACAATGTGCTTGATAAACAAATTGCGAACTTATCGAAAAAAGAGAAGAAAGAGCTTGAAGAGCGCTATTCATCTTTAACTACCGACCCAGCAAGCATTAAGTTTATTGACCGTTTAGTTGCCGATAGCCGAAATGTTGCTTTGAACCATACCGCTGGTCTGTCTACCCCACAACAAGTTCAAATGGTTTTATTTGCACTATTTAATATGATGGACTCACGCCAAAGCTATAAAAAAGCAGTTAAATCTGTTGTTCGTGAACGCGATGCAGCACTTTATAGACAGCTTGGTGTCGAGGTTCCAACAGATCCAAATGCTGTTGATTATTACACGCTAGTCAACCTTGAAAACACATCACGGACTCTCTATGGAGATGAGTTTGCAGATTGGGTTATGAAAAATAAAAATCCGACCGAGCTATTATTTAGAGTAGCAGATGAAACAGGTGTGGTTTTATTGCCGGGTTCTGGCTTCGGTGTGCAGCATCCTTCTGCCCGTGCATCTTTAGCTAACCTAAATGAATACCAATATGCCGCAATTGGTGATTCTTTAAGACGCTTTGCAGATGAAGCTTATGCAGAGTATTTAAAAACTAAAAAAGGCAAATAAGCACCTATATAAAGTGAGGCTCTAGCAGCCTCACTTTTTCCTTTCTGTTCTTTAATTTGCTATTTCAGTTTTTCAATTTAATGGTTCAATTTGAACATTTATCTTTAAAAAGTAAGTCAGCAACTCATCAGGCTCTTCATTTTGGCTTGAACCTAAAAGCCCAAAAATCGCACCATCAATCATAAATACAAAAATATCCGATTCTTCATACGTAGCCCTTTTTTTAGATTCTCGCAGAACCCAGAAAATTTCATTTTTAAGCCATCGCCTATAGCGAATTGCGGTTTGATATGCATTTGGATAAAGCTGTTTAATTTCAAAAATCGCTTTAAACAACAGGTAATACGCCCCTTTTAAGTCCGCATGTAAAAGGTAAATTTGTCTAAGCGTAAGAGACAAATCTGGATATTGACGAGATTCACTTATCGCTCTCACTTTTTCTTTTAAGTGTTCTTTTTGAACCAACAAACACATTTCAACCAGTCTTTCTTTGGAGTGAAAGTAGTTGTAAAAAGTGGCTTTAGAAATTTTAGTCTCACTAACAATTCGGTCCACCCCGACTTTGTTGAAGCCATATTGTTTAAATAAATCTGCTGCTGTGTAAAGCGCTCGCGTTGCTCTAAATGAAACTTCTAAATTTTTCATGTATACCGCTTAAAATAATTTTTTGTTGTATATAAAAGAGATAGAAATGCCGTCACTCTTAAAATGAGTGCTAAATACAGGCATGCAAAAACCGCACAATAATGGTGTGCTCACCTATCTCTGGTTTATTGTTGCTATGTTTTAGTCGTAACGATTCTTAAGGTGTAGAAACCTATAGTCGGTTAAATCGTTTTAAAGACTGTTTAAACGGTATGGATAGAGAGAATTTGGCAAAGGTTGCCAACGAGAGAGAAGAAATAGTACGCATAACGGCGGACTCCTTTTGATTTAGAAGAGTCTTACCAATTACTGCTAAATAATGGTGGCAAGACTAGAAGGGTTAGCAGACTGGTACAAAAGGAAACCAGCACACCCGAAGGTGTCCCTCCTAGCCTCACCATAAAGGCGTGACTTAAGAGAACGCACAAAAACCAAAACAGCATTGTTGTGCGCCTTTTGTAGACGGTCTGCTAAAACCGACTGGCAATGTAGGCCAGCAGGCAAAGGATAGTGCCCAACCCTATTTCAGTCAAGCACACAAAATGACATCTGTTTTAAAATAGATCATTAAAAAGTAAGGATAAATAATTAAAATCTATTGTTAAATTGAGTTTATAAAACAGATATTTTCTAGTTCGCTTAAAGCTGTAGATAAACAACTAAGTTTTAAAACGATTTTATCTTCGGTCAATATATTCCATATAGCCCCTTCCTACTAATGGCTGATCATAGAACTCACCTTGCCATGCATAAGAAGAAACGAAACCAGCAGCCAATCCAAAACAATATGGAGTGTCTACATGTGCTGAAATATCTAGAACCTTTTGATTGTTGTGATAAGCAGCCCAGCGAAAAGTATTTGGTAAACTCATTGGAAAACCATCAGGTGTAATCTGTGGTTCTTCTTGAAGACTGGTTACTTCAAAAAGTATATCGCCGTTGTATTGGATTGATGTTCCATCAATATGACGATAGTAAACAGAAGTCAAAATGGGTTGGTCTTCATAGCAAATAAAAGCCAGTAATAACTGCTGTTCATTGTCAATATTAATAACTTGATAGCTAAAGACTTTTACAGGGAGTTGAATATTCTCAACTAACCATTTGTTTTTGAGCATTGAGGTCGCTACAGCTTTCCAAGACTCAAGCGTACAAAGCCCTTGAACAGTCTCACTATTGCCTTTTTGTTTAATGTAGCCTTCATAATGCATCAAGACACTGAAATGTTTATAAAAAGTACTATAGGCAAACCATGAAATAGCTTTAGTAGGCTTTAAATGAAGTTCTAGTTCTAAATCTTCTCTTTTAGTAATTAATATAAATCCATCACCATCCTCATGCATGACACTTTGATTGTCAAAATTAATAGCGAAAGGAGTTTGGTTAAACTTGATATCATTTTTGATTGAAAATGTCCTGTAGGCCTCAGGCGTTGTCGATAATGCTGTTCCATGTACCAAAGAAGCTGTATCCCCTTTTCCATCTTTAGACATTTGATAGTTGGTATCTGTAATCGTAAATCCAACATAACCTAATACCGAAGCCCAAGATAAATATCGAAATGGTTCAGGTAAGTCAGGAATCATGACCCCGTAATGTGTACTACCAAAGCGCTTATAAAGCGTATGAGGACTGAGTTCAAACTCTTTTGGCAATGTTGCTTGTCGTTCTGGTGTAACAGCTCCCAACAATGAGCCTGAAAGTTTGGCAACCTTTTGATTGGCTTTGTCTTTAAAACTCTTTGGTAATCTATCGCTTGAGATTAACATTTTTAAGATCCTTTATTTTTATCTACTTAAAAAATTAAGTTCCATATTAGAACTTGATAATTTGCAATTGAATGTTAATAAAGGACATCTTGATCTAAGCAAATGCACTAAAACAAAAAAGCCAACTCTTTCGAATTAGCCCTAATTACCTCACGACCACGTCTGTGAAAATTGCTTTTGATTTTATTGTTCGCAACAATCTTCATCAATTTTTGTTATGACTTTAAATTAACCTTTCTTTGTGACAATCCGATTAAAAAAACATCCAAAATCTCTCCTAAACAAACTTCATACATAAAATATGTGTTTTAGAGAACTACATCACAATTTATATAGCTGTACATTTTAAAGGCATATTCCGCTAAACGACTAAGTCTATTATGCTTAAGTCATCTAATTGTTAAGTATGTATGATGGAACAGCAAACTTTATTACAAGAACTGAACTCACTCATTGAATACTACTCAAAAAGAACCGATTGCCCGCCTACTCGTATACGTATCGGCTATAGGGCTTATGCAAAATTGATGCAGTGCCCGCCTTTTGCAGATGAAGTGATGAACTCAGCCCTAGATCCAAATAAGCGAAAATATAAGAAGTTAAAAATTAAAATTACCAAAGATGATAATCAATTGGAACTGGAATAGGTTTATAAGAACCAGAAATTTCATATTCTATTTAAAGACAAAAAGCCCATGAACTGAGCTTTTATCTTTCACACCAAACCAAACAAATTTTAAAACTCGACTTGTACCGTGACCGTGTCTTGATAAGTTCCCGCAGGGATCGTGTCTGCATTTTCATCAACAATTTTTGTGGTAAACACATAGCTCTGCTGCGTCACTCCGTTATGTACACCGGGGTTAAGAGTCGCATTTAAACTCGACCAACGCTCGTTACCACTTCCCCATCGATCATTCGATGAGTTCTTGAAAATATCGTATTTTAAAAATGTATTACCAGTTTGCGACTTCATAGCTCGTTGGTCGCCATTTTGAGGGGAAAGTCCATTATTTAAACTGACATAGTATGGGGTATTTACCGAGCAACGGATTCCCATAGAAGACTGGACAGGTTCAAGCTTGGAAGCAAACGCTGCTGTACCAAAGTTTACGTCTTGAGCTAAAATTCGACAGTCCGGAAGTACAGTAATTGACAGTGAACCAAGCGAGTCTGTTCCAGTTCCCCAGTTAAAACCGATACCCAATACCCCGCGTTTAAATCCTGGGCTTTCAAAGAATATACCGATTCCGGCAATAGCAACCCCTGGTACCGAATAGAACCATTTTACTTTTAACGGTGAATCAGCCTGATAAACACCAGGTGATACGCTTTGCCCAGCCGGAAGGCGTATATAAAAAGGCAAATTACCATCTGGCCCGCTAAAAAGATTGACCAGTGTAAAGCTACTCATGTCTTTTTCTTGGCCTAAGCTAATGATTTCATTGTTACTATCTAAAATAACAGCATTGAGCTTTTCTCCGGTTTGAGCGTTGGTAAACGAATTCGACATTTGTTCAACTCGATATTTTAGATATGTCATGTTTGCTAAAGCCAGACTAAAACCCGTACATGACAAACCAGAATTAAACTGTGAAGAATTCTCACCGTTTTCCATTAGGTAAATAGACGGAACCGAAATAGTAGATGAACCGGAAGCACTCACACTACATGCAGCATGAGCCAAATTTCCAGCCAACATCAGTCCAGAAAACATACATAAATGGCTGAGTAATTTTTTTGTTTTTATTTTCATGGTAAAGATACCTCATGACACGTAACAGGCTTAACCACCACAATTTGTTGCTTGGCTTGCTCTACATCTACAGAAAAATCTGCCTTACATACGCTCTGATCCGAACGTTGAACAGTTACGGTATTGTTCGCTTTTAAATTTTCTAAATAGACAATGCCATCCATTCCCACATAAGACGACTCTTGGTCAGCTCTATGCACGATTGAACCAACAGGTATCGGTTTGCCGTCTGCTTGAGTTAAATAAACGTTAGCAGAAATAGACTGATGAACTGGGAACTTAATCACAACACCCGAGCCGCGTTTAGCAGCAATACGTTGTTCAACTTGCGTGATTGTAAAGTTTGAAGGTAAATCGATTGGGTCGACGCTATATTTACCCGAATAATAAGGCGTCACCGATGGCACAAAAATATGGCCTTTTTTATTACTACGACCAATTAAACTGTTTTCGTATCTAACCAAAACATCTGGTACTTGGTTGGTATCGACCAATGCAAAAGAATCGCCTAAACGGTTTGAAGCAAATATCTCACCCCCCATATAAATAACTGAACCAGATAGACCAAACCAATAGTTATAGTCATGGTTTCCAGACATACCAAAGTCGGTATTGATATAACCATTGCGGTAATTGACACGTGCCTGATTTAAATCTTCACTATTTTCATTAAAGCGTCGGGTCAAGTCGACACCCACACCACCCTCAGACGGTACAGAACGGTTGAAATTAACATAACCCGTATCGCCCTCTTTATTAAATGCATAACCCGAGTTCACAGTCGCGTTTCGTTGGAACAGTGGTATCGAAAGCTGAAATGCAGCACTCCACTCTTTTTCGATAAAGTCACGGTTGGCACTTAATGAAACGGTCACACCATTCATATAAGTCGGTAAAACAGGTGCCCATGACAAGTTTAAGAAGCGGTTTTTAAAGTCATTCGCCTTAGTATTAATATAACCGACGCCAAATGTGCCTGAGTTTTTGGTCGCAAAGTAAGTATTGGCCGTTAAGCTTTTATTGCTATTGACCGAAATTAAATTGCTATATTGCAGCCGTGAAAGATCGGTATATTCATCATCGCGCTGGTTATGGTTAATACTAAAACCAAACCGATTACGGTTATAGCTGTACCCGACCGTATATTGATTACCCTCTAAATCTTTAGCTCGATCTTCAGACATAGACTTATCGGCCTTACTTTGGCTAAAAGAAGCACTCAGCACACCTAAGTTTGCAAGCTTGAGTACAGACCCTGCACCCAATAGCTGTAAGTCTGAAGAAAGTTCTGTGCGACCTTCTACAGTAAACCAGTCATTGACCCCATAACGGGCATCGGCTGCACTTGCAAATTTTCCATAAGAAAAGTTCTTAAGTCCGTACTCTTCACGGATTTTCCCTAAAGACAATGAGTAATCAAATAAGCCGGGCTTGAGCAAAGTATTAGAAATATAAAATGGGACCGCTGTTGTAACCTGACGTCCGACTGCATCGGTCGTGACCACAACGGCTTCCCCTTTACCATTAATAAAAGGAACATTGTTTAAAATAAATGGTCCAGACTGTACCTCTGTTGAACTGGTCTTTTGACCATTAATAATTAAATCGACTGTACTTGGCAACGCGGCTTGCCCAATAAACTGTGGCAATGGATAGGTAATTAAATCGGGGCGAGTTGAATAATTTCTCTGTACCTGAAAACCACCTAGACGGACAGAACTTCCCCAAGTCGTTTTACTACCTGTAATAATGTCACCTAGTACAAAAGATGTAGCGTTATTTTGGTTATCAAATTGCCAAGATGTGTCATAACGACGATAGCCGTCATTGTCTAAAGACTCGGCGTTACCTTCATTTTTGTATTGATTTTTGACATAGACACCAGAGTTTTTAATAACCCCTAACGGAGAGAAAAAACGCTGCTCAGTAAATAAACTACTGGTTGAACCACCTTGATAGGGTCTATAAGTATAAAAATCATAGTTATTGAGCAGCCCTATACCAGACTGAGCAACGACAGGCTTATACCATGAGTCTTTACCTAAAACTTGAGTCGGCATCCAAGCAGGTGGAAAGTTAAGCTTAAAATATTGGTTTGATGATTGATATTCATAGCTTACATCTTTCAACTTATCTAAAGATATCCAGTCACTTGCATCACCACTAAACCCCAAAGTTAAGATATCTTGATTGGTTAAAGCAGTCTCGTTGTTTGTTAGTAGCTCCTGAGGAATTTGAATTTCTAACTCATCGATCAGCTTGTTTTTTTGTATGAAGTACTCATCATTTTTAACAATGACGGGCACAACCTGCTGAACTGAATATTGGTTTACAACCAAGTCTAGATATAGCTTAAACAATTGATTAATTTCGTTAATATCTTTCGGTGGTGGAGGCAAATCGCCAGCAACAGCAACATTTGGAATATTTAAGCATCCACCCGACAACAAAATTAGCAAAATACTTTTGCATAAATTATTATGCCGAAGGATCATGTTGGATCCTCCATTTTGGTGATTTCGATCAACTCTTGTTTTATGCCAGAGCTATCAACACCATAAATTTTAGAAGTTTTTAACAATTCATTTGCAGTCGACTTATCAATAGCAAACTTCACGGTACTATTCGATAAAACATAGCCAAAAGCAGCTTTCCCTAAAGAAATATCATTGCCAGTTTTTGAAGTTTTAAGTGCCGAAAGACGCGCAAATTTCTGTCCATTATTTTTTAAATATAGCTCAGACTGGCCTTTGTCATTGTTGCGGACGGACCACTGTAAAACGGGTTTGGCTAAAGGATTTTTAGCATTCGCTTTTTGGCTCTCTTCAGTTAAACCACTACCCAGACCTTTTCCATAGGCAAATAACGGAATTGAGTAACGCATTTGGAAACTCACTTTAGAAGCGTCTTGCTCGTTTCCATCAGACAAGCGAATCGGTAACTCATCTACAATCAACCGATATGACTGTTCCTTGCCATCTGGCAAATTGACGCTTTTGGTTAAACGAAGCATATGCTTCTCACCTGCTTTAATTTTAGCTACAGGCGGGCTTGGTATAATTTCGGATTGCTCATTATAGTTATCTTCTAAGCCATCTTGATTCCATTTAAACACCCGAATTTGCACCATCGCATCGGTCTTGCCGGTATTTTGAAGCCAAACCGCTGTTGCTTTTTCATTGGCTTCAATTTTTGGATAAATGGGCCAAATTAAAAAAGTTGCTTGCGCCATCACAGGTGTAACAAGTGATAATGTACTTGCAAATAAAAAAGATTTTAAAATGCCATTTTTAATAAATGCAGAATTGTTCATACAAATCACCATGTAATCATTATTGAAACAGTATCTTTATAAATTCCAGCAGTATGTGGTTCATTATTATTTTCTAAATCAACGACACCATATATTTCAAAATTTGCCAGACGGTTTGTAAGCGTTGTGGCAGGTAATAAATATTTATTACCGACAACATATTCAGTAGACAAACTGCTAGAGTTATATAATTTATAAGGCAAATAATTCGAAGATGAACCATTTTTCATACGCCTTATATTATTCTGTAGATTTTCACCACCATCTATAGAAATACTAACGGGCAAGCTTTCAGTACAACGAATATTCCAAGATTCTTTGCTATTTATAATATTAGAAACGACTTTATCTTTTGATAAAGCTGAATACTGACCAAAATCAATTTTTTGTTCGATATTATCTATTGAGCATCCATTTTCAATTTTAGCCTGAACTTTAAAACTAGAATTTAATTGAGGGTCTACCGCATATACAAATGGACTTACAGATAGCAATAATATTGCTTTAAAATAAAAATATTTCATTTTCTTAAAACTCAATTGTAATTGGAACTATATCTGTATACTCACCCTTAGATATACGACCACCATCGTGTATGGCTTGACCAAAAATATCGATATTCTTTTTAGTATTCATATCATTAAGAATAAAAGCATCATTCGCTCTAATCACTTGTTTATCTAAACCATAAAGCAAGTTATAAGCAACAAAATCCCTACCATTACTTAATGCATGATAATAATTTTGTGAAAAATAAGCAGGAACTTTACTATCATTATTTCCAGAACCAAATATTATTTTTACGGTAGAAATACCAGCGCACTGTATCTGTAAACCAGAGTTTCCATTATTTATCAAACTTGCATCAATTACCCCATTAAAACCAGTTGAGGTTTCACCAAAATCAACAGTTCCGAAATTTAAATTTGTCGCATTATTTTCAACAACTTTATTATTAATAGAACAAGAAGGTAATAATTCAATTTGATTTGTTAACTTTGCTCCAATTTCACCAGCATTTAATGAAGAAATTAAAAAATAAGAAATTATAAATATAGAACCGCGATTAAATATCATCTCCCCTCCATTTAAAACAGGTTCACTCGCTTTTAAGTAAACCTGCCACTCAATTAATTATTTCTTTTTATATTTAGAAATTTACAGTAACTAATAGAGTATCTTTATAATCACCTTGAGCTTTTGCTGTGCCAGTGTTTGGAGCAATTGCACCGAAAATTGGTACCGCTGTAGCTTGGCCACTCACTGTAGTGAACTGTTGTGGCTGGTTTACAACATAAAGGTTTGTACGAGCAGCATCGCGGTAAACGTTATATGCAACTACATCAGCAGAAGCAGTATTTTTTAAAGTACGGTCTGTACGTTCACCACCATCAATTGCAACTGTAAAATCAACAGGATCCGTGCCGTCACAAGTCACAGAAATATTACCGCCTGTTGCTGCTGAAGCGACTTCAGCTGTTAATACGTTGTTCCAAGTACCAGAAGTTTTACCAAAATCTAAAGTACCAAACTTGTTCATATTCCCTTCAGTTTGACTACCACCTACAGTACAGCCTGTTGAGATATTTAATTTAACGTCAACCTGTCCAGTAACAGCCGCTTGAGTATTTACCGCATAACCAGCAACTATTAATGCTGCAAGAAGTGATTTCTGAATGTTTTTCATATTCATAACCTACATATATAATGATTAGTTTTGTAGAACAAAATGAATCAAACTCAATAAATAAAATATGTCCAATTTGTTTTATATATAAAACAAACTACCTTTTACTATTGTGTGATTCTTTTCACAATTTAATAACAATTATTTAACTTGTATACACACATTACAAAAAGACTATGTTTACTTATTTAAAATTCTTTCTTTAACAGTTAAAAAAACACCTAACTAAATACCCACCCCTACTTTAAAAAAAAGTCCAAGAAATAGAGAAAATAAATATCATCTATCAAATAAAAATTAGTCAATATTTATTCAAATACAATAATTTATAGATTCAATAAAATCATAAGAAACTCATTATTATTTAAACAGGTCACACGACCTATTTTAACTATTACTTAAGAGACAAAAATAAGTCACTCGACCTATTTTTTAATTTTAGATTAGGTCATATGACCGATATTAAAAAATTATAGGTCACATGACCTATAATTAGTTTAATAGAATTTAAATATTTTATTTATATTTTTCTAATTTCATGGTTTAGAATGCCTTTTTTTAAATAGTACTTACAGGCTGGATAATGATCAAAATTGATACCTTTGATACTATGCAAATAAAGAAGTCCTTTACCACACTAAAAGGACAAGAAAGAGTAAAGCAAATCTTAAAAAATGCTGAGATAGTTTTTCTTACCAAAGGTTATTCTGGTTTTAGTATGCGAGGAGTTGCAGCTCAATCGAATATTAGTTTAAGTACCTTACAGCATTACTTTCAAAATAAAGATAGTTTATTAAAAGCTTTACTCGATAAATTAATTTTCGACTACATACAGCGTATAGAAATTTTAATCAACTTAAATGCAAATGAGCCACCCTTGCATCGGTTTATGAATATTATCGCTAATATAATATATGAAATAGAACAACCGGTCATTACGCATACATTTAAAGAGGTGTTTTCTATTTCAGATCACTTACCCTATGTATATGATTCCTTATCAATGATACAAAAGTATAATTTTGAACTTATATATAAAATTATACTCCCTATTCATAATAAAATCTCATCAGAAGAATACAAAGAAAGAGCCATGATTATAATTACACAGCTCAACGGTTATTTAGTTCAATATTCAAACAAAAATACAGATGAATGCTATAGACAATTTCTAAGAAATATACTTTTAAAAAATATATCAAGATTAGTTAGTGAACCATAAAATTAAAAACATAGGAGTATTTCTCCTATGTTTTAATATAAAATTTTCCTATCATATCCCTACATTAATGTTAAAAAACAAGCTAATCTTATTAGCTATTGAAGAATAAATTAAATCAAAACATAATAGTCGCAATGATCAAAATTGAAACTTCAATCTTTTAGAGAATCTTAATGGATAATGCTAAGGCATTAAAATTTATAAGCTTTATGCTCGCTTTCTTGTGGTTTTATCAAGGACTGGTTCCTAAACTAATCTTTATTAACTCTGATGAAATATTTGTATGGCAAACCATCGGACTTTCTTTTAAGTATGCAAAACTTGCAGGGCGCGCGAGCGGTATAGCTGAAATTATTTTTGGTTTATTGTTTCTTTTTTATACTCATAAATATATTCACTATTTAAGTATTTTAGGTTTATTCGGTTTACTATTCTTAATTGGTTTTTTAAAACCTTCTACACTTATCTCGCCTTATAACCCTATCGTAATGAATATTTCGATGATAAGTTTATCAATTATCTATTTGCTTTTATTAAAAGAGCAAACAACTCATTTTCATAAAGCTGCTCAATAGCGTTAATTTTAAAAAAATTTAGAGATTTCAATGAGTTTATCTAGTCGTGAAGTTGGCTGCGTAGTCATCACTGGAAGCACAAAAGGTATAGGTTTAGCACTCGCCCACGCTTTTTTAGATCTGGGATGTTCAGTTGTCATCGCTGGACGAAACGCGGAGCATCTTAAGCATGCTCTCACTCACCTAGAAAATCATTTTAGTAAAAAAAAATTTATTGGTTCATGCTGTGATGTGACACAAATTGCAGATTTACAAGCCTTATGGCAGGGAGCAATTCAGCATTTTGGACAAGTAAATGTGTGGATTAATAACGCAGGCAGCTGCCACCCAACGAAAGAGTTTATTGACCTTCAGTCAGATGAATTAAATGCAGCAGTTTCAACTAATATTTTGGGCACAATGCTTGGTTCGCAAGTAGCTCTAAAAGGCATGCTCCGACAAGGGTATGGCCAAATTTTTAACATGGAAGGTTGGGGAAGCAACGGAGAATGGAGTCCGGGAATGACCCCCTATGCGACCACTAAACAAGCAGTAAGTTATTTTAGCAAAGCACTTTATAAAGAGACCAAATCGACTTCTATTTTAACTGGTACGCTCAGCCCCGGTATGGTCGCAACCGATCTGTTAGTTTCGTCTTGGACCAATGGCGACGTACAACACTGGAAAAAGATGAAGCGCTTATTTTTCTTTGTGATTGATCCGCCAGAAGTTGTTTGTTCATATTTAGCAAAACAAATTATTCAAAACAAGAAAACCAATCGACGCATCGCATGGATGACGCCTTGGAAGCTTTTCCTTAGATTTTTACAACCCTATTATTGGCGCAGAAACCCAGTTAAAGGTACGGCTTTAGAGCGTTTGTAATCGGGTTTATGAATATAACTAAAAATCTAACTTTAATAAGGTCAAATGATTTGATTGGCAAACGGATGGAATTTAGCAACTTAAGGTACTTCCACCAATAAAAATACTCAGTAAAAGCTTTTCTAAAAAACTCTTACTGAGCTTTATGACTAATCCACACCCTCATTCTCTGAAGTATCTTCTTTATTTAAAATCCGCCCTTCTTGTTTTGGTCGAATCAATGGCGCAGTTGGTCTTGGATGATGAGTATGTGTATATTGCATACCTGCTCCCGCATTGACGTCATCTGCCGCGATTTCAGTTTCAAAACGCTCATTATCCAAATCTCGAATTTCCTCGGTAATTCTTTCAACCTCATCTTCATCCACACCAAGTTCTTGCAAAATCACACCGCCAAACTTAATTGCAGATTCAAACGTTTCACGAATCATAAAGTCCACTTTTTGTTTAACTAAATGCAGTGAATGCTCACGGTCATATGAACGGACTAATAATTTTGCCAATGGAAATTCATGGGTCACGAGTTCTACAATTCTATTGGTCGTTTCCTTGCTCTCTACACACACCACAATCGCTTGTGCTGTTGCCGCGCCAGACGCATGCAGAATATCTAGACGGCAGCCATCTCCATAATAAATTTTAAAACCAAATTTTTCGGCGTTTCGAATCATGTCGGTATTATTATCAATAATGGTGACATCGACACCTCTTGCTAACAATAATTGACTGGTGACCTGTCCAAAGCGCCCAAAACCAATCATTAAAACACTACCACTTAGCCCGTCGGCAATATTGATGTTTTCTAATGAAACCTTCGTTTTTGCTTGAGTAAAACGTTTGAAAATAATACCGACAATTGGGGTCAACACCATTGAAAGCACAACAATGGCGGTTAAATTAGATTTAACGGTACTATCAATAACTTGTGCACTTAACGCGGCGGAGAAAAGTACAAAGGCAAACTCACCTCCTTGAGCCATGAGCAAAGCGCGATCCAACGCTTCAGTATGAGAGCTTTTCGTTACTCGAGCGACTATATAAATCATGAGCGCTTTGACAAACATCAGGGCAATTACGCCACTCACAATAAGTTGCCAGTTCTGAGCAACTACCGATAAGTCCAGTGACATGCCGACCCCAAGGAAAAACAGGCCCAGTAATATTCCTCGGAACGGTTCAATATCCGCTTCAATTTGATGTCTAAATGTTGATTCAGATAAAAGTACACCCGCCAAGAAAGCACCCATCGCCATGGACAAACCGCTGACTTGCATCAGTAACGCTGCACCCAACACCACCAATAATGCGGCGGCAGTCATGACTTCTCGGGCTTTAGCAGCAGCCAAAAGTCTAAATAATGGGTTTAGTAACCAATACCCTGCCGCAATAAGCCCTGCAATTGCGAGTAAACCAATTCCTATATTTTCTAATCGTACCGATGTGCTTTCGATCACATGATTCGGTGCCATAAAAGCAACTATAGCCAGCAATGGCACAATAATAAATCTTCAAAAAGTAAGATGGCTACAATTTTTTGCCCACGGGGTTGAGTCAGATCACCCCGATCACCCAATAACTGCATCACAATCGCAGTCGAGGTTAAGACGAACCCTGCCGCACCAATAAAAGCAACTTGCCATGTAAAGCCAAATAACAGCCCAACGCCAGTCAAAGCCAGCGCGCAAATAATAATCTGTAGCGTACCAAGGCCAAAAATTTCACGTCTAAGGCTCCACAAGTGTGATGGTTGCATTTCCAAACCAATCACAAAGAGGTACATCACAATTCCTAACTCGGCAATATGCAAAATTGCGGCAGAATCTTGAAAAAAAGCAAAACCGAATGGGCCAATAATTAGACCCGCAATTAAATAACCAAGTACTGAACCTAAACCAATACGTTTAAAAATAGGAACTGCAATGACAGCCGCTGCCAATAAAACTACGGGGGCAACCAAGCTAATTGAATGTGCTTCTGAGCTCATACATTTCTCATTTTATTTATCTGCAATTTATTCTATGTGAAACTAGGTTTAAGGGCGATTATTAGTTTTGAGAAAAAGCATCCTAAAAATAAAATGACTAAATTATTCGGAAATAAAAATTGGACCTAGAAATACGAATCAAATATTCATAGACAAACACCCATAAAAAAAAGCCCTTACGGGCTTTTTTTTATATTAGGCAATAAATTTCAGCATGAGCTGAATGACTGTCGCATTAATTAAGTCGACAAAGAATGCGCCACAAAGCGGAACAATCAAGAAAGCCTTATGCGATGGACCATACATGTTAGTAATGGCTTGCATATTTGCCACGGCTGTTGGTGTTGCACCCATACCGAAACCACAATGACCTGCTGCCAATACTGCCGCATCATAGTTTTTGCCCATAACACGGAACGTCACAAATGCCGCATATAAAGCCATCGTAATGGTTTGCGCACCTAAAATTACAACTAACGGGCCAGCTAGGTCGGCAAGTTGCCAAAGTTTTAACGAAAGCAATGCCATGGCTAAATAAAGTGACAAAGACGCATTACCAAATACATCAATCGCACGGTCAAAAATATCAATTTTCAACACGCTTTCTAAAATGTTTCTTAAAATTACGCCGCCACCAAGTGCCCAAACGAAAGTTGGTAACTCAAACCACGTTCCCTTACTAAAACCAGTCATAAATTCAGCAAACGCTAAACATGCTGCAAACATACCCAGTGTGGTAATTGCATTATCGGCAGTAATTAAACGAACTTGATGTGGGTTTTCAAAAGGAGCTAAATCATCTGAATTTTGTTCAAGATGTGTGTCACGATTTTGGATTTCAGCGTTAGTTTTTGGTTGAGCAAGACTGTAACGATTAATGAGTAATTTCGCTAACGGCCCACCAATCACACCACCAATAATCAAGCCAAAGGTCGCACTCGCCATACCTAATGCTAAAGCACCCTGAATACCATGCTGGGTTTCTAAAATTTCACCCCATGCGCCAGCTGTACCATGACCACCTGTTAAGGTAATTGAACCTGCAATCAAACCAATAAGTGGGTCAAGACCCAATAATGTCGCAAGGCTCATACCAACAGCATTTTGCACTACAATAAATGAGGCTACACAAATTAAGAAGATGATTAAAGCAGTGCCACCTTCTTTAAGCTTCATAAAATTGGCACTTAAACCAATTGAAGCAAAGAACACAAGCATAAAGCTGGTTTGTAATTCACTAGCAAAAACAATGCTATACCCCCATACAGAGTGAATAAGCAAGGAAACTAGAGCAGCAACCAAACCACCTGCTACGGGCTCAGGAATGTTATAACGCTGTAAAAAACTAATACGATTAACTAGAAATCGGCCTAAAAGCAAAACAATAACCGCCGAAATTAGCGTATAAAAAGCATTAAAAGTAAATTCCATATATACTACTTTCTGATTACATTCCTATTGGATTGTAAAATAATTATATTTTTATTTTTAATATGTAAAAAAAATACAAACAAACTTTACAAAAATACTCTACCAATATTTTTTAACCATTATTAAGAATAATTTAAATTTGAATATTTAATGTATAATTTTGACCAGACATAATTTTTTATTTTAATATCATATATTTATATAAATACACTCTTAATTAAAAATAACCCCACCTTGATATCTTAAACAGAAAATCCTGTCTTTTGGGTCACTGAACTTCTCCATCATTCACTTTAATATCCTTCAAAGACCAGCTCTTTACTGTTCTGGGCAACATCTTTATAGGTTTTATATTCAATGAGTTTATTGCTTAAAGTTCGTCAGAACGTTCCACAGCTACAATCTATTAAAAAATCTCTTCAGACACGTGCTGATCAAAAAATACCTCACATGCTGATCAATGCATCAGATCTCTTTTTCAGAGGCCCTCAAATAGCGTTGTCAGGAAAAACACCTTTTGATGTGATTCATAAGCATGAAATCATTACCTTACGCCATTATAAAAATGAGACTGATACCTCTACCCCTAAACACCG
Organism: Acinetobacter sp. TG2027; assembly: GCF_000302435.1. Classification (NCBI taxonomy): domain Bacteria; kingdom Pseudomonadati; phylum Pseudomonadota; class Gammaproteobacteria; order Moraxellales; family Moraxellaceae; genus Acinetobacter; species Acinetobacter sp. TG2027. Next base: position 144,192 of record NZ_AMJN01000040.1, on the reverse strand, counting down.
CGTACCTTTAGTTATTGTTCCACCACTAGCAGTGAACATGCTCATTTACGATTTGTTCCCTACTCGTAGTTTTGTACGTTTCTTTTTAGCCCAAGGGTTTGATGTTTACTTAATTGACTGGGGCATACCAACCCGACACCAAGCAAAATACAACTTCGGTACTTATATTAAAGTTTTCATGCCAGAGATGTTAAAGCAAGTTCGCCTACACAGTGGTCAGCAACAGCTTTCTTTGCATGGTTGGAGTTTAGGCGGCGCACTTTCGCTCTGCTATACCGCATTGTTTAAAGATAAAGATATTAAAAATCTAATTATTCTCGCTTCCCCTATCGACACACACAAAGCAGGTTATATGGGGAAACTATACGGTAGTCTTACCAAACCTGCCGAATGGGTTCGCAAACATACGCCATTTCGTATTCGTCATCATGTACCAAGTGAAGCATTTCATATTCATGGTTGGCAAAATACCCTTGGTTTTAAATTAACTGACCCGATTGGAAATCTGAAAACATATTGGGAACTTTTTAAGAATCTAGATAACCGAGAGTTTATTGTCGACCATGCAACCTCAAGCTCATTTATCGATAATATGTTGGCCTATCCGGGCGGTGTCATGCGCGATATTATTCTCCGTTTCTGGATTGATAATGAACTGTCTAAAGGTGTAGTTAAATTTGGTGAACTTACCGCCTATCTAAAAGACATTAAATGCTCTGTGTTAGCTGTCGGTGGTAACACAGATATCATTGTCACAGCTGATGCTGTTAAACCACTCATGGATTTAATTAGTAGCCAAGACAAAACATTTAAGGTGGTACCCGGGGGTCATATGGGCGTAGTTTCTGGTAGTCAAGCACCCACTACGGTCTGGCCAGAAGTGAGTACTTGGTTAGCTACTCGTTCAGAATAATTAATTCAAAAGCAGTAAAGCCAGTGTAGTCAGTTCTATGCTGGCCATAATTCAAATTTTATAAGTCTGATATTCTAGTTTCATTTATATTGCAGTAGTTTTTTCTCTTAATTCAAAAGCAGCTCATTACTAGATAACTCAAAAATATAAATATAATTTCCTCACTATTAATCACATTAAAAACCCTTCAATACATAAATTTTATTTATTAAAAACACAATTTAATAAAACAATATTTTATCAAATGTTAAAATTTTTTAAATGGATTAATTTTCTCTTATTAATATTTATAAATTTTAAGAAACGTATCTCTTAAAGTTGATGTTACTTTTTGTTATTTATGTAAAGCTCATCTAAACAATATATTTACTTAAGTTCTTGTTAAACAAATTTTTTTATAAATTTAATTTTGTAAAATTTGATCATTATTTATACAAATGTAGGCAATCTCTCACAATTATGTAAGCCAAAGCTTACAACCCAAATGATTGTTTTTCTTATAATTAATTTCAGTACATATAAGCACTCTTTACTATTAAATAGAAAGCTGAATATTAATAAAGAGATCTGGAGAAAATGATAAAGTCATCTTTATTAATATAAAAACTCTTAATAATAGAAAAAGAATCTCAAAAATTAATATGTACTATCTTTCCTCTGGAAACAGAGGAAAGATACTTTTTTAATCATCAGATAGGGTATAGAAAATGTTTATTGCAAAAAATATATTTGTATATTTACTATCAATGTTAGCTTTATGCTTACTGATTATTTTCTTTAATTACATAGGAATGAACGAGACGATTAATCTTCTTCTCTCTTCTGCACTGTTTGGAATATTTATTACTTGGTATTTTAAAGGTAGTGGACTCTGTCTCGCCCTATTTAGCTTTTTTTATTGGGCTATGTTTGTCATTAGTCAAAGCTTAGAAGTGATATGGATGCTCGCAAGTTCAGTTATTGTATATTTAGTCATGACTAAAATATTACCTAAACTCAAGACCATCCATATTGGCGTGATAGCCAAATAGCTAAAACGGTTTCACCCCACGATTCACCATACCCACTTTCTTAACTGTGTTAATTTTAGTTTGTTCGGCAATGACTAATTCATTGATGAAAGCTTTTAAGTTTTGCTCATCAAGACGAATAGGATTAAAAGTACTTTCTCCCATTTTTAGAAAGAAAGATTCGATATTTGTATTACGTTGTACATATTTCATTGACCATCGTTGAAACGAGTTTTGTTCAATGGAATATGTACACAACCATTTAACATTGTGGTGTCTTTCATCATTTGTAATTTTTTCAAATAATCGTTCAACCACCTCTCGCTCACCTTCCAAGCATTGAAAGAAAGCATTATCGGCATAATAGAGCACCCCACAGATCTGATTCAAATCATTGAAATCTCGTGCTTCTGTCAAAATATCACGTAAATCTTGCAACAAATCTTCATTTTTTTCGTTACGTTGACTGGCATAACACAGGCGAACGTTCATTAGCAGTTCCGTGAAATATAAAATTTCTTTATTTAAAGATTTTTTAATCTACCATATCTTTATTACTAATAATTTATATTTCACACATATTCTAAAGTTTATTTTAAAAATATGTTCGATTATTAACTATAAGAGCTTAATAACTAATGATTTATATTAACAAGAAAATAAAAAGCCCTACTATTGAGGGCTTCTAATGCTCTAAAAGAACAATAAATTGCTTTAAAAGCTAAAATAAAAAAAAGCACTAAAAAGTGCTTTTTTTACTTGCTGTTATATTATTGTGGAATAATATTTACAGCATTTGGGCCTTTTTGCCCTTGAGTAACGGTAAATGTTACGCGTTGACCTTCATGCAAAGTTTTGAAACCAGAACCTGCGATTTCTTTGAAGTGAGCGAACACATCTGGACCGTTGTCTTGTTGAATGAAACCAAAACCTTTAGTTTCGTTAAACCACTTTACTGTACCACTTACTGTATTAGACATGATATATCCTACTGATTTCTAATATTTTAGAATCATTAAATAATGACCCTATCATAACTTTGAAAAAAGAATAACAAATTGAGCTTAATATCTTAAAAAACGAAGGATTATGACTAAAACTACGATACTTAAAAGAAGATTTACTAACAAGTCTTTTTTCTAGTTAACAGCATCATACATGAAATAAAATTGTATTCAAGGCTTTTATATAAATAATTTCCAAAACTTAAGTTAAATAAATATAAAACAATAGCTTAATAAAAAGATTAAGAAATTCAGTATATTGCTTAATTAAAAAACAATCTATGATGTGATAAAAACATTGAAAAGCAACAGCTATAAAAATATCTATTTAGAAAATTGCTTGAGCACGAATGAAAAGTTATTTTTAAAAATATAACTAATAAAAAAACTCCTGAATAGGAGCCTTATTTTATGGCAGAGGATCAAGGACTCGAACCTTGACGAACGGTTTTGGAGACCGTCATGCTACCATTACACCAATCCTCTATATTCATGATTAAACACTCAAGATTTAATCATAAAAAAAGCAAGATCATCGTCTTGCTTTTTTCAATGGTGGGGGCGAAGAGACTCGAACTCTTACACCTTGCGGCGCTGGAACCTAAATCCAGTGCGTCTACCAATTTCGCCACGCCCCCATCTGGGACATTTATTTAAAATAAATGTGGCAGAGGATCAAGGACTCGAACCTTGACGAACGGTTTTGGAGACCGTCATGCTACCATTACACCAATCCTCTTCCAAGATCTAGATGACTTAACATCTACATCAAACTTTAAGTTATTAACTTAAAGTGGTGGGGGCGAAGAGACTCGAACTCTTACACCTTGCGGCGCTGGAACCTAAATCCAGTGCGTCTACCAATTTCGCCACGCCCCCGATGGCTGTGTATATTAGCGATAAGATCTGACAGTGACAAGTGTTTTTTTTCTAAAAAAAACTAACCGTGTAAATTGTATACAGATACTAGATCAATGATTTTTATCAATTTGAATCTGTTTTAAGCAATTTATTGCTTCATCAGCATTTGAAAATCGATTTTGCTGCCGTTTTTGTAATAAACCTGCAAGTAAGGAATAAAAAATCAAAAACTGCGCGGGTAATTGAATGGTTAAATTTTGACAGTGCAAGATTGCCCAATCACGATAACTACCTGCTTCTAAGCGAGTTTGTGTTAACCATTCATATAAAACGATACCCAATGCATATAAATCGCTTTGTATTCCCTTACCCCCTCCTCTAAATAGCTCAGGAGCCATATAACGAGGTGTTGCATCCATAACTGTATCGCAACTTAAGATAGATCTCGCTTTTTCAAAATCAATTAAATAAGGCTTTTGCTGAAACCTTCTAAAATGCTCTGCCTTAACGTCTCCATGAATCCAGCCAAGTTCATGAAGTTCTGCAAGCTTATTTATTGCGAACCAAATCTTATGATATACATCAGTTAAATCACTTTCACGAGCCAATGAACCGAACCACACATCACTATCAGGTAAAATTAAAACCTTACCTAAAGAATGGCCTAGCTGAGGGATTAAATTGACCTCAATTAATTTATGAGGTAAAAGCCATGCAGGTTTTTTAAAGTGAATTTCTTCGTAAAATAATTGCTCATGCATGAAATCTTGCTCACTTTGAGCATGGGTTTCAGGCAAATGATATTTTAACCAGTAATTTTCGGTATCTATGGTACATGTCCATAAACACCGCCCTAACGCTGCACTTGTTGGCTTTGTTACACATGTTAAGTTTTCTATATGCGAAGCAAAATCATGCCTCAGCATAGTAAGACTCAGGCTGTTGTTTCTTTTCTTCAAAGCGCAAAACTTCTAAACAATGCTGAATTGTCTTACCAATACGAGCATGGGTTTCAATTGAAGAAATTTTTGGCCAAGTTGCACGTTCCCCTTCTCTTTGCAAACGCTTAAACAGATGCGGACGCGGGTTTTGCAAAGTGTAGGTATAGTGACTTAGACTATATTTAGCAATGATATTTACATCACCATAATAACGCTGTCCCATTACGCCATATCCATGATCTAACAATCTTCTAACTGGAGATATAGAACCAAGTCGTTGACGCGTAAAATCCATGATACCCATTGATAGCACTTTACCTTGGCGTCTTAGAATTCTTTCAGGCCAGCTTAAAACGTCTTTACGGAAGCGATCCGCATCATTTTGCATAAATGGAACAATATGTGGGTTAACTTGACTCGCAATGGTGTAGTTTAAATTATAAAGCCGTGCCATTCTTTCTTGTGGGAAATCGCTTCTTACACTTCCATCTACCCACTTTGTATTTGCCATATAAGGTGTATGTTCACCGTCATAACGTTTACTGGTTAAGCGTACTGGTGGGAATAAAATTGGCACAGCACATGAAGCCAATACAGCACTCCACACCAAAACATTCGGTGTCATAATGGCATTCATAATTCTTGGGTTTTCTGTTGCATCATATGGCGCCACTGCCACATTAATGTTTAAACCAGATTTTTTGAAAGCCTCTTCAAACGTAAGATCACCTAAATTCTCAATGAGGAATTTTTTCAAATATTGAACATCGGCAATTCCACCATTGCCTTTAATAAGTTCACGGAATTTCCTAAAATGAAAAGCATCACTAAAAAATTGCTCACCATTTAATAAGTTTTGGATATCTTCACTGGCAGAGGTTCCAAGCATACCTGTCATAATTGCCCCTGCACTTGAGCCAGAGAGCACTTTAGGCATTAAGTCTTGTTCAATTAAAGCCTTACATACTCCCGTATGAAAAAGTCCTAAAGTCGCGCCGCCCGAAAACATAAGTGCAGGTTGTCCATACGCCTTTTCACAGTTTTCAAAAAACTCTATTTTTTCTTTTCTTTGAAACGTAATACATTCACTTGAAGCGATATAAGCCAAGCTTTGACTAACTTCTTCAATATAGTCTTCAATTAACTTTTTTGTACCGACATGTGTTGCAGCAAAAAGCATTGGATGACCAATATTTGCAATATCGTAGGTTAGACCCTCTTTAAGTAAATAGATGAGGTCTAATGTGCGATGTTGCTGACGATATCTTTTGAGCAAAGTGTATCGATAAGAAATGAGTTCGGCATCGAAGTAAGGTGAACTATTATCAAACTTCCACTCTTGCACACCTGTTTCTTCATCTAGTTTTAATGCAAAAGACTTCCATTCCTCATAAGATTCAGCCATGTCTAATTGACGTTGTAATTTTTTGATACGGTAAGCCTGATGTGGATTCATATCACTTCGTATTTTTTCAAACATATTTCGTCCTCATCTTCACAGATGATTTTACTGAATAGACATCACAACACTATGCTCGGTCTGAACATTTCAATCAATTGCAAAACCGATAAAGTGTATAGGCAATAAGTTTTTTGTCAGCCTGTTAATTTCGGTGTTAGTATCCTATCAAACACTGTTTAACATGATTGACTTACCATGGCTACCATTGATTTACCGGACAATTTAGTTCAAACATTATCACTTGTATTAAATCAGTTACAGCAAGTCTTGCCTGAGCCTCGACAAGAAACAGATTTTACTGCACCTGCTTTTAGATGGGAAAATCAGCAACTTAATGCCATCTATAAGCCAAAAAATATTTATCTTGATGACTTAAAAGGCATTGAGCGTCAAAAAGAAAAAATTATTCAAAATACTTTGCAATTTTTAAATGGCCTACCAGCGAATGATGTGCTGTTAACAGGTTCACGTGGTACAGGAAAATCATCTATTGTTCGTGCTTTATTAACTGAGTATGCCCCTCAAGGATTACGTTTAATTGAAATTGAACGTGATGATTTATCAGACTTACCCAAAATTCAAAAACTCATTCAAAATCGCCCTGAAAAATATATCGTCTATTGTGATGACTTGGCTTTTAACGCGGAAGATGAAAATTACCGTAGTCTAAAAAGTGTATTAGATGGTTCATTACAGTCAGGTTCAAGTAATTTTATTATTTATGCAACCAGTAACCGTCGCCACCTGTTACCAGAATTCATGCATGAAAATACACCTGTAACTAAGGTCGATGTTCCCCAATATACTGAACTACATCCACAAGAAGCGATTGAGGAAAAGATCTCTTTGTCGGATCGGTTTGGTCTATGGCTATCTTTTTATCCAATGGATCAAAACCTATATTTAGAAATCGTTGAGCATTATCTTGATAAAGCAAACATGCCTTTCAATGATGAAGTTCGTGCAGAAAGTCTACGTTGGTGTCAGATGCGGGGTCAGCGCTCTGGTCGAGCGGCTTATCAGTTTTCTAAGCATTGGATTGGTTTAAACGCATTAAAAGATTTGTCTAACAATTAAATAAAATGTCCCGCAAAGCCTTAGCTTTGGCCTATAAACCGCTTAGCTTTGGCAGTTGTTTTTCATAACCTAAAACAAAGATAGCCCTTCTTTAGGTTTATATATGAAAAAACAATTGCCAAAAATTTCTACAGCTAGTAAAGCGCTTGGTAAAAGTTTATTACTTGCACAAGGCGTTTTAGACCAAGCAAAAAAATATTCAACTCTTCCTTTTACTCAAGCTCATACCATCCATCCACGAGTTGACGAAAAATATTATAGCTGGACTCATTACGGCATCTTTTTCCCGCTTTTACCAGAGCCGCATCGTTACTTAAATATTATGATTTTAATCGGTACACCAGGTGCACTTGCTTTTGACCATGATGATATCATCACTGGAAATCCTAGAAAAACAGCTACATTCTTTTCAAGCACAGCTGCTCTGGAACAAGCTTTATTGAAGGCCTATGTCATTCCCGAAGATACAAAAATTAATAAAGATGGGACCTTAATAGAACTAGGTCAGGAAATTTCAATTCAAGGCAAATTTCCGCACATCCATATTAATGGAGATTATGATGGGTTTGATTTCGACTTTGATATCGATATCACTTCACATGTTTCATGGTTTATAAAAACACCAATCTATGATCATTTTAGCCTATTGGCAAAGTTTAAAGGTTTTCTAAACTATCAAGCAGAACGCATTGAAACCCAAGGACTTTGTACTTACGAATATGCTCGAGCAGTTGGTCCTCACTCCATCACAAATAAACTTATTCCTGATGCATATAAACTACCACTTGATTTTTTCACTTATCAAATCATCAATTTAAATGAAACCACTCAGCTTCTTCTTACCAAAGCCGATATTGCAGGACAAACAGCTGCATATACCCTACATATTAGACATCTGGACCAACCAGCTGAAATTTATACAGATGTAAGCTTTGATATTATTTCGCATCAAGTTGATGACTTTGTTTCACCTAGTGGGCAAAAAATGCGACTTCCAAAATATTTTTCTTGGATCGCTAGAAATGAGGCAAAGCAAATTATCTTAAACATTCAGGCAGAAATTGACTGCCCATTCCGCTATGGTCATGGGCGAGGTTATGCGAGTAGCTATATATTTACAGGTCATTATTTTGGTAATGAAGTACAAGGCCGCGGTTATATCGAATACATTGATATCGAAAACCAACAGGCCTTTGACGATGAATAATTTTACTCAGGAATAGTGAGTTCAGTCATTGGCCATCTTGGTGTGGTCGTTACCGCTAACCCATCATGCTGACCTGCTTTTAAACGTTGATATCCAGCAAAAGCTATCATTGCCCCATTATCAGTACATAAAGCAGGCTCAGCATAATAAACTTGCGCTTTAATTTTCGCCAAAGAAGTTTCTAATTGCTCGCGTAGTCTTAAATTTGCGCTAACTCCACCTGCAATCACTAAACGTTTAAGTCCAGTTTGCTTTAAAGCTTTCACTGATTTTTTTACCAAGGTATCTACAATTGCTTCTTGGAATGAAGCAGCAATATCAGCGTCACGATTTTCGCCATTCAATTTTTTCAATTGAACAGAAACAGCTGTTTTTAAGCCACTAAAAGAAAAATCCAAGCCTTGATGAAGCATAGGTCTTGGAAACTCAAATGCTAATGGATCACCAGATAATGCAAGTTTTGCGATATTTGGCCCACCTGGATATGGCAAGCTCATCATTTTTGCAACTTTATCAAAAGCTTCGCCCGCAGCATCATCAATAGACTCACCCAATAGTTCATATTGACCAATAGCGTGGGCGGCCATCAATTGTGTATGTCCACCTGAAACTAACAATGCTACAAACGGAAATTCAGGTGGTTGACTTGAAAGTAATGGGGCCAACATATGACCTTCCATATGGTGAACACCAATTGCAGGTTTATTTAAAGAAAAAGCTAAAGTTCTGCCAAACAGTGCACCTGTCATTAATGCTCCCATTAAACCAGGACCACGCGTATAAGCAACCGCATCAATCTCTTGTTTTGTTACACCACTTTGTTCAAGCAATTGATTCATTAAAGGAATTAATTTACGCACATGGTCACGAGAAGCAAGTTCAGGTACTACTCCACCATATTCGGCATGAAGTTTAATCTGGCTATAAAGAACCTGTCCCCGTAAGCCGAGTTCGCTATCATAAAGTGCCAACCCTGTTTCATCACAAGAAGTTTCCAAGCCTAAAACAATCATCAAAACTGCCTTTTATATGAGTCAAAATATTGCAATCGCTATTATAGACTTGTGATATGAGTTGTAAATGAGTAAAATACTGACCTTCACTTGTGATCCGGCGCAATGGTGTGCCTGATCTTATCCATAATCTAGAGGATTTTACATGCCACAAGTTAAGTTGAAAGAAGGCGAACCAGTTGACGTAGCTATCCGTCGTTTCAAACGTTCATGCGAAAAAGCTGGTGTTTTAGCTGACGTTCGTAAACGCGAATTCTACGAAAAACCAACTCAAGAACGTAAGCGCAAAAAAGCTGCAGCAGTTAAACGCTACCAAAAGAAATTGGCTCGCGAATCTGTACGTACTACTCGCCTTTACTAATTAATTTGTGATTGACTGCTGAATTATGACTACTTTAAAAAACCAAATTACTGATGCATTAAAAACTTCTATGCGTGCCAAAGATATGGCAACAGTGACGGTTCTGCGTAGTCTACAAGCGGCAATTAAGCAAATCGAAGTCGATGAGCGCAAAGAGCTTGACGACGCTCAGGTTCTTGCGGTCATTGAAAAGCAAATTAAACAACGTAAAGAATCGATCAAAGCCTTTGAAGGTGCTGGTCGTAATGATTTAGCTAGTAAAGAACAAGCCGAAGCTGAGATTATCTCTCAGTTTCTACCAGAAGCTATGACTGAGGAAGAGCTTGATTCTATCATTGAGCAAACGATTGCTGCTCAAGAAGCAACTAGCATGAAAGATATGGGTAAGGTGATGAATTCTCTACGTCCGATCATAGCCGGGCGTGCCGATCCTGCTCAAGTTTCAGCAAAAATTAAAGCTAAGTTAGCTTAATTCCCCTTTTTAAATTTTATATTTCTTCCAATCAAGCTTCTTTAGTTTGTATATATTTGCACATCTGCAAATTAAGTAAGATATAACTTTTAAATCTTCATTCGTCGCTCATCTTGCATTTGTTTCAAACGACTGTCTATTCTTGCCGACATTGCTTGATTATCTTTTGCCAATCGCTGAGCATGCAACATTGATTTAATTGCATTTTCCTCACTACCTGACCAATATTCTGCTTCAGCCCGATAGCGTAGAACGTTAACCGCTCTTAAAGGTCCATTCTTATCCAAATTCGCAGCTTGCTGTAAAAATTGCCAACCTTGTATATCTCTTGGATTCTTATTAATAAATCTTTGAACCAAAGTTTGAACTTGCGCAAACTTACCTTGGCGTAGCAGCACCTCAGCCAACTTATAACTAAAAGCTTTATTTTCAGGTATCGTCATCTGCATAGAAGCAATTGTAGTATAAGCTTGATCTAACTTGTTTTGGCCAAGATAAATATCTGTCTGCAACAATGTGACAAGAGGCTTTCCACTAGATTTCGCTTGATCTAGAGTAGACTGCGCTTGTACATAATCACCTTGTCTTGTGTAAAATGCTGCTAAAGCAATCAAACCAGCAATATTTTTTTGGGACGCTAAACTTTGTAGTTGGTGTTCAGTTGCCTGATTTGCAACCACCATGGTGTACCATTTTAAAATCTCAAAATCTGCATCATATATACGGTTTTTAACTCTAGGCAGCTGGTTTGCACGCAGCCTAGCTTCACTCATACGCTCAGTCGTCAATGGATGAGTCAACCAGAAATCCGGTAAAAAACTTACCCGACTTGTAGCTCTATGCATTGTTTCAAAGTAATCAGCCATACTTTGAGGATTATAACCTGCCGCATACATATATTGCATACCAATACGGTCTGCTTCACGCTCTTGATTTCGACTATATGTTAATTGCTTATCCATGAGTGCAGCTTGGGTTCCAAGCATCACTGCTGCACCCGCATCGCCACCACCCTGCGCAGCTATAGCCACCCCCGCTAAAAGTCCTGCTAGACTTAGCAATGTTTGACCTTTAAAGGCTTCTTCAGAGCGACTAAAATGTCTTTGCGATACATGCGCAATTTCGTGAGCCATAACCCCAGCAATTTCATCAATATTTCGTGCTGAGGCAATAAGCCCTGTATTGAGCGCAAATAAGCCACCTGGGACAGCAAAAGCATTAATTTGTGGATCTTTAATCACGACTAGACCAATCGGCTGCCCAAGCTGAGTTTCACTTAAAATACTCGAAAATACCTGAAAAAATTGATCTTCTAGCCAAACATCTTGAATAACGGGCATTTGTTTGTGAACTTCACGAAAAACTTTTTCGCCAATAAATTTTTCTTTTTGTTGATCAAGCAAACCAATCCCACTTCCAATATTTGGAATTTCTACTTGATTTGCAGAAGGCTGAGGGTCGAAAGGCTGCGCGTACGAAGCATTTGTTATAAAAGCCGTACTTAAAATAATTGGCAAAAATCTCAAATGTTTTTCTCTAGTAAAATTAAACCATCAAAAAAAGTCTACTGATATAAACATAAAAAATTATGTTCAATCAATAGACTTTTAATATATCACTCGAGATCGCTTAGTTTTGCAATGAAGTGTTATTAATCATTTATGCAAAGTTTGGGTTTACCAAATATCTAGGAGTTTTATCCTCCAAAGCTTCAACTAGATTTTTATAAGCAAGATTTGCCATTTTTTTACGAGTCTCTGCAGTCGCAGATCCTACGTGAGGCAAAGTAACAACATTTGACAGTTTAAAAAGCTCTGAATCTTGTAAAGGTTCTTTTTCGTATACATCTATGCCAGCTCCAAAGATTTCCCCGCTTTGTAAGGCCTCAATCAAAGCTTGCTCATCAACTACTGAACCACGCGCAATATTTATAAAAATAGCGTGCTTTTGCATAAGCTCAAATTGAGCTTTCCCCATCAAAGCTTTCGATTCATTATTTAAATCAACTGCGGTTACCACAAAATCAGACTGTTGCAATAACTCATCTAAACCAAGATATTGTGCTTTTAAAGGCTCTGCCAATTCAGGTTTTTCACGGCGGTTATGGTAAACAATATTCATGTTAAATCCATAAAAACCACGGCGTGCAATTGCAGCACCAATATTACCAAGCCCAATAATTCCTAGCGTCTTTCCAAAAACATCTAAACCAAATTGCTGAGGCCCAACAGTTCTTTTCCATTCACCTTGTTTCGTCCAATGATCAAGAAAAGGAACTTTTCTAGCAGCGCTTAGTAATAACGTAAAAGCAAGATCAGCCGTTGTTTCAGTTAAAACATGAGGGGTATTTGATAACCAGATTTTTCTTTGGTTTAGATAAGCCACATCATAATTGTCATAGCCAACTGTTACAGATGAAATAATTTTGAGTTTTTGAGCAGGCGCAAGATTACTTTCATTAAGAAGTCGACCAGCACCAATCATCCCATCAGCATCTACAACTTGTTGGCGAATTTGCTCATTAATATCACCCAGTTTTGGATTAAGAACCACAACATGATAATCCTGTTGTAATCGAGACAAAATTTCTTCATCAATTTGGCTAAAAACTACAACTTTTTTCATGTAAATCCCTACTACTCGTTGTTATCTTGCATTAATTGCCATAACCTTTTTTTAAGGAGTGGTTTCTCCAACATCTCTTTTAAACTCGCCAAATGAATAATATTGGCATGCTGAATATAAGAACATTCACCAAGGCACAAGATCTTCTTGTCTGCTGCGACAGCATCTAAAAATCCTTGAATATATGAACCTGCACCACGTTGGTCTTGATAGTTAGCTAAAGGAAACGGCCATTTTAGTTCAGCATATTGCCCTATTTTTGCTTTTTGGATGTTATTCCAAAGCTGCTTTTCTTCTTCACTTAAATTAGTAACATCTAAAAAAATAACGCATTTTTCAAGCGCAAAAGCTTGCAAATCAAATGAAGCAATCGTAACCACTGGAGCTTGTACTTCATTACGAGGTACTACAACAGGCGGAACTTCTACTGGAAGTGGTACCGCAATTTCAGGTTCAACTTTTGGAACTTCGTTGACTTGTGGTTTTGTCGGTTGCTCAACAACTGGATTGTTCTTAGAAGGCAATATAATTGGTTCACCTTCTGGTGCAGCTTGATCTCGCCAGAGACTTTGAGCATTATTTTTTTGGCACACCTGTGTCTTAGGAATCCATACATCAATCCCCAAAGTTGCCAATATATTTCTTTGCTGCCCAATCATCTGTAAATCAATACCTCTACTCTATCTACATTCTAACGGGCTTGAGTTTTTTTTTCAGTGTTTTATTTCATTCAGATGTTTTTATAATCGTAGATGTCTTTTAAATAATCATCACACTATTTCTCTTTTGCATTTGATCCACAATTTCTTCTGTCTCAAAGCCAAAACGCCAATAAAGCAATTCAAGCACATCGAGTTCATCTTGCGTGATAATACGGTCGCTCCACAAACACATTTCTGCAATAGCTAGAATACTTAGACGGTCACGTAATAATAAACCAGCAATATCATTTAAAATTTCAGCTAGATCTAATGGCTCATCTGAAATTTCATCATAGGTATACATTTCATCGGGATTGAGCAGCGAACGTAAAATACGCTCACGTACTTCTAATTGATTTGGGCTATTAATTTGCTGAACATGAAGCAAAGCATCAATCAAACGAACAATTTGAGGTTTCACTTCTTCAAATGCAGTCGGTAAATGTAATGGCATCAAGTTCAACTCATGTTTAACCCGCTCCAGTAAAAGTGCATCTAACAACCCAATCTCACCATCTTCTTGGATAATAAGCGCTAGCTTAGTAAGAAATTGCCGAGCAATACTTGCGGGTATATGCCCAATATTTTTACAAGCATCATGAAATATTTGAATATGGATACGCCCATCCAGATTCAATAATGCATCGATAATGGCATGACTCACAGGTGCATCTTTTGGAATGAATTCCCGATATTGGCGAATCATCAAAATAGCGACCATCACTTCACGTGAACCTGTAGCAGTTTGTAATGCTCGCTGAATTAATTCAGGACGCTTTTTATTTCGACGTACATCACTACTCAGGGGCTTAATGGCATCATTTAATGCAAAACTAATTGGTGACAACCTTAACAAAGGTAGAGGCTGTGGAGATGACCACGGAATATAAATTTCTTTCTCAGATTCTTCCAAGAAATGAAATAAGCTAAACAACGGACGGTTGCGAAGTTTCTTTAAATTTTCTAATTGTAAATCTTGTAGCAAAGTGGGATTTAACTCATAAATACGTTCACGAATACTCGGATGAATATTCATCCAACTTTGCGGACTTAGTGAGTTAGCAAAACACATATGCGCGATCGACTCAGAATAAGCACTATGAATTTGCGAACCAGAGTGGTGAACATAAATACGCAATAAGGTTTGGGTATTCGCATTATTTTTTAATAGTCGCACTGTTTTTTGGTCATTACGAAATGTGCGCCCACTCAAAGTCAAATATTTAATAAAACGAGTAATCAGTACACCTAGGCTTCCAGCCAACCAAATGACTCCACCCACCGCAACAAAAACTGTTTCAAATTTATGTTTATAGCCGGGGCTATAGCGCTTAAAACCTTGCTTGGCTAATTTACTGCCCCACTGACTAAAAGTTGTTAAGCCGCTATATAAAATCTTTAATTTAGTATTCTCAACAGCCTCACCCGATAAAATCTGATTAAACTCATGGCCCAATAAACCATATAACTCAAGCTTATCCAGATTCTGTAAAGCACCCCATGTCAGAATAATTACGATATCTTTGGGATGGAAACCTGCCGTAAGTGCATTTACACCAACTTCATCAGGTAATACATATACGGTTGGAACTTTAAGTGAAAAATTTTGGGCTAAGTGTTCTGTAATTTTTAATGCCGCGAGTTCTTCGGGAGTACTCTCCTCTTTCACCAAACGACGTGCTTTAAGTTGTTTTGCTAAAGAGTGCCCACCTTTACGCAGAATATAAAGTTCGGTAACTACCGACCAAACCATAATAAAAAGTAATAGCGCAACGAAGTAAGGACTTAAGGTGTGCCACCAAATTGGCTGGCTATAATCAAAAAAATGAACGAGTAAACCTAAAATTAAATTTAAGATAAAAATGGTAAGCAGCACAGCAACCAAACACATAGTGATGGACCATGCCATATTTTTATTTTCGATGAGATAGTGGCTTACTTCTTTCAATGTAAATATTCCCAATTACATTGTTAGGTTTCATCATAAAAGAAAAAAGCGGGAAATACCCGCTTTTTTCGGCTATTTCTATTCTTCTTTGATGCCTGTTAAATCTACAGAAGCAGCATCGACATTAACGTCAATATAACCATCTTTTTTCTTCTTAGCAGAGTCATTACGCTTCTGCTCCAAATTATTTAGATAGTTACCATCAATATCACCTGTTACGTAGATTCCATCAAATACTGAGCAATCGAACTCAGTTAAGTCAGGCACTTTGCTGGTACGTACAGCATTTTTCAAGTCTTCTAATTCTTGGAAAATCAAACGATCAGCACCAATAATTTCTTGGATTTCTTCCACGCTGCGTTCTGAAGCAATAAGCTCAGCTTTAGCAGGCATATCAATACCGTAAACGTTTGGATACATTACTTTCGGTGCTGCTGACGCAAAGTATACTTTTTTTGCACCAGAATCACGTGCCATCTGAATAATCTCATTACACGTTGTACCACGTACAATAGAGTCATCCACCAATAGAACGTTCTTACCTTTGAATTCTAACTCAACAGGGTTTAATTTCTGACGTACAGATTTTTTACGTTGCTGTTGACCCGGCATAATAAAGGTACGGCCGATATAACGGTTTTTCATAAAACCTTCACGGAACTTCACACCTAGAATATTTGCAAGTTCTAAAGCTGAAGTACGACTCGTATCTGGAATTGGAATCACCACATCAATATCGTGGTCTTCGCCCCAGTCACGTAAAATTTTATGAGCAAGCTTTTCACCCATTTTTAAACGTGCTTTATAAACGGAGATTCCATCAATAATCGCATCAGGACGAGCAAAATAAACGTACTCAAAAATACATGGGCGGTATTTCGGATTAGCAGCACATTGCTTAGAGAACAACTCGCCATTTGCATTGATGAAAATTGCTTCACCCGGTTCAATATCACGCTCAATTTTGAAACCAAGAGCAGTAATAGCAACCGATTCAGAAGCAATGATGTATTCCATCTCACCTTGTTCAGTTACACGCGAACCGTAAATAAGTGGGCGAATACCGTTTGGATCACGGAAACCTACTAAACCATGACCAGTAATCATCGCCACTACACCATACGCACCTTGGCAACGCTCATGCACACGAGAAACCGTGTGAAAAATATCGTCAGCGGTAGGATTTAAAGTCCCTTTTTTCTGTAATTCATGCGCGAATACGTTTAAAAGAACTTCTGAGTCAGAATCTGTATTCATATGACGTAAATCTGTTTTAAACAGGTCATCATGAATTTCTTCTGCATTGGTCAAGTTACCATTATGCGCAAGCGTAATACCGTAAGGTGAGTTTACATAAAATGGTTGTGCTTCAGCACTGCTCGCAGAACCAGCAGTTGGGTAACGTACATGGCCAATACCATAATTACCAAGTAATGCTCTCATATGACGAGTATGAAAGACATCACGCACCATACCGTTATCCTTACGAAGGAAAAGACGGCCTTCATGGCAGGTTACTATTCCAGCTGCATCTTGCCCACGATGTTGCAACATCGTTAAAGCATCAAACAACATTTGGTTCACTGGCGATTTACCGGCTATACCAACAACTCCACACATAGCAACCTCGCAGACAAGCTAGGAATTAATAAAAAGGATTCTTTGTCGAATGGTCGGATCGGTTTTCTAAATCTTCCGATTCGTCCATTGGTTTTGGAGGAGTGCCTGATGCACTACCTCCAGATGTTATTTGATGAAATGCCTCACTTGCAGCATCTTTAGACAACTCGGTAGCCAAAGGCGCATAAGGCAATAAAAACTGTATAAATTTGGACTGTTTCCAGTGCGGTGAACTTTCAACCCAAGGTCCTACACCCTGCATTGTAATTAGTACAACCAACAAGCCCTTTAAAGAACCAAAAGCACCACCTGCTAAACGATTTAATGGCCCCAATTTCAGACTTTTCAAGAGGCCATTTAAAAATGCAGAGACGATCCATGTTAAAACAATGATCAAAAGCGCTATAAATGCAAAAGCTGCAATTTTTTGAACAACTGGATCATGACTTAAACCCGACATAGACGGAGCAAGAAGGACAGCATATTTTGCACCCATAATTAATGCAATGACCCATCCTACCAAGTTCGCAAAGGCTTTAATAAATCCTTGTCGCAAACCGTTTAGCCCCCCAATGAGCAAAAGTATCAGAATAATGATATCAATTGTGTTCATATTCACTTAAGACATAGCTGCAACACATTGTTTCACTAAAATAGGACCTGTATAAATTAGCCCACTATAGATCTGTACTAATGTTGCTCCAGCTTGCTGTTTGACTGCTGCCTGTTCACCCGACAAAATTCCACCCACGCCAATTAACGGGATTTGTCCTTTTAATGTTTGGGCAAACAAACGTAAGCATTCTGTACTTTTTTCAAAAACAGGTGCGCCTGATAAACCACCCGACTCATTACCATAAGGAAGATTTTCTACACCTTCTCTTGATAAGGTCGTATTAGTAACGATCAAGCCATCAATTTTAAACTGCACTAACTGCGCTGCAATAAATTCAACATCTTCAGCTGTTAAATCAGGTGCAACTTTCAGAACCAAAGGAACATAGTGATTATTTTGTTCAGCTAGCTCAAGTTGTCTTTCTTTTAAGGTTTGCAACAATTCAGTTAATGCATCACCACTTTGTAAACTTCTTAAGTTCTTAGTATTTGGAGATGAAATATTAACGGTAATATAAGAAGCGTAGTTATACACTTTCTCAAGGCAAATCAAGTAGTCATCAACAGCTTTTTCTACAGGCGTATCAGCATTCTTACCAATATTGATGCCTAAAATTCCTTTAAACTTTGAAGCTTTGACATTTTCAATCAGCTTATCAACACCATCATTATTAAACCCCATACGGTTAATAATGGCTTGAGCTTCTGGAATTCGGAATAAGCGTGGCTGCGGATTACCCGATTGAGGACGCGGTGTAATTGTTCCAATTTCAATAAAACCGAACCCTAACCCAGCTAAAGCATCGATGTGTGCACCATTTTTATCAAGACCAGCCGCCAACCCTACCGGATTTGGAAATTCAATTCCCATACAAGTTGTTGGTTTCGCTTCTACGCTCTGACGTAGTAGGCCGAACTTATGTGCTTTATCAAGCATAGATAATGTTAATTCATGGGCACGCTCTGGTGCTAAACTAAACAACATTGGGCGAGCAAGTGAATATAACATACCAATCACAATCTACTGATTTTAGGTAGGCATATTATAGGCACAGGGAGCACAAAACACCATGCTTAAGACCAGCATATTTTAATATGTTATTGAACCGTCGCTGTTAATTTAATCTGACCTTCACTTGAAACCATTTCCATTTTTTCAATACTTAAGCCCATTTGCGCCAGTTGGATTAAAAAGTTCGCTAAAATTGCGTAATTCTGATGAGTAACAATAATTTGTAACTGCTCACCATTTTGTTGAGAAGTAACCGTTAAACCTTGCTGTTGAGCTACACGTTGTATTTTCTCTGCTTGCCCTAACTCAAGTTCACTCGCAGGTTTCATAGTAACTGCATTACTTTGCATCCACACCATCAAATCTTTTAAATCATTTAAACGCTGTTGCTGCTGTTCTGCTAAGGAATGCATTTTCCAAAGTGAAGCCCCAATAATAGCCACTACAACAAAAATTGTAGTAAAGACCACCATGATACGTTCACGGACAGTCAAACGGTCTAAATATTGATTAACTTGTTCGACCCACTGATCAAAGCGGTTTTGCAATTGAGCTAATATTTTCATTATTGTATTTTCACCACCCCAATTGCCCCACCACCATCGGCTTGAACATTACCTAACTCCGCCTTAAATCCTTGCTGATTAAGCTGCTGTGTTAAAGCTTGCAAATCATCTGCCGATTTTGCTTTCAAGGCCATGGTTAGTGTAGAAGCATCATAATTTAATTGCTGAGCTAAAATTTGTCTTTGCATCAAAATAGGTCCAACACGACTCAATAAAGAAAGTGCTTGCGTATCGCCTTGCTTGCTCATTCTTAAATGACTTTCAAATTGGCTTTTTATATTTTGTTCATTTACGCGACTAGAAGAACCAAACCAATATTTATATTGTTCAATCGTCTGCTCAGCTGTTTGATTCGCTACATTTCTTAATTTTACCCAACGCAACAAATCATAGCTAAACTGAACCACAATTATTGCTAAAAGAATAACAGCACATGCTTTCCAGTAACCTGAGACAGTTTGCTCTTGTCCCTTGGCTTTCGGTAAAACATTAAAGGGATGCTGTTTAGGTTTATCTAAACCCTGAAATTGATAAAAAAATTCTGAACGTTGCTCAACACTAGAAGCTGCTTCTAAGCTTTCTAACTGTTCTACCGTTAACCCACTATATTGATAGTTTGTTTCAACTGGCTGGAATTCCAAAAACAATCCCAAATCATCTAGTGAATTACCCACCCATTTACTTTCGCGCGCCAGTAATTTTTGGTCAATATTACACAGGATAACTTGGTGCTCTTGCGGTTCCGGCAAAATCAAAAAGTCTGGCAACAAAGCAACCAGTTTGATTGGCAACAAATTCATCGCATGTTGCCATGTTTCCACAGTAGTTTTTGCAACGCCCAATATTGTTAATTGATCAGCATGAAAATGATGAACTACTTTCATGTGATCAATAGGCAAAGTTACAAACTCTTCAAGCAAATATTTAACACCATCTGCTCCAAGTTGCTTGTAATGAGACTTTGCTATGTGTTGCTGGAATACCTGAGCATGACGACTAGGAAAAAAGACGACAGCCTCTTTTCCTTGGTGCAATTGTAGGTCTTGTATTAATTGATCAAGGCTTTCAGCCTGCAACCAGTTTTCTCCGTTAGACCAATGCCATATTCCATTGGTTTCAGGCATCCATAAATACAGCATAATGGGCTAAATAACCTTTTTATTTATATTGTGGGTATAAAACTATTTTTTTGTGTTGATAAACCAGTTGCAATCACAGCCTGATCATAAATTCGAGCTTCAGCCAACGCAAATGGATTAAAGTTTTCATGGGTCAGCAGTTCAGCAATATGCCCTACTACATTCATATGACACACGACCACAATTGACTCATAAGGAATCTGAGACAACCACTCAACTGCCTCTTTGGCGTTATCATCCGGTTTAATTTTATCGCATAACAACACAGGCACATCTTTAAAGTACGCTTGAATATGTGCCAATGTCTCTTGAGCACGTAACAAAGGACTAACTACAAAAATATCAGGCTTAACAATATCTTTTAAAAATGTTGCTGTCTGTTCTGCTTGAGTATGTCCACGAGCAGTAAGAGGGCGTTTAGTGTCGTTACCATTTACAGGTGGAGCGGCTTCCCCATGGCGAACCAATGTCAGTTGCATAAATTTTCCTTGTTAATAATTCCTGCATTATAACCACAATTTATGACATTTCTTCTTCAGACTTCGTGATGAGGTAAAACAAATTCAACATCACTACGGTGTCCGTTTTTCATAAGAGATAATGCAATATTTAAAGGAGGCGCCCCTTCGAAAATAACTTCATATAAAGCGTTAGTGATAGGCATATAAACATCTAGTTCTTCTGCTTTACCACGCACCTGAACAATTGTATTAATGCCTTCTGCTGTCTGCCCCAACTCTTTACTTGCCTGATCAAGTGTTTTACCCGAACCTAAAGCATAACCAATCTGATAATTACGGCTTAAAGGACTATTACAAGTCGCGAATAAATCACCAACACCTGACAACCCCAAGAATGTAAGCGGATTTGCACCTTGTTTTACTGCAAAACGGCTCATCTCGGCCAAAGCACGCGTTAAAATCATACTCTTGGTGTTTTCACCAATTTTGTAAGCGGCACCAATTCCCATTGCAACCGCATAAATATTTTTAAGCGCACCACCTAACTCCACTCCATGTACATCATCACTACCAAAAACACGGAATAAAGCACTATGCAGAGCATGTTGCACAGCATAACGAACTAATTCGGAGTTACTGGCAATAACGGTGCCAGACGGCATACCCGCCATAATTTCTTTTGCAAGGTTTGGACCTGATAGCACACCATAGGGAACTTCAGGTAATTCTTCACGAATAATATCGCTCATGAAGCTGAAAGTTTTAGCTTCAACGCCTTTGGTTAAAGACACAACCGCTTGTGCAGTAATATAAGGAGCGATTTGTTTTAAAACATCACGGAATGAGTGACTTGGAATTGCGACTAAAATAATATCTCGGTCACATACAGCTTGCTCAAGATCAGACACAGCACGTAATGATGACTCTAAAATAAAATCTGGCAAATAACGTTTATTAATGTGGGTTTTATTAATTTCCTCAGCTGTTTCGGCGTCACGAATCCAGATCATGGTATCGCAACCATTACGTGCAGCTAAATTTGCCATAGCCGTTCCAAAGCTTCCTCCCCCTAGAACGGTAATACGTAAAGCGGTTTTTTTATCAACCGCAACAGGTTCCACCAAATCTGTAAACTTAAATTCAGCCATCTTTTATTATCCTATTTCTTACTTCTACAGACGTTTAGGCCTGCCAAACTTTTACGAATTCTTTACTTTCAATATCTGCACGCGGTGCAATTACTTTAGCTGCTGTGCCTACGTAAATAATACCTGAAATTAAATCACGAGGTTGCAGACCTAAATGCTGTTTTAACCAATTTGATTCGACAACTGCACCACTACGCCACATGGTCGAAAAACCTTGAGCTTGTAGAGATAATAAAAGATTTTGTACTGCAGCACCCGTACTTAAGATTTGTTCGAAATGCGGTACTTTCGGGTGATCTTGTAGTTGTGTAAGCGCTAAAATGAGTAATGGTGCGCGAAAAGGATGTTGTTTAACACGTTCGAGTTGAGCGGGATCAGTTTCACCTAAATCTGCTAGAGCCTTTGCTAAAACTTCACCAAAAGCACCACGTTGTTCGCCTGAAACAACTACAAAACGCGTTGGCTTAAGTCTATGATGATCTGGAGCAGTCAAAGCTGCTTGGAAAGCTAACTCTAATTGCTCTATACTTGGAGCTGGCTCAACTAATTGGCCAATAGACTGACGCTGATGAATATTTTGGTGAATTATTTGTATTGCTGATTCCGTCATTAATATTGATCTAACTCAAAAATTCAAAATAGATTAGCATAATCTACCGTTAATCCACCATTGAATCTAGCTTATAAAATTAGCGAACTCTCACTTTGACATTTTTTAATACAAAACATCAAAACTCATACAACGTATTCAAAATCAACTAGAAAACTTATGTTCAAATAGCTATGTCTTTTAGCGATTAACTTTAGGTGCATTATGAAAAAAATAATTTTAGCGAGCGCAATGAGCGGTGTTGTTTTATTACTTGGTGCTTGCGCAACTACTCCTAAAAATACTTTAGCAGTTCAAAAAGAAAATAATCAGTTTGAAGTTACAGGTATTGGCAAAACCAATTTAATTGCGAAAAATAATGCGATTACTGCAGCTCAAAAAACTTGCTCAAAAAACACTACACCAGTCGTTGTAGATGAAAAAACAACATATAACGGTGTATTAAAAGATGTTGTAAGTGAAAAAACCGGTCAAATGGTTGAAGCAGCAGCAGGTGTTATTGGTACATTAACTGGTAAAAATGCATCTTTAGCAAAAGATGATGACTACCAAACAACGCTTACTTTCTATTGTAAAATTAATTAATAAAAAAAAATCCCAATCATTTGATTGGGATTTTTTTTATTAGCAATAACCATCTAATCTGGTCAGTGGTAATTTTTTACCAATTGCTTTTTCAATTTCGGGTAAATAAAAGGCATCATCTTCAGATAAGAAACTAATACTTACCCCTTGTGAGCCAGCACGACCTGTACGACCAATACGGTGTACATAATCATCAGATTGTTCAGGCAATGTAAAGTTGATGACATGCGACACGCCATCCACATGAATACCACGACCAGCAACATCTGTCGCAATCATAATATTATGTTTACCTTGCTTAAATTGCTCTAACATTTTTAAACGTTTATCTTGAGCAATCTCACCTGAAAGCATACCAACTCTATATCCATCTTTCTTTAAATGATCATAAAGACGGCGGACCTGGTCACGTCGATTAGCAAAAATCATGACCTTATCGATTGGCTCTTCACGCAAGATATCTTGCAGTAAACGATATTTATCTTGTTTAGCTACAACATAAACACGTTGCTCTACATCGTTATTGGTCTTTTGTTCAGGCTCAATTTCAACAGTTACAGGTTCAAATAACCATTGTCTTGCCAAATTCAAGACGTCATAACTAAACGTCGCTGAGAACATGAGTGTCTGACGTTGTTCCTTACGGGGTGAATAACGAACAATACGTTTTACCGAAGGAATAAAGCCCATGTCTAATAAACGGTCAGCTTCATCAATGACTAAAAATTCAATTTGATCGAGCCAGACTTCTTTTTGTTCTACAAAATCGATTAAACGCCCAGGTGTGGCTACCATGATATCGACAAAATTAGCATCAAGTTGCTTCTTCTGCTTATCGAAATCAACACCACCCAATAGGGTCACTAAATGTAAATTAGAGAATTTTGTGAGAAATTTCGCATCACTTTCAATTTGCAATGCCAACTCACGAGTAGGTGCCAAGATTAAAGCACGAGGCTCGCCACGGAAGCGTTGCTCTTGAACCGGATTATTGAGTAAATCATTAATTACACTAATCAGAAAGGCAGCTGTCTTACCTGTTCCTGTTTGTGCTCGCCCAATTGCATCATGCCCGGCTAATGTATATTTTAAAACCTTTTGCTGAATTGGGGTCATTTGAGTAAACCCTAAAGCATCAATCGCCTTTTTAAGTTGCGGATGTAAATTCAAGGTTTCAAAACCAGATGTCATAAATACGCGCTCTAACAAACAATCTCTCGAATGAGAAGATCATTATAAACAAAAACGCCCCAATTCAAAAATTGGAGCGTCCATCATTCATCAAAAAGATGAATTAGTCTTAGTCTAAAGGCTGAACGTTTTCAGCTTGAAAACCTTTTTGACCTTGTACAACGCTAAACTCTACGCGTTGACCATCACGTAGAGAACGGTGACCGTCACCTACGATTGCACGGAAGTGAACGAATACATCGTCGCCGCCGTTACGTTGAATAAAACCAAAGCCTTTAGTGTCATTAAACCACTTTACTACGCCTTGTTCACGAGCTGTCATAAGTCAATCCTCAGATGTTGAAAAAAGGACCTTCCGGTGTTGCAAACAGCAGAGCAAACAAGGTTTTAAAATATTTATAATCTTAAAGCTTGTAATCATTCTGTAAAACTATCAACAATTTCCGGTTACATCCATTTGTTATAGGGTTATTAAATCAATTTGATTGTGTGGTAAATCCTAAAACGGTTCGAGCTTAACACGGGTTTATGACAATTAATAGAATTTTTTTCAAATATTTCCCCTATTTTTAGTTCTTTTTTTAAACAGCTTATTACAATATTTTTTATAGAAATTCCTGCATCTTCTTTCATAAAATATGCTGTATTTATTAAAAATTTGTTAGAATATTTTTTTTAGTTGTTTTGATGATGAATGAGCAATACTTCTTCTAATACAGCACCCATTGAAATTAATGCCCTTGGGCAACCCTGCCCAATGCCCTTGTTAATGCTAAAACGTGAACTTAAAAAAGCGTCAGGCAAACAACAATTTTTATTAAAATCTTCAGATCCTCATAGTGAAATTGATGTAACTCGTTACTGTGGTTTACATCATTTTACGTGTCAAACTACACACATATCAGAAAGAGAATTTCACTATTTAATTGAAACTCAATAATTCTTTGCTAAACTAAAAGATTAGAAATTGCATAAAATTTTACATTTCTCTACCCAATTTTCCTTAATTATGAAGCTGATTCAAATTAAGATGAATTTATTGGTTATCCCATTCGATCCTATAAGGAGAACTCATGAGTGACAGCAGCAATCAATTGATGCCCCTGTCATTGTCTGCGCCCGGTGTAAACCTTGGTGCATATATCAGTACTGTCAATCAGATTCCTATTTTAACGGCCGAGCAAGAAAAAGAACTTGCTGAACGTTATTATTATGACCAAGATCTTGATGCCGCAAAAATGCTGGTAATGTCGCATTTACGTTTTGTCGTTCATATTGCGCGCAGCTATGCAGGTTATGGCCTACCACAAGGCGACCTTATTCAAGAAGGTAATTTAGGCTTAATGAAAGCCGTGAAACGTTTCGACCCAAATATGGGTGTGCGTTTAGTATCTTTTGCCGTCCATTGGATTAAGGCAGAAATTCATGAATACGTTATCCGCAACTGGCGTATCGTCAAGATTGCAACGACAAAAGCTCAGCGTAAATTATTTTTCAATTTACGTAGTTTAAAAAAATCGAGTAAAAAATTAACGCTCGAAGAAGCTCAATCGATTGCTAATGACTTAAATGTAACTCCAGAACAAGTTCTGGAAATGGAAGGTCGTTTAACTGCTTATGATGCTGCTTTTGAAGCACAAGGCGATGACGACGACGATACCCCACATACTGCCCCTGCGTTGTATCTTGAAGATAACCGCTACGACCCTGCCCGTTTAGTCGAGAACGAAGACTGGGAAGAGCAAAGTACTTCAGCCTTGCATGATGCAATGGACCAGTTAGATGACCGTTCGCGTAATATTTTACAACGCCGCTGGTTAGATGATGACAAATCTACTCTTCACGAGTTAGCAGCTGAATATAATGTTTCGGCAGAACGTATTCGTCAGCTTGAAAAAAATGCGATGGAAAAGATTAAAACTGCCATGTCAGCAAGTTGAAATAAATGAAAAAAATAAAAGGGCGAATCGCCCTTTTGTTTTATCTGGCTATGTTTAGCCAACCCAATCTATGTTAACGTTGCCTTTCATTATTCAGTTGCGTTTTTTGTTATGTGGATCGCCATTTCAGCCCTTAATCTTGCTTTTGCAGTCATGTTGGGTGCTTTTGGAGCACATGGTCTTAAAGCTCACGCGGGTCCTGAGCAACTTGCTTGGTGGCAGACTGCAACCGACTACTTTTTTTACCATGCGCTTGGCCTACTAGCCCTTGGTATTTTAAGTAAGGTTCTTCCTCACTTCCCAATCAAGTTATCTTTCTTGCTTATCCAAATTGGTATTCTATTCTTTTGTGGTTCGCTTTATATCATGGCGCTAGGTTTACCACGAATATTAGGCGCAATTACGCCAATCGGTGGAGCCTTAATGATCGCGGGATGGCTAGTCTTGGCTTGGAATGCTTTCAAATACGCAAAATAATCGGAATGTGATCATGCAAATTTATTTAAATGGCGAATTAACGGACACGCCTAGCCAAAACCTGTTGCAACTCATTCAGGAGTTGGCACTTGAAGGAAAACGTTTTGCTGTTGAGCACAATCAGCAAATCGTTTCTAAAAGCAAATTAGAGCAAATTTCTATTGCTCAACATGACCGTATCGAAATTATTCACGCTGTTGGCGGCGGCTAAGTCGGAGTTATCCATGCAAGACACCCCTCTCATTATTGGTTCACGTTCTTTTCAATCTCGTTTATTGGTCGGAACTGGCAAATATAAAGACTTAAATGAAACGGATTTAGCTATTCAAGCCAGTGGTGCAGAAATCGTAACCGTCGCAATCCGCCGTGTGAATATTGGACAAAATCCAGATCAACCGAATTTACTTTCGGTCATCCCACCAGAGAAATATACAATTTTGCCAAATACCGCAGGTTGTTTTGATGCTGACAGCGCAGTACGCACGTGTATGCTAGCGCGTGAATTACTTGATGGTCACAACCTAGTAAAACTTGAAGTTTTGGGCGATGAAAAAACCTTATATCCAAATGTAACCGAGACCTTAAAAGCGGCCCGTACTTTGATTGATGATGGTTTTGAGATTATGGTCTATACCTCTGATGATCCGATCATTGCACAAGAACTTGAAAGTATGGGCTGTGTTGCGATTATGCCTTTAGGTAGTTTGATTGGTTCAGGTTTAGGTATTTTAAACCCACACACCATTTCAATTATTAAAGAAAATGCGAAAGTACCAGTTTTAGTTGACGCAGGTGTTGGCACAGCAAGTGATGCTGCTATTGCAATGGAACTCGGTTGTGATGGTGTATTGATGAATACAGCGATTGCAGCTGCGCAAAACCCTATTTTGATGGCTTCCGCAATGAAAAAAGCTGTTGAAGCTGGTCGTGAAGCATTTTTAGCTGGACGTATGCCACGCAAACGTATGGCAAATGCAAGCTCGCCAGAAACAGGTTATTTCTTTAAGTAATTTATTTCCAAGGAATCACTGCTTTTTCCAGTGATTCCTTTCTCCTAACGTATAACCATTTTACCTTTTAAAAAATATCGCTTTATTCTAATATACTTAGGCTATTCCAATATTTGTCTTAAATTATCCTTGGCGTTTAACTCAAAATTCTTTTGGAAATATCCAGTTTGATAAAGTGGTTCAGACTGATAAAAATGTATTAAAACTTGTTTTCTCTTAACTGAATATACTTCTGGATCAACCCAAGAATACTCCCGCTGAATTTGCTGTTCATACTGGATAAAACGTTCAGGTGTTGCTGCCAAAATAGCTAAATCAATATCCAACAAAAATTGCAAATCTATTTCATCGGTTAATGCATGCTTTTGAGTCGCAAGTATCCAACGTTTTATTTTCTCTAGGGTTTCGAACGATAAATCTTGCGCCATCAATTGTTCAAATAACTCAGCACTCTTAAGTTCATTGTCTTTAGCTTCTGGATCATAGACCGCATCATGAAACCAGAGAGCCAATGCAACAGCATACGGATCATTTAATTCGTATTGAACCGCCTCCATTAAACTCAAACATTCATATAAATGTTGGACGGTATGGTAGGCTCGCTGCTTTTCACTATAAGCCGCAATAAGTTCATCATAGATTTTCTGCGGTTCAGAAAAATCATAATGCTGATGCAGCTCAAACCAAACATGCTTTAGTTTTGATAAATAAAGCTGCATCATCTATTAACCACGCTTAAGATTATTGCTCATCACGTTTAAATACCAACTCTTTTGCCGATGAGTTATCAGCATCAAAGTAATAACCCTCGGTATTAAACGCTTTGATGTCTTCAGCTTTATTTAATTGGTTTTCAACAATAAAACGAGCCATTAAACCGCGTGCTTTTTTCGCATAGAAACTAATGACTTTATATTTGCCATTTTTCTGGTCAAGAAAAACAGGCTTCACAATTTCAGCCTTAATTTTCTTTTCATTGACAGACTTGTAATATTCATCTGAAGCTAGATTTACCAGCAATTCAGATTTAATTGCTGCCAAGTCTTCATTAATTTGGTTAGTGATGATATCACCCCAGAATTCATACAAATTATGACCGCGAGTATTTTTTAATTTAGTACCCATCTCTAAACGATAAGGCATCATTAAATCTAAAGGACGCAATAAACCATATAGACCAGAGAGCATACGCAAATGCTGCTGTGCAAAATCAATATCTTTGTCTTTTAAATGATAAGCATCTAAACCGGTGTAAACATCCCCTTTAAATGCATAGATTGCTTGGCGAGCATTTGAGAAATTAAATTCGGGATTCCAATCTCTAAATCGATCTGCATTTAGTGTGGCAATTTTTTCACTGACACTCATTAAACTCGCAATTTCCGAAGCAGAAAGTTTGCGACAAACATCAATTAATTGTGCTGAGTTTTTTAACAAGCGAGGCTGAGTAAACTCATCTGTAGGTAACGCTGTTTCATAATCTAAAGTTTTTGCAGGAGAAATTAAAGCAAGCATAGACAACCTGAAAAAATTATTCTTAATACCAACTATAACAGTAGATATTTTTTAATGCTAACTCGTGTTTTCAATGACGACTATCGGTAAAATAGCATCACGTATTGTTATTTAGCGGTTCTTATATGTCTGAGCAAACTTTCATCCAGGGTCCAGTAGGTAAAATTGAACTTTTCGTTGACCGCCCTGAAGGTGAAATCAAAGGCTTTGCGGTTGTTTGTCATCCGCACCCATTGCAAGGTGGAACCCCTCAACATAAAGTCCCTGCCCTTTTAACCCAAATTTTTAATGAATATGGTTGTATTGTTTACCGTCCTAGTTTCCGTGGTTTAGGGGGCAGTGAAGGCATTCATGATGAAGGCCATGGTGAAACTGAAGATATCTTAGCTGTAATTGAGCACGTTCGTAAGCTTCATGAAGGCCTACCATTTTATGCAGGCGGTTTTAGCTTTGGCTCACATGTTTTAGCAAAATGCTTTGCACAGCTTGCACCTGAATTACGACCTGTACAGTTAATTTTATGTGGTTTACCAACAGCTACTGTAGTAGGTTTACGTCACTATAAAACTCCTGAAATTCAAGGTGATATTCTACTCATTCATGGTGAGCAAGATGATATTACTTTACTTTCAGATGCAATTGCATGGGCAAAACCGCAAAAGCACCCAATTACGATTTTACCGGGCGCTAATCACTTCTTTACAGGCTATTTAAAACAGCTTCGTCAAATCATTACACGCTTCATTATTATGAAATAAAGTGTATTTGATGGGCATAGATTGTATCTATGTCCATCATTTGATAAGCACTGTAACTACTAAAAATTATTCCAACTTAATCCAAAACGGGCCAAATATTTTTTTACTCGGTCGCTATCATTTGTTGTATTACGTTGTTGGCGTGATACTGAAAAGAGTTGTCTTCCTGCCTCT
This sequence comes from Acinetobacter sp. TG2027, assembly GCF_000302435.1. NCBI lineage: Bacteria > Pseudomonadati > Pseudomonadota > Gammaproteobacteria > Moraxellales > Moraxellaceae > Acinetobacter > Acinetobacter sp. TG2027. The sequence continues at coordinate 113,776 of NZ_AMJN01000040.1, read as the reverse complement.
GCCATTGATTTTGAATTTTCACAGACTTTGAGTACACCTCGTAATTGAATCTGATCAAATTCATCTATTTGTTCTAGCTGCTCAGGACTTAAATAGTTCAACAAAATATCTGTATTTTTATCATTGTAAGATTCATCTTGAATAAGCCAAAGCTGCTTTAGACGTTGAATTTCTTTTTCTACAGCTTCACGGCGAATTAACTCACCTTGCGATAAAGTAGCCAAACGAGTTACGCTCGCTGCTAAATCTCTAAAATTTCCTTGCCATGATGCATCTACTGATTTAGCAAATTTCAAATACATTTCTAAAGCATCGCGTTGAAAACGTAATTGTCTTTGATGAATTGCAGCAAAACGCTGTAGCTCAAAATCAATATTGGGCGCAATATCTTCTACACGATCTTTTAGATTGGGTAAAAAGAATGTCCACGTATTCAAACGAGCCCATAGATCTTCACGGAATCGGCCAGCTTGAACTTCATTACGTAAATCGCGGTTAGTACCTGCGATTAGCTGAAAATCGGCCTGAATTTCCTTATCACTTCCAACGGGAAAAAAGCTTTTGTCTTCTAGCGCTTTTAGCAGCATAGCTTGTTCATCAAGTCCTAATTCACCAATTTCATCTAAAAACAAAATGCCTTGGTCAGCACTTTTTAATAAACCAGCACGAGATGCAGCTGCTCCTGTAAATGCACCTTTTATATGACCAAATAAAGTTGACATGGCACTATCACCACGCAAAGTTGCACAGTTAACATCAATAAAACGACCATTTAATTGAAATTTATCTTTCTTTAACTGAAAAATTTGTTTTGCTAAATGAGACTTACCAACCCCTGTTGCCCCCATAATCAAAATAGGTGCACTAGAGCGGGTTGCAACTAATTCAACTTCCTCAATAAGCTGATTAAACGCTTTATTATGAGTAGAAATATTTGCTTTAAGTTGTTGCCAATTTTGTTTTTGTTCATCATCGAATCGCTGTTTTAAAACATCGTATCGAGACAAATCCAGATCAATAATTCTATATTCACCTTCTGAGGTCTTTTGCTGATTAGGTGAACTTTGGATAAGTTGAGCTGGTAAATAATGTGCATCTACCAATAAATACCAACAAATTTGAGCAACATGCGTTCCGGTTGTGATATGCAGTAAATAGTTATTTTTTTCAACATCAAACGGATAGGTTTTTACAAAATCATAAAGTGCACCATAAACTTCAGCAAAATCCCAAGGGTCTCTAATACTCACCTTATGTCCAGAAACCTCAGTTTGGGGAGAGATCTCTTTAGCATCTGCTGCTATAGATTTAACTAAATTATGATGTTGTCGATCATGTAACAGTACCAATTCATCTACAAGCAAATCTTCATGCATTAACAAGCTAATCGTAGGACGCCAACGTTGCCATCGATCTGGCTTTCTCCCCTGATCAAGTGTAGAACCGACAAAGCCAATAACGACTGTTTTCTTTGCATCCGCCATAATTTCTATAAAATTTTATAACTGTCTATAATATACAATACGCATTTGGCCAAAAAATTCCAAGAATATGCTTCATTTTACTTTTTTAGGCACATCTTCGGGTGTACCTACCCTGACACGTAATGTTTCAGGATTAGCAGTTCGTAACACCAAAAATAAGGACTGGATTTTAATTGATGCCGGCGAAGGGACACAGCACCGCGTTCAACAAGCTAAACTTTCACTACAAAATCTAGTTGCCATTTGTATTACACACGTTCACGGCGACCATTGTTATGGTTTAGTTGGTTTATTGGCAAGTGCAGGCATGAATGCCCGCAGCAAACCATTAATCGTGATTGCACCGAAAGAAATTCAGCAATGGTTTGAAATCACTGCCCAGCTTACAGACTTACATTTGCCCTATTCCCTTCAATTTATTGATGTAAATGAAGCAACACAGCCACAACAGATCACTGACGAATTCATTGTTCAAGCACACCCTCTAAGCCATCGTGTTCCAAGTTTTGCTTTTAGCATTTATATCAAATCTATTCAGAAGAAGTTAGATACCCAAGCTCTAACTCAGCTTGGCATACCTCAAGGCGATATGTGGGGCCATTTGAAACGAGGCTACAATGTTGAATTTGAGGGACAAACTTTAAAAGCTCAAGACTTTATCAAAATTCAAAATCAACAAGTTCATGCAATTATAGGTGGTGATAATGATCAACCAGAACTATTAGCTGACGCTTGCAAAGATGCTCAACTCCTTATTCACGAATCAACATACTTGCAAACGGTTTTAGATAAAGTCGGCAAAGGTCCAATGCATAGCTCAGCAAAAATGGTGGCTGAATTTGCAGAACAGCAATCTTTAAGCAATTTAATTCTGACGCACTTTAGCCCCCGACATCAGGATAAAGCTGGGCAACAAGCTATTACTGAAGAAGTTCGCCAGTTTTATAAAGGTCATTTTTATTTAGCCAATGATTTTGATGAATTTACTTTAAATGAAGCTGGACAGCTTTTAAAAGTCGATAAAAACGGGAAGGCCCATTAAATACATATATCCAAAAAGATATTTAAATATATTTTTAGATATCTTTTAAATATTAAAATTTCCAACAGAAATTAGTTACGCAGAAAGAAGAATTATTTTTATATATTATTTTCAATAACTTATATTTTTAATTAAGTATATTTTTAAAATTTGGCACACTCAGTGCAATAGTACAAAGCACACAACATCATTCGGATATTGTGAATAACACCTGCCTGCAAACGCTTGGCAGGCAGGCTTTGAAAGGAAAAGAAAATGTCTGTCATTGAAGAAATTAACCAACAAGCTCAGTTTGAACAAAAGCAGCAACAACGTTCTTATGAAGTTCTGCAAAATGAAAAAACTATGCCAGTCAAAATGTGGACTAAAGGCGTGCTTGTTGATGACAACTCAAAACAACAATTATTACAAACAGCTCAAATGCCTTTTATTTATAAATGGATGGCTGTTATGCCAGATGTACACTTCGGTTTAGGAGCAACTATTGGTAGCGTGATTCCAACCAAAGGGGCAATTATTCCTGCTGCTGTGGGTGTAGATATTGGTTGTGGAATGATGGCAACCCGTACCAGCTTAACTGCTTCAGATTTACCAGATAACTTACATGCTCTACGTACTGAACTTGAGCGATTAATTCCCCATGGAATGACTAAGCGCGGACGTGATCGTGGGTCATGGGAAACTCCACCAGAAATGGTAGATCAAGCTTGGACTGATCTGGTTGCAGATTTTGAATACATTTGTGCCAAACATCCACGTTTAAAAAACACCAACAACCGCAAGCATTTAGGAACTTTAGGTACTGGAAACCACTTTGTCGAGATCTGTTTAGATGAGCATGATCATGTTTGGATTATGTTGCACTCGGGTTCTCGTGGTGTAGGAAATGCTATCGGTAATCATTTTATCGAACTTGCACGTAAAGACATGCAGAAGCATTTCATTAATTTGCCAAATAAAGATTTAGCGTACCTAGTCGAAGGCACTGAACATTTTGATGATTACTGGTTTGCTGTGGGTTGGGCTCAACGCTTTGCGATGAAGAACCGAGAAATCATGATGCAATCTGCGATTAAAGCCTTGGCGACTATTGTACCAAAGCCGTTTCAGGCACGTTTGGAAGCGGTGAACTGTCACCATAACTATGTGGAAAAGGAAGAACACTACGGTGAAGAAGTAATGGTCACCCGTAAAGGTGCTGTCCGTGCGCGCTTAGGTGAATATGGAATTATTCCAGGTTCAATGGGTGCGAAATCGTTTATTGTCCGTGGACTTGGAAATCAGGAATCTTTCTGTTCATGTTCGCATGGTGCTGGCCGTGTTATGAGCCGTACTGAAGCAAAACGACGCTTTACCGTAGAAGATCAAATTGCCCAAACTGAAGGTGTAGAATGCCGTAAAGATGCAGCAGTTATTGATGAAATTCCATCGGCATATAAACCAATTGAAGATGTAATGAAAGCTCAAAGCGACTTGGTTGAAGTGGTTTATACATTAAGACAAGTGGTGTGTGTTAAGGGTTAATGCTATGCAAAATATAGATATAGAAAAATTCAATCACATTTTAGAAGGGATATGTATAACAGCAAATGCTTTAGATCCAGCATTTCAACCACAATTTGACTGTTATATAGAACTATTAAATTTCAATGAAAATATGCCAATTTATGAGAACTTCAAGCAATTCTTTACTTCTAACTCCATTTGGAGAAGCATGAAGAAAATGTGTGACGATCCACAATTTTTAGACTGGCAATTTCAAATGAAAAGTATAGGAACACCCACGGAAACAATAGATTACTTTTTTCGTAAAAATCTATTTTCTACGTTAAGTGATAAGCAATTCACGGTAATTGCAGTTTATTTAAAATCATATATTGAAGGTCTAATCGGAGAATTAAAAGATTCCCAACAGGGCTATATAAGGCCACCAAATAAATACCTTCCAAAGTATCTCCAACATTGGCAGCATCTTTACCTCCAAGGTAAAGATGCAGAAATTCTCGTTACTTTTGAAGCCAACACTTAAAACTGATACGGGTAAATAAAATGAAACTCGCAGAAGCACTTTTACTTCGAAGCGATCAACAAAAAAAGCTCGCTTCGTTAAAACAACGAATCAATGCGAATGTATTGGTACAAGACGGTGATGAACCTAGTGAAGATCCAAATGAACTCATCAAACAAGTATTTGCTTTAACTCAGGAAAGCAATCAATTGATTTATCGTATCCATTTGACCAATGCACAAGCAAAACTGGAAGATGGCAAAGTATTATTGTCTCTATTAAGCTTGCGCGATAGTTATGCTGAACAGCATAAGATTTTAATCGATGCGATTGCCAATACGCATCGAGAACCTGATCGTTATAGCTCACGTGAAATTAAGTGGAAGAAGGTCATTCCGGCTTCTAGCTTACAAAAACAGGCGGATGATATCAGTGCAAAACTCCGTGACTTAAACGTTAAAATTCAGGCTACTAATTGGCAAATTGATCTAATCGATTAAACAATAGATTTTGTGAAATCCTTTTCACAATCAAAGTTTGGACATACTGGGCGAGTACAAGATCCTGCATTACTCCGATCTGAGGGATTGAAAATAATTCAGGCGGCTATGGCAGCATGTGAGCCGTGCATCGATATTCACTTATCAGGCTCAGCACTATGCACCTAGTAAACCTTTGTCGAAAACAAAGTCACACATTACTTCGCATTACCATGTACTGACAGTATGTTCATTAAATTAGAAAATAAGGAAAATAGAAGTGAATACAGTTTTGGTAAATATACCAAAAGTCATTCAAATTGATGGCTCACAAGGTGAAGGTGGTGGACAGATTTTAAGAACTGCCCTTGCCCTCTCGATGATTACAGGCCAGCAGTTTGAATTAATTAATATACGTGCTGGGCGTAAAAAACCAGGGTTAATGCGTCAACATTTAGTTTGTGTACAAGCATCTCAACAAATTAGCCAAGCTTATGTAGAGGGTGCTGAATTACATAGCCAACGTTTATATTTCGCACCTCAGCATGTTCAAAGTGGTAAATATCAATTTCAAATCGGTTCTGCGGGTAGTACCACACTGGTTTTACAAACGCTTTTACCTGTTTTGTTATTAAAAAATGAAGCTACCGAACTCACCATTTCAGGGGGTACACATAACCCACTTGCACCAACAGCAGATTTTATTGAACACTGCTTTTTACCTGCTCTAGCGAAAATTGGAATTAACGTCGATTTTAGATTAAATAAAGCTGGCTTCTTTCCAATTGGTGCAGGTGAAATTCAGATTACCGTTCAGCCATGGCGAGATCGAATCAGCTTAAATTTATTAGATCGTGGTGCTTTGCAATGCAATGAAGCTTTTGCAGCAGTATTAAATCTTTCAGAAGAAGCACAGATAGCACAACGTGAATTAACCACATTAAGTAAAAAACTAAACTTAAGCTCTCAGCAGCAATTTCATTTAAATGGAATTAGCCAAGGCAATACAGTCTATGTGAAAGTTACTCATCAATATCACACTCAACTGTTTACAGCTTTAGGTGAGATGCGCAAAAGTGCAGAGCAAATAGCTGATCATTTAGCAAAAGATGTAAATCTATATTTATCTTCGCAGGCTGTTGTAGATGAGTATTTGGCAGATCAATTACTTCTACCTTTAGCTCTAGGTCAAGGTGGTGAATTCACCGCACAATGTATTAGCGAACACACTCGTACTCAAGCAGCCATGATTGAAAAATTTATTGATTGTGAAATCGAGTTTATCGAGTTAAATCCACATCATTTTCATGTAAAAGTTAAAGTTTAAGAAGCTCACAATTGAGCTTCTTATTTGTAAAAACTACTCTACAGATGCTAAAGCTGTTACCAACAGCTTCCAGCATTTCTCTACAGTATCAACTTTGACTCGTTCACCTGGTGCATGCGCACCCTGAATATCGGGTCCAAAAGAAACCATTTGTAGATGTGGATAATGCTCGGCAATAATCCCACACTCTAAGCCTGCATGAATTACTTTTAGATTTGGCTCAATGTTAAATGCATTTTGATAGGCCTGCTGTAAACACTTTAGAGCAGCCGAATCTGGATTTGGTGTCCAACCCGACACTAACGGCGTAAGTGTAGAGCCGATATTAAATTGACTGAAATGTTTTTGAATTTTTTCTGCAAAGTCTTGAGCTTCTTGGTTCACCATTGAACGAACCATTAAAACAGCTTTTCCACTTTCTCGATTTAGTCTCACCACTCCAATATTATTTGAAGTCTCAACTACATCTGATAGAACCTGACTCATACTTGCAACGCCATAAGGACCTGTTGCTAAAGCTTGTAACCATTCATTTTGCTGTTGTTGATTAATCACTTCGGTCACTTTAGCACCAGTGGATTGAATACTTAATTGCAAGTTGTCATCAATACCCTTTAGCTGTTCTTTCCATGCCGTTTGATATTCAGCGAGTAATTTTTCTAATTCAGGCAATTGGTTAGATGAAATGGCAATGGTTGCTACAGCTTCGCGAGGTAAAGCATTACGAGCTGTACCACCTATAAACTCAACAAGTCGTCCACCAAGCTTCGCTAAATGCTGATTTAAAAAACGAGCCAGAATAACGTTGGCATTACCACGTCCTAAATGGATATCTACGCCAGAGTGGCCACCTTTAAGACCAGCCACCTGAATATTAACAATATTCAAATTTTCAGGGATTGGCTCATAATTAAGCGGCTGCTCTACCTCAACATCAATACTACCAGCACATCCGAGATACAACTCGCCCCACTCTTCTGTATCAATATTAAATAGCCACTTCCCTTTTAGTACACCTGCCTGTAAAAGTCGCGCACCACTCATCCCTGCTTCTTCATCAACTGTTAGAAGAACTTCAATTGGCCCATGAGCAATATCATTTGAGTCTAAAACTGCCAAAGCTAATGCTACCCCAATGCCATTATCAGCACCTAAAGTAGTATCTTTAGCAATTAACCAGCCATCTTCGAGGACTGGCTGGATCGGGTCTTTAAAGAAGTCGTGTACTGTGCCAGTATTGGATTGAGTGACCATATCTAAATGGCCTTGCAGAATAACGCCAGACACATGTTCTTTACCCAGAGTCGCATTCTTACGAATAATCAAATTCCCCACTTCATCTACGTAAGTTTCTAAATTTCGACTTTCGGCCCAGTTTTGTAAAAATTCACGAAGCTGCTGTTCATGCTTTGAAGGACGAGGAATAATGCAAAGTGTTTGAAAATGCTGCCAAACCACTTGAGGAGATAGTGCTGCAATATCAACTTGTGTCATGAAAACCACACTCTAATTATGTAAATATCTTAATAATTTCAATATACACAATGCATTAAAGATAGGTAGGGATTTCGGGAAAGATTTTGTATTTTTATATTTAATCTAAAGAGATTGTACGACCTTTCTAAAAAGCCGTACTTCATGAATAACTCTTAACAGCCGTGCGCTTAGTTTTTCCATTCAAATGCTGAAAAGCTATGATCAGCCTTCAAACTATTTTCAACTGCCTGTGCAAGCTGACGAATAATGCTTTGTGTTTCGATTTTCTCAAACCAGTCTTGTTCCTCATCTGGATTGGCAGAGATTTCACACATCAAATGCCCTTCATGGTCTGTTTTCTGGCAAGTAATAGACAAGGGTAAAAGATGATTATCAATACTCACTTCTACTTTTTCATGTTCATGCACAATATGCTGTGCATCAAAGCCATAATGCCCCAATTGTTTAAACAGTAAAGCCGCTACATATTCTTGAGTGATATGGCATTCATTTGGTGGATGATCAAGCACCCCATGTTGTGGGCAACTGGCAATAAATTGTAATTTTTTCATCCTTTGTCCTAACACTTTTATCATTATCTGCACTTAGCATAAGCAATAAACAAACAGCAGCCAAGCCTTTAGCTCGCTGCTGCCGTTGCTATTGTGTTAGCAATTATAAAATGTTTTAGGTCAAAAGTTATTGGCTAACTTCGATTGTTAAGCCTGCACGATTCGCCAACTCCGTGAAAGTCGGAAAGCTTGTCGCCACAGTTTCAGTACCATGAATTGTAATCGGACCAGAATTACGAAGACCTGCCATACTAAAACTCATGGCAATACGGTGGTCATGATGTGACTCGATTTCACCGCCAGCAAAGATTGGTGACCAATCGCCAGATTTACCTTTGCCTTCGATAATGATGCCATCATCAGTTGGCGTACAATCAATACCCATGATTTTTAAGCCATCAGCCATGACCTGAATGCGGTCAGACTCTTTCACTCGAAGCTCTGCTGCACCAGTTAATACAGTTTGACCTTCAGCACAAGCTGCTGCGATAAATAAAGCTGGGAATTCATCAATTGCCAAAGGTACTTGGTCTTCAGGCATATGGATGCCTTTAAGTGTGCGTGAACCTTTAATATGAATATCAGCAATAGGTTCGCCACCGGCAATACGTTCATTTTCAACAGTCAGGTCTGCACCCATCTGTTTTAAAATTTCAATTACACCAGTACGTGTTGGATTAATACCTACCGCTTCCAGAACAACATCGGAACCTTCAGTAATTGCAGCACCCACCATAAAGAAAGCAGCAGATGAAATATCAGATGGAACCTGAATATCAGTACCTACTAATTTTCCACCACCAACGAGTGAAATCTTGTTGCCTTCGGTTTTAACATCATAACCAAATGCACGAAGCATACGCTCTGTGTGGTCACGAGTTGGTTCTGGCTCAGTGACTGAAGTTTCACCTTCAGCCCATAGGCCCGCAAGTAAAATACCCGACTTCACCTGAGCAGATGCCATTGGCAAGTCGTATTGAATGCCTTTTAATTGCTGAGCACCAGTAATACTTACAGGTGGTGTACCTTTCTCACCTGTTGTCTGGATTTGCGCACCCATTAAACGCAATGGCTTAGCAATACGCTCCATTGGACGTTTAGAAAGTGATGCATCACCTGTCATGACAGAATCAAATTTTTGTGCTGATAACATGCCTGAAAGCAAACGCATGCTGGTTCCAGAGTTACCCATATACAAGGCACTCGCTGGTGCTTTTAAACCATGCATACCCACGCCATGAATGGTCACTTCCCCATTCTTAGGGCCTTCAATACTTACACCCATATCACGGAAAGCTTGTAAAGTTGCTAAAGCATCTTCACCTTCAAGGAAGCCAGTTACATGCGTAGTGCCTTCTGCAATAGCACCAAACATAATGGAGCGATGTGACACAGATTTGTCACCCGGTACGGTAAATTTACCTTTAAATGCCTTATTTCCCGGTAAGATACTGAATTGCTGTGTCACCTTATTTTTCTCCATTAAAGGTTTTTTGGCTAACATATGATTGAAATGCTGACGTGCTGCCTGAGCATGGCCGAGTAAACCCATTAATGCATGAGAGTCTTCGTTTTCAATCAATTTTCTAAGTACGGTTAGTTGCTTTTCGAAGCCATCTACAGCATTTAATATGGCTGTTTTATTGGCAAAGAAAATGTCATGCCACATTTGTGGATCACTAGCTGCAATCCGTGAAAAGTCACGAAAGCCACCTGCTGCATAGCGGAAAATATCAAGATTATCTTCTCGGTTTGCAAGTTGCTCAACCAAATTAAATGCCATCAAGTGCGGTAAATGACTTGTATGTGCTAAAACTTCATCATGCTTGGCAACGTCCATACAAATGACTTCAGCTTTAGCAGCAGACCAAAGTTGAATTAGTTTATCAACAGCCCATTCTGCACTTGTGGGTAACGGCGTTAAAATAACTTTGTGATTTGCAAATAAATCGGCCTTACCTGCATGAACGCCCGTGTGCTCACTACCAGCAATAGGATGTCCTGGTACAAAACCTGCTGGTAAATCTTCACCAAATACAGCTTTTGCTGCATCGACGACATTACCTTTTGTACTTCCCACATCAGTTACAATCGTGGTTTCTGTCAAATGAGGTTTAATTAGCTCAAGCACTTTTTGTGTCGCACGTACTGGCAAAGCTAAAACCACTAAATCAGCCCCTTTCACAGCCTCTACAGGATCAGAAAATCCTTCTTGTATTAAGCCAAGTGATTTTGCATCTTCTAAAGTTTTCTGTGAGCGTGTAGATGCCACAATAGTTGTCGCCAACTTTTCGGCAACAATAACCCGTGCCAAACTCGACCCGATGAGTCCTAAACCAATAAATGCAACTTTTTTAAATAGGGGGTGTGACATAACTTCAACTTTGCTTTTGCTCAAAGTGATTTAAACCTTTGAGCAATTTGTTTTTAAGCATAATGACATGACCATCTTGATGCATGTCATTATTCCAACATGAGTAATTAGAGAACGGCAGCAGGATAAGAACCTAAAATACGAAGCTCTTTTACCATTGGGCGAATATCATTGATTGCCGCAGCAACATTCTCTTGATCGATATGGCCTTCTAAATCGATAAAGAATACATATGCCCACTTTTCAGGTAATGCTGGACGGGTCTCAATACTTGTTAAGCTAATATTATGTTTTGCAAACGGCGCTAAAATTTCTAATAAAGCACCAGCACGGTCATGTGCTGAAATTAATAATGAAGTTTTGTCATTGCCACTTTGTGGAATTTTTTCACGGCCAATGACTAAGAAACGAGTGGTATTTTCCGGATTATCTTCAATATTACTATGTAAAATTTCAAGATTATACATACCTGCTGCAATATCTGATGCAATCGCTGCTGAGTGCCATTCGTTGCGAATACGACGTGCAGCTTCTGCATTTGAGTTTAAAGCAACACGTTCAACACCCGGATAATGCGCATCTAACCACTGACGACATTGAGCCAAAGTTTGCTGGTGGGCATAAATTTGTTTAATACTGTCTTTACGTGTATTTTCAGAGACAAGGAATTGATGATGAATACGTAATTCAACTTCACCAATCACATTTAAATTCGATGTTTTAAAACAATCTAAAGTATGGTTCACAATACCTTCAGATGAGTTTTCAACTGGCACTACGCCGTAATGTGCACTACCTGCTTCTACTTCACGGAACACTTCATCAATTGTTGGTAATGGACGAACAACTGCATCTTTACCAAAGTGTTTAAGCACGGCAGATTGAGTAAAAGTCCCTTCCGGTCCTAAAAATGCAATACTTTGCGGAGCTTCTAAAGCAAGGCAAGCAGACATAATTTCACGGAACAAACGCGCCATGGTGACATCAGACAAAGGACCTTGGTTGCGCTCCATGACTTTGCGTAAAACTTGTGCTTCACGTTCAGGACGATAAAACAAAGGATTCTCTTCGGAAGCAAATTTAGCTTTAGCAACAGCTTCAGCAAGGCTTGCGCGGCGATTTAATAATTCTTGAATCTGTTGATCTACACTATCAATATCTTCACGAATTTGTTCTAAACTAAGAGAAGTCGTTTTGTTTTGATCATCGTTGATCATTAGAATGCAGCCTCAGTAAAATCATCTTTTAAACGAGAGTATAACAATAGTCTGCTTTGATTTGTTAGGCAATATAGCTGTAAGAGCTTTTTTCATTAACCTTTTTGCTTCCATTTCTTGATTACTTTATTTGATAATGATTTTCATTTATCATTTGTATAATAAATTTTATTATCGCCCATTATGCAAAAATCATTTTTCCTTTTATCTACTAGTTTTTTATTGAGTACTTTAATAAGCTGTTCTACCTTCGCCCAAACGCCTATACAAAATCAACCAAAAATCGTTTTTCAAAATAATCAGGCACAATTTCAAATTAAATCTAAAAATACAGGCCATGATTATCTTATTCAAATTTATAAACCACCTGTCGCCCCGCCCCAACATGGGTATCCAGTACTTTATATATTAGATGGAAATGCTACATTTCCAAGTGCTGCCAATATTGCTCAGTCGATTGGCGCTGGTTCTACCAAATTAGGACTAGATCCACTCATGATCGTAGCGGTTGGCTACCCTCAGCAAAAAACCTTTGATGTGCAAAAGCGTGCTTATGATTACACTCCAAAACCTTCTGCTGAATTTCAAGCACAAGGTAAATATAAATATGGGGGTGCTGATCAGTTTATTGCTTTTTTAAATAGCGAACTCAAGCCTACAATTGCAAAACAATTTCCGATTAATAACCAACAACAGAGTCTATATGGGCATTCTTTTGGTGGCTTATTGGTTCTTTATCATTTTTTTCAAAAGCCAGATGCATTTCAGCGTTACTTTGCTGCAAGCCCTTCTCTTTGGTTTGATCAAGGCATGTTATTTCAGCAGTTAAATCATTGGCAAAGTCAGAAACCAAATCATTCCCCTTTACTCATGACCACAGTCGGTACACATGAGCAAGGTGGTCCTCACACTCAACTTAACAATAAATTTAATGAAGCAGATTTCTTTCAAGCCTTAGAAAATAAACGTTCAAACCAATTTAGTTATTGGCATTTTTATAATCCAGCTGAACAACACATTACAAATTTGTATGCGAGCTTGCCTAAAGCGCTTATGTTTGCTTCTTGTCAAAATTTAGAAAGCTGTAAATCTTTATTTGATGGGCCATTGCAGCAGCCAGCCAAGTAAAAACATAATTACATTTAAAGATGATTATTTCGTTGTTCTTAAAGATAGTCCTCTTAATATATAGATTGGTTATACTGACCCAATATGTCATAACAACAGTAAAATAGAATGAATAAAATTATTGTTTTAAGCCTATTGGGTTTTACAACTTTTAGTTTAACGGCTTGTGGCGGTTGTCCAATAATTGCAGGTTGCAATGGTAGGGATAATTCTCCGTACTATATGACGAATGTCAGTAACCAAGTTCGTGGCATTCCAATTCCACCTCAAACCAAGCTGACATATCAGTCACAACATTTTAGGCAGAAATATGAGCAAACACATGCTTTAAAAGAGAAAAATTTATCAGGCATCTATTTACCACCAGATACAGCAATCATTTGGGGCGGTATGCCAGTAGATATGTTTATACAGTTTTCTAATCCCGAAATGAAAGGCTTCTCGGTCTATCCAGCACGAGGATTTAAAGCAGAATTATCAAATGAATTTTTACGTTTATGGAAAAGCTGTGAAAGTGATTTAAACATTAACTTAAAGAATCCAAATGATTGGTCATTTAATCCTGAAAATATGAAAATAACGGGTTGTGGTGTCGTCTTTCAAGAACGTAGTAAATACACCGAAGATTCATTCCATCAAGATGAAGCAGATAAGTTTTTAAGAAAGATGAATCATGCATTACAGCAATTACCGAAACAACAAGACTATCCTGTCATTCAACAGAAGACCAAATAGTTAAAAACAAAACAGCCCATTCTAGGACAGGCTGTTTTTCTCTGCTTAATTAAGCTTTGCCAATTAATCCACGCGCTACAATTTCTTTCATAATTTCATTTGTACCACCGTAAATACGTTGAATACGTGCATCTACAAAGAAACGTGAAATTGGATATTCAGTCATATAACCATAGCCACCAAAAAGTTGCAGCAAGTTGTCTGCAACTTTCATTTGCATGTCAGTGCTGAAACTTTTAAGCGCTGCTGCTGTTTCAACATCAAGTTTACCTTCTTGATATAGAGCAACATTTCTCTCATAAAAAGCAGCCGTAGCAAGCTCATCAATTTTTGCTTGTGCTAAAACAAAACGAGTATTTTGGAACTGTGAAATAGGTTGACCAAATGCATGACGTTCTTTTACATAAGCAGTTGCCAAATCAATTGCACCACGAATAGCGCCAATTGCGGTAGATGCAATAGCTGTACGTTCTCGCGGTAACTCTTGCATTAAATAAGCAAAGCCTTGTCCAGCTTGACCGAGTAACTGGTTTTTAGGAACCTTAACATTGTCAAAAAACAGCTCAGATGTGTCTTGAGAATGCAGACCGATTTTGTCTAAATTTGTACCTTTTTTGAAGCCTTCTAGATGCGTATCTGCCAATAATAATGACACGCCTTTTGCACGCGCTTGAGGATCAGTTTTTACTGCAAGCACCACAAGATCAGCATGTTGTCCATTTGAAATAAAGGTTTTTGAGCCATTTAATAAATAATGGTCATCTTGCAAAATGGCGCTAGTACGCATTGATTGTAAATCCGAACCCGCTCCAGGTTCAGTCATACCAATTGCACCAACTACTTCACCTGTTACCATTTTCGGCAACCAATATTGTTTTTGCTCTTCTGTGCCAATGTGTAAAATATATGGTGCAGCAATTTCAGAGTGGCAAGAAATCGCTGTTGATAATGCACAAAAACCAGCGCGTGCCGATTCTTCAACCAACATTAATGAATAATAGGTTGGCACACCATAACCACCGTATTCTTCTGGAACATCCACACATAAAAAGCCATTTTCGCCCAGTTGATTCCAGACAGAACGTGGCATGATTCCTTCGCGTTCCCATTGGTCATAATGTGGAGCAATATGCTCATTCATAAAACGTTTAAAATTATCACGGAATAATTCTAAATCTGCATCGTATGCCAACATAATATTTTCCTTCGGCTTTATTGTTTTATCTAATCTGATTGTTGTGCATGCTAATCATTTTTTAAGCTACTGTCATGACATAGCTGCTCATTAAAACTGTACTTTTCAGTCAGCCAATAAAAAAGGAAGCCAAAGCTTCCTCTTTTATATAGATTTATTTGAATTAATCTAAACCTTCAGCGACTTGAGGAGTTTTTTGCTCCATCATTTTTCTGTCGACTTCATCTGGATTGTTTAAAGCATCATTTAGCTTATCTTTATCTAAAGCACCGACCCATTTTGCAACAACAATCGTTGCTAATGAGTTACCAACAAGGTTAGTTAATGCACGGGCTTCTGACATGAAACGGTCAATACCTAAAATCAATGCCAGACCTGCCACTGGAATATGTCCTACAGCAGATAAAGTTGCAGCCATAACAATAAAGCCAGAGCCTGTTACACCCGCAGCACCCTTAGATGAAATTAAGAGTACCAATAACAAAGTAATCTGATGTTGAATATCAAGCTGTGTATTTGTTGCCTGAGCAATAAAGATTGCGGCCATAGTCAAATAAATTGACGTACCATCAAGGTTAAATGAATAACCTGTTGGGATAACTAAACCAACTACAGATTTTTCACAACCTGCAATTTCAAGTTTACGTAACATGCGAGGCAAAACAGATTCAGAAGAAGATGTACCAAGTACAATTAATAACTCTTCACGAATCAGGCGAATCATCTTAAGGATACTGAATCCGCTAATACGGCTGATTGTACCCAAAATTAAGAAGATAAAGAGTAAGCACGTAATATAGAAGCAGATAATGAGCTGCCCTAATTGTACGAGTGAACCAACACCATATTTGCCGATAGTGAATGCCATTGCACCGAATGCACCAATCGGAGCTAATTTCATGACCATATTCACAATGTTAAAGAACACGTGTGCAACTTGATCAATAAATTTTAAAACTGGACGTCCTGCATCACCTAACTTATGTAAAGCAAAACCAAAGAGAATTGCAAAAAGAAGGACTTGTAAGATTTCACCATTTGCAAATGCGCCAACTACCGTATCTGGGATGATGTGCATTAAGAAATCAATGGTAGATTGTGACTCACCAGAACTGACATATTTTTGAATGCCCGAAGTATCGAGAGTGGTAGGGTCAACATTCATCCCTACACCCGGTTTAGCAATGTTAATTACAACAAGGCCAATTAGAAGTGCAATTGTTGAAACGATTTCAAAGTATAACAACGCAACGCCGCCAGTTTTTCCGACTGACTTCATGCTTTCCATGCCAGCAATACCGCTTACCACGGTACAGAAAATAACTGGAGCAATGATCATCTTGATCAAACGAATAAAGGCATCACCTAATGGCTTGAGTTTTTCACCTAACCCCGGAATATGCTGTTCGACACCATTGACAATTTGCGTGGAGCTTGGAGAAAAATGCCCCACCAAGATACCCGCAATAATTGCAATAATCACCTGAAAATAAAGTGATTTATAAATCGGTTTTTTAGCCATAACTTTACTTCAATCTATATTTCCAAGTCCGTTGGAAATACCAAAATGAAACGTCTATTCTTTACGAATACACAGCCCTAACCTTTCACATTAACACCGCAAAAGGGAAATGGTTTTTTGTGAACAAAAAACCTTCCTACTACCTCAATGAAAACAAAATCAATGTTTTCTAAAACAGGAGAATACCTGAAGTTTCTAACCACTTTGAGTAGCTAGAAATAACCTCTTACTTTTTCAATAAAAAGCTGAAGATATAGGAGAATCACATAAAATTATGATATGAGTGCTCAAAAAAGCACGGGAAAGTGTACTCGAATTAAATAACGATTCGGTTAAATTTTTAGCTGATACGCATAAAAAACACTCAGGCAATCCTAAGACTTTAGTATAAGAAACACTTTTGATATTTTTTCAGCAGTTTTTTATGTCATATTGATTAAATACTTGTGGACATTTCATTTTGAGCTGCCTACATCCCATCATTTTTATTGTTTTGAACTACGATGAATACTAAACGCAATATCTATAAAGATGCTGAACATCCCTTTGCTCAATATGTCCGTATTTTAGGTAAGGGGAAAACTGGATCTCGCTCTTTAAGCTATGAAGAAGCTTATCAAGCATTTACCATGATTTTAAAGAGTGAAGTGTTAGATGTACAGCTAGGCGCATTTTTAATGCTGCTTCGGGTTAAAGAAGAATCTATTGAAGAACTCGCGGGTTTCGTTCAAGCAACCAAAGACCAGCTTCATTTTGAGCCTTTAGAAGTCGATTTAGATTGGTCATCTTATGCAGGTAAGCGAAAACACTATCCATGGTTTTTGTTAGCCGCTCTTACACTTGCTCAGCATGGCCATAAAATTGTTATGCATGGTGCATCAGGTCATACGCTTAACCGTGTTTATACAGAGCAAGTTTTAGAATATCTTGGTTATCAAATTTGCCATTCTGAACAAGAAGTTCGTACGCAATTAGCAGAACAAAATTTTGCTTACTTACCGCTAGACGTGATTTCACCAGTTTTAAGCGAATTGATATCTCTAAGAAATGTCATGGGATTGCGTTCGCCTATTCATACTTTGGCCCGTTTAATTAATCCTTTTAAAGCTAAAGCTACCTTACAAGCAATATTCCACCCTGCTTACAGAACTTCCCACCAACATAGTGCATTACGCTTAGGCTATCAAAATAGTGCCGTCATTAAAGGTGAAGGTGGTGAATTTGAACGAAACCCAGATGCTAAAACGCTCATTTGCGGTATTAAAAATGGTGAGCTCTATGAACATGAGTTGCCAAAGCTCACACCTGAACGAAGCCCAATTGAAGAAGAATTAGATTTAGCAACGTTTAAAGCAGTATGGCTTGGTCAACAGCACCATGAATATGGAGAAATAGCCGTAACAGAAACCATCGGAATCGCGCTATATACGATGGGCGTTGTTGCTAGTTTTGAAGAAGCGATGCAAAAAGCAAAAGTGTTATGGAATACACGAAATTTAAGCAATCTTAATTCGTAGTTAACAAATACTATCGTGAAGGTCGACATGGATATCGACCGTATCACTGCGATACAGGAAGTATCGTCAGTGATACAAAGGATTTTTGGTTACTTTTGATCCTTCAAAAGTAATAAAAGCCTATATGCTACAACTTATGAAAAACATGCTATATAAGGCTGTATGGAATAACCAAAAATAATTTTCTGTCTTATTAAGTTTTAAACAAAACGAATAGGTTTAAACTCTGGCTCATGCTTGTGATGATCATCATCACATTCTTCGCCTTCTTCTTTTGTACCACGGTCAATATAACCGCTACGCTGATCTTCTGGTAAGTTCTTCAACTCCCAAGCGATTACAGCTTGCATACAAGTTTCACGCTGCTCTTTCGTTAAAACAACGCCATTTGGCCATTTACCAATTTCTACGGCTGTTTTTAAACGCTCTACAATTTCAGGGTTTAAAACAGATAGCATTTGTTCAATATTCATGATTCATCTCTTTGAAAAGATTCAAAATCTTGGTTCCAACCAAGTTTGGTACGGCAGGCCATATAGAAATCATAACCTGGTGGATGCAATAAACTTAGTTTAAATGGGTGTTTACGGATGTGTAAACTGTCTCCAACATTGAGCGAGACACTATGTTGTCCATCTGCACTCACCATTGGTAACACCCGATTTTCGCGAATAACGATTTTAATTTCGCTTTGACCACCGACTACGATGGGACGTGATGACAATGTATGGGGATGCATTGGAACTAATGCAATAGCATCCATACTTGGATGTAAAATTGGGCCACCACCTGACAATGCATAAGCCGTTGATCCGGTTGGCGTCGAAACAATTAAACCATCACTATGTTGGCGATAAACATATTGACCATCAATATTAAGTTCGAAGTCAATCATGTGTACCGATTTACCCGAGTGCAAAACCACATCATTTAAGGCAATCGCGTCATAAATGACTTCACCATTTGTCCGTACTTCCATTTCAAGCAAGAAACGACGGTCAAGCTGGAAATGCCCTTGAAGTACTTGGTCAAGTTTGAAAATGGCTTCTGAAGGTTTGATATCAGTTAAAAAACCTAACCGCCCGCGGTTGATACCAATAACAGGGGTATTGTAGCGAACTAAAGCTCTAGCAGCGTGGAGTAAAGAACCGTCGCCTCCAACAACTATGACTAAATCAGCAACTTCACCCAATAAATGACGACTTACAATTTGTGCATGATCATAAGGCACTAATTCAGCAGTTTCCTGATCAAAAATGGGGTTTAAGCCTAGGTTCAACAAATGATCATGAATTAAACATAGTGTTTCTACTACTGATGATTTATCTGGTCGACCGATTAACCCGACGTTTCTGAAGGACTTATGTGAAATTTGCACGAATGAGTAAGCTCCGCTGCGATACTTGGCTATAATAACATTAACCTGATTAATTTAAAAAAACATAACAACAAGATGCTGTAAAATTCAATCTAAGTTTTCCAATTATTCACAGTTTTATCATTGCAAATTGATGACAAGCTATCGCATCATTACAGGCATTGTTAGGGTTTTATCTCATTTTTATGAAGTTTGAACGTGGTATCGGTTTCTTTGCACTAATTTTTTCCATTTTGGTCATTGGTGCTTTTATTGCTCTTAGTATCTATCTGATTCGTTTAGATAATATTATCCGTGAAAAATTTGAAGGACAACGGTGGGATATTCCCGCCAAAGTGTTTGCACGTCCTTTGGAAATTTATAATAACGCACCTATTACCCAAGCAAATTTCACTCAAGAATTAAAACTCTTGGGTTACAAAACTTCAAGTAATTATGACAAGTCTGGAACCTATGTTGCTCAGGGTAGCAATATGTATATCCACACGCGTGGTTTTGATTACGGCGACAGTGTTGAACCCGAACAAGTACTAGAGTTAAGTTTTGCAAATGACCAAGTTGCTGAAGTTAGAAGTACAAAACCTTCTTCAACGGGTGTTGCGCGACTAGAGCCACTTCTGATTGGAGGGATCTACCCTCAACATAATGAAGACCGTGTTCTCATTAAACTGAATAATGTTCCTAAACCACTTATTGAAGCTTTAATTTCAACAGAAGACCGTAATTTCTATCATCATCACGGTATTTCAATTCGTGGTACTGCCCGTGCATTAGTGAGTAATATCACAGGTGGTAAACGTCAAGGTGGTTCAACCTTGACTCAGCAATTAGTTAAAAACTTCTATCTCACCCCTGAACGCACACTCAAACGTAAAGTTAATGAAGCATTAATGGCTTTACTCATTGAGCTGCATTACAGCAAAGATGAAATTTTAGAAGCCTACTTAAATGAAGTAAATCTAGGCCAAAATGGTAGCTACTCAATTAATGGCTATGGTTTGGCTTCTCAATTTTATTTTGGTTTACCTTTACGTGAGCTTAGCGTTGCACAACAAGCTTATTTAGTTGGTTTAGTGCAAGGCCCTTCTTTATATAATCCTTGGAAAAATCCTGAAGGTGCAAAAAAACGCCGCGATACCGTGTTAAATAACATGCGTGTAATGGGTTATTTAACTCAAGCAGAATACGAAGATGAAATTGCACGTCCTTTAAATGTGCTAAGCAAACCAAGTTTAGGTCCTGCAAAATTCCCTGACTTTTTAGATATCGTGCGTCGTCAATTACGCACAGAATATCAAGAAAGTGATTTAACTAATCAGGGCTTACGTATTTTTACGACTTTAGACCCAATTACTCAAACTCAAGTTCAAAATGCGTTTAAAGCTTCAGTAGACCGCTTAGCAAACAGCAACCCAGCCCGTTTGAAAAACTTACAGGGTGCGGTGCTCATTGCACATCCAGAAAACGGCGAGCTCGTTGCTGCTGTTGGTTCTACACAAGACTTTACTGGTTTTAACCGTGCTGTGGATGCAAAACGCCAAGTTGGTTCTTTATTAAAACCTGTGATTTATTTAAGTGCTATTGAATCTGGGCGTTACAACTGGGCAACCCAAATTGAAGATGCACCGATTAGTGTCCCTGTAGATGGAGGCAAAAGTTGGACACCTAAAAACTACAGTGGTGGCGGACATGGTGTAGTCAGCCTGAGTGAAGCTTTGGCAAATTCATATAACCTATCTGCTGTGCGCTTGGGTCAAGAGTTTGGTCTATCAACATTTACAAACAACTTAAGAAAGTTTGGTGTTGAGTCGACCATTCCTGCCTACCCTTCTATTTTCCTTGGGGCAGTCAATATGTCACCAATGGAGGTTCTGGGAATTTATGAGAACTTTGCTACAGGTGGCTTTAAATATCCGACTCGTGCGATTCGATCTGTCGTAGATGCCAATGGTCGCCTGCTTGACCGTTATGGCCTGAATGTTCAACAAACCATTGATCCATCTGTTGGTTATATCATGAACTATGGTTTACAACAGGTCATGTCTTCGGGTACTGGTCGCGCAGCTTATAATAGCTTGTCTCCAGCTTTAAAATTGGCGGGTAAATCAGGCACGACTAACGATACACGTGACTCATGGTTTGCGGGTTACTCAGGTAACCACGTTGCTGTAGTGTGGTTAGGTTTAGATGACAACAAAGTGACTGGATTAACAGGTTCATCTGGTGCATTGCCAGTATGGATTAATGTGATGAAACAATTACGTCAAACGCCTGTAAACCTACGCCAACCAGACACTGTACAGTGGCAGTGGATTGACCGTGCAACGGGTGATTTATCTGCTCAAGCTTGTGATGGTGCCATGTATATTCCGATGCTAACGCATACGGTTCCGCACCGTGCTACGCCATGTGGAGCACCTTATTATCAAGTTGATCCAACATATACGCCACAAAGTGATAACACAATTCCTGACTCTCAGGATGATAATACCGACAGTTATATTCGTGAAAGTGAAAACCAGATGGAACAAGATCTATCAAACAACTCACGGGTAATTTCAAGTGGTAGTTATAACAACTAAGCGTTAACAGGAAATTAGGATATGTTGAAGAAAGGTGTTTTTTATATTGGTGCTGTTCTTATGGTCGGCTGTACAACTCTGCCCGATCATTCTGACTCCAAAGAGAAAACACCTACTCCTCCAGTCAAAAAGACGGAAACTCCATCAGGTGTAAAAATTACGCCTTATGATCACCCAGAAATTCAACGTAAGAATTTACAGGTGATTGTTCCTCAACAGAAAAAACCACAACATTTTAGTGATGATGGTAGCCAGTTACCTGCATTTAAAGTTTTAATGCAAAAAACACAGCAGGCTTATAAAAATCAGCAATGGTCAGAGGCAGAGCGCTATGCACTTCAAGCACAGCGTTTAGCACCACAGGCCGCTGAGACTTATTTATTTCTTGCACTTACGGCAAATCATAAACAGCAATATTCTAATGCTGAGTCTTTAGCAAGACGTGGTTTGAGTTTTGCCCAAAGTCAGCCAATGAAAAAGCAGCTTTGGTTGGTTATCTTAAAAGCTGGGCAACAACGCAATAATCAAAAAACTGTTCAAGAAGCACAACAAGCATTAAAAGCTCTCTAGCTTTTAATGCTTTTTTATTTTCTCATTAGAAATTACGAATACCTGCTAAGCCATATGCACCATGCTGCTGTGCAGTGGCTAAATCTTCCGGATCCACTCCTCCTAATGCAAAAACCGGAATCTGGCTATTTTGAGCGAGATCACTAAAACGTTCCCAACCTAATGCTACAGCTTCTGGATGAGTCATTGTTGATTTTACAGGACTAATAAAAACAGCATCACAACCAATCTGCTGAGCTTGCTTTAAAGAAACAGCATCATGACAAGCAGCAATATATCGTACGCCCACTGTTAAATCGCCTTTATGCAAATTCATGAGCTGAGATTGTTTTAAATGAACGGTCTTTATTTGTTTTTGTAATTCAGGACTTAATTGCTGCCACATATCGATATTAATAATTAAATTTGATCGTTGCCCTTCATCTAAAGCAGTTAATTGCTCTATATACTGCGGCTCAAATTCTTCGATACGCCAGTACAATAAAGCATCACTGCTTTCTACCATTGAAAGCGTATTGCTAATTTTGATGAGATGAGGCCAGTAGAGCCTTTTTATAATATCTTTATTCGCTTTTGGAAAGTTTAGATGAAGCAACTGTTCACGTGTATACCAGGCCCATGGTTGATGAATAAGATTTAATAACTCGTCAGGTACATAACTATGGAATAAATGTAAATTGACAATAATGTCATCATATTCATGGTGAATATAATCAAACTGGTGCCAATCTTTTAAACCAATACCCACTTCTTCATAGATTTCACGGCGGCAGGCTTCTTCTGGTGTTTCACCCTGCTCAACCTTTCCACCAGGGAACTCATGCTTTCCACCTTGATGTTGCTGCTCTTCGCGCCATCCAACTAATATTTTTCCACGATGGATCAAGATTGCTATAGCGACATCGACTATTGGTTTGGGCATCTTTTTACTCTCTAAAACTTTTCTCAAGTGTAAGCAAATTTTATCATTTTATAAAATCTTAAAAATCTCATTGACAGATCTATTCGATAATGATTATCATTTAAATCGTTCAAGAACATACCACGGAGCACAACAAATGAACGCACCTTTTAGCTTATTTACCCGTAACAATGACACAGCTCACGCCTTACCAATGTTACATTCTAATAACCTCTTTGCATTAGGCCGTGAAATTCGCATTATGCATGCTGGCGAGGAATATCGTTTACGCCTCACTCGCAACAATCGCCTAATTTTAACTAAATAAAAAACATACTCGCGTTTCAATAATATTCGTGGGAAAACAAAAAATGGATAGCATGGGTAACCATGCTATTTTTTATGAAGGAAGAATAATCTCTGCCCTCAGACCACCTTGTTCAGCATGCATAAAACGTAACTTGCCATTATGCAATTCAATAATTTTTCGAGTAATTGAAATTCCTAAGCCAGAACCTTGCTGTTGAGTACCGAGTACCCGAAAAAAA
Source organism: Acinetobacter sp. TG2027 (assembly GCF_000302435.1). NCBI lineage: Bacteria > Pseudomonadati > Pseudomonadota > Gammaproteobacteria > Moraxellales > Moraxellaceae > Acinetobacter > Acinetobacter sp. TG2027. The sequence continues at coordinate 89,721 of NZ_AMJN01000040.1, read as the reverse complement.
CGCTGCCCTAACCGTAATAGCACTTCATCATCTACTCCATTTCCCGTGTCTTCAATAGACACCTTAATTTGCTGTTCATGCTGACTAATCTCAACATGAATAGAGCCTAATGTCGGGCTATAACGAATGGCGTTATCAAATAAATTTCTAAAAGCAATAAACAGTAATTCTTCATTCGCATATGTTTTAGTTTCTGCCGATAAGGTATTTACCTCTATCAACATCTGTTTAGCTTTCGCATCTAAATCTACAGTTTCAATCACTCTAGCCAGTAAGTAATTTAAATCGATAACTGTCTTAGGAAGTTCAGGCTGTTCAGCTTCATTAGGTTCTAAGCGGGCCAGAAGAAGTAAATTCTCAAGTATTTTTGTACTTCTAGAAACGTCTTCTTGTATGCGTTCAAAATCTTGATGAAGTTCTGGAAGATGTTGGTATTTACGCTGTAAAACTTGAAGACGCATTTGTATGGCAGATAACGGAGAACGTAGCTCATGCGAAGCATCCGCGGTAAAACGCTGTTCAGCAACAAGAGCCCTTTGCAATCTTGCAAGCAATTGATTTAATGCATCTATAACAGGTTGAATTTCTGTAATGACATCTGGTTCTTGAATTGGCTCTAAATTTGATGCAGTTTTTTGAGCAATTCGTCTAGAAAGTAAATTGAGTGCAGCCAATTGATGCTCGGTACGCCAACTTACAATGACCCATTGCAGTAACCAAAACAACACCATAAGACCACTATATCCAGCAAGTGCTTTAAGTACTTCTTCAACACGCGTACTCATTGGTTGAAAAACTTCAACTTGTAGCTGAGAGTCTTCTTGTTGTGCAGCCAGACTACGCCATAATTGACCATCAAACCAAAAATACGAAAAACCTTCTGATAAGTTACCTTGCTCAAAAAGTTCATGCTGATAGGTATGAGAATGGGTAAGTACTTGGCCTGTGTTTAATAACTCATACTGAATATCAAATTCATCACTCAGCTCATCAAACTGTTTCATGGAGTGTTCAGAAAGATCGGAAACCAGCAAAGTATCTGAAATTTCATCCATGATTTCATCTTGCACTGACATGTTGTGATAGATAGAAAATATGGTGAGTAAGCTTAAAGCCAGTAATCCCACCACGATACTACTCCACATCGTGGTTTTAACCAGTTGCGACTGCAAAGATGAGCGATTCGATTTCATTTTAAATCTCCCATACGGTAGCCGAGCCCCCGTATGGTTTTAATACTGCTGCTTCCGATTTTTTTTCGAAGTTGATAAATAAATACTTCGATTGCGTTACTTTCAATTTCCTCGCCCCATGCATAGAGTGCTTCTTCTAATTGATCACGGGTAATAATATGCTCGGGATGCACCATAAGCTTACGCAGTATTTGGAATTCTTTTGCAGTTAAATCGATAGACTTGCCTGCGCTTAATACAACTTTCGCTTGTGTATCAAGTTGTAGGTCACCCCATGTTAAAACCGATTGCTGACTCAAAGTTTGTTTGCGTAATTGAGCGCGGATGCGAGCCGATAACTCTTCTAAACTAAAAGGCTTAACCAAATAATCATTTGCGCCTAAATCTAGCCCCTCTACCCGATCATGAATGCTGTCACGTGCAGTGATAAAAATAACAGGAACATTTTTTTGTTTATGGCGGATCGTTGTTAAAACCTTTTCACCAGCCAGTTGAGGCAGCCCCCGATCAAGTAAAATACAGTCATAATCATGCTGTTCGATTGCCGTAAGTGCATAATCACCTCTTTCGACCCAATCTACCTGATAACCGTCTAACTCTAACCATGATTGAATGCTTTCAGCTTGAGAGCGATCATCTTCTGCAAGCAAAATTCTCATCTATTTTTCCTGTTATATCCTGATTTGATCTTGCCAAGCCTTTATAAAAAAAGCAAAGCCGCATGATTTAAATGCGGCTAAAAGTAGTAGATCTACAGACCTTATTCATTAGAACTGAACTTGATCCACATCAATTTCTACGCGTTTTAAAGGTTTATAGTCAATGTCTACTTCACCAATTAAAGTCACATTTGTATTGGCTGAAATAGGGCGACCTTGCCAAAGTTCATCATCTACATCAATTGTAATGCTACCTGTCTTATCACGGAATTGATATTTTTCATCGCCTAAAGATTTTACAACCTGACCATGTAATTTGATCGGTGTATTATCTTTTGAGGTTAATGCCTGTTTTACTGTGGTGACAGTTGCCGGAGCAATTGCAGCTTGATTCACTGGTGTATTCGCCACAACTACGCCAGCAGCAGTCATACCAGCAGTCATCAACATTACTTTAAGCATATTCATATTATTACCCTCTGTTTATGGTTCCCTTTTGGGATAAAGCAATTAAATCAACCATAAATGAGGTGAATCTTAAGAAAAACTTAATTTAATGGCACAACCCTCAAGACCTCTTCTAATGTCGTAAGTCCTTCAATCACTTTACGGGCTCCTGCAATTCTTAAAGGTTCTATACCTTCTTTTTTAGTTTGAGTTCTTAAATCATTTAATGTCACATGACTACTAATAAGATGTTTAAGCTCAAGACTGACCGGCATAAATTCGTAAATACCGACTCGCCCTTTATAGCCTGTATGACGACATTCTTCGCAGCCTACCGCTTGATAAACCGTTTCAGGCATTTCCATAATGTAGTCAAAGGTTAAGTGTTCCCACTCATCCTCATTAATGTGAGTTTTTTTCTTACAGTGTGGACAAAGTTGGCGGACTAAGCGCTGCGCGAGAACACCCAAAATTGTTGCAGCTGTCAGAAATGGCTGTACACCCAAATCATGCAACCGAGTCAAACTAGACGGTGCATCATTGGTATGTAAAGTTGATAAAACCAAATGACCTGTTAATGCTGCCTGAATGGCCATATTCGCTGTATCTTGATCACGAATTTCCCCAATCATAATAATGTCGGGATCTTGTCGCATAAGTGCACGCACACCGTCTGCAAAGCCTAATTCAATTGCATTATTGACCTGCATTTGGTTAAAACTAGGCTCTAGCATTTCAATCGGATCTTCAATGGTGCATACATTGACCTGCTCGGTTGCAAGCTGCTTTAAAGATGAATATAGCGTTGTGGTTTTACCAGATCCTGTGGGACCTGTGACTAAAATAATACCGTGGCTATTTTTTGTTAATTGTTGCCACTGTTGTAATAAACGCTCTTCAAAACCCAGTTGCTGAAAAGAACGTACCAACACATCAGGATCGAAAATACGCATAACCAGTTTTTCACCAAATGCGGTTGGTAAGGTTGATAAACGTAATTCGGTTTCTTGCCCTTTAGGTGTACGTGTTTTTAACCGGCCATCTTGTGGTTTACGTTTTTCCGCTACATTCAAACGTCCTAAAATTTTAATCCGAGAAATCACGGCGGTCAGCGTATTTGAAGGCATGTTATAAATGGTGTGTAAAACGCCATCAATCCTAAACCTGACTTTACCATTATCTTTACGCGATTCCATGTGAATGTCACTGGCACTCTGCTCAAATGCAAACTGTAAAATCCAGTCGACTAATTTCACAATATGCTGATCATTAGCATCTGGGTTTTGGCTATCGCCAAGCTGCAAAAGCGCTTCAACATTTTTACTGTCACGGTCATGAGCTGCATCTTTTTGAGCAGAGTTTACCGCGCGACTCACCTGATAATATTCGCGCAAATAGCGTTGTAACTGTTCGGGATTAAGCAGTACCCGTTCAATTTTTTTAGGCGCTAGACTTCGTTCGAGATTATTAAGCCAATCTGTTTGAAATGGTTGATCTGTTCCAATCACGATTCGGTCAGCATGAATTTCAACAGCTAAAATATGGTTACGAATGGCAAACTCTTGTGACATGACCTGCGTTAAAGCGCTGACATCTGCCTTTAAAGGATCGATCACAAATAGAGGGAGCTGAACCCGATCTGCAAACCATAAACATAAGCGATTTAAACTCAAATGCGCATGTGTGTGTTGCTGATCTTTTAAATTAAAATGTGCTATCCACTGTAATGGATGCCACTTTAACTGGTCTTTTTGGCGGTGACTTGTCTGTACCAGTAATTTATCTCGTTCTGTTATACGGCCTTCTTGTAATAGTTGTTCTAGACACCAATACGTATCTATTTCTACATGTGCATTCATGCGTTATCCCCAATATATTTTTATAATATAGCAGAGATGTTTTATATTTAAATATCCTTTAACATCAGTTAATTAAACCAATTCTCATCTTAATATTTTTTTGTGTCACAGGTCATATTTATAGAAATATTTTCTACATAGTTTTGTCTAAAAAAGACACTATGCTCACTATAATAAAAAGCATAAACTGAACATGAATACATGATTTTAAAATGATTCAAATCCACATATAACAATAAGCGAAGAGGAAGTAATATGGAACTTCCAATGACAATGTCATTACAAACAGTATCATTTGAAGAATTCATTACAGTGATTGCTGCGGCACTTGGCTGTGGCTTATTAATTGGTTTAGAACGAGAACGAAGTAAGCTTAAACATGAATACAAAACCTTTGCGGGATTTCGATCTTTTGCCATTAGTGCATTATTAGGAGCGGTCTGTTTTTTATTTGGCATTGAAATTGGAATTGTGGGTGCCTTACTCATTGGTGCCATTAGTATTGTTTCCCTCAAAAATCAACCCAATGACCCAGGCGTAACCACCGAACTCGCCTTTATTATGACTTACTTCATCGGGGCACTTTGCATTTGGAATATTTCGCTCGCAGCCGGCCTAGCTGTGATCATGACAACTATCTTAATAGCTAAGCAGTCTATGCATGGTATTGCCAGTCAATGGATTACTGAATCAGAATTACGTGATGGTATTTTTCTACTTGCCTTACTGTTAATTGCTTTGCCTTTAGTTCCAAATAAACCTTTTTGGGGTCCAGTTTTAAATCCACATGTGATTTTAAAATTACTGACTTTAATCTTATTTGTACAAGCCCTTGCCCATATAGCAAAGCGACTTTTGTCATCTAAAAATGCTTTATTGCTTTCTTCTTTAGCTTCCGGATTTGTTTCTAGTACAGCAACTATTGCCAGTTTAGGTTTAGAAGTACGCTCTGGCAAAGCCAACGCAACAACAAATGCAGGTGCTGCATTGATGTCTTGCGTTTCAACACTGATTCAAACCTTAATTATTGTGATCGGTATTAGCTTTGCTTGGTTCAAGCTGATTATATTTCCTACACTTATTGCCTTACTAGTTTTAGCAGTATGGGCCTTTATTTTATTACGTAAATCCGAACCTAGTACAGCTTCACCCGAGCTTGACTCAAGAATGTTCAGCTTAAAAGAAGCCATTATTATTGCGGGTACACTTACCCTTATTCAGGCAGGTGTTTATGGTTTAAGTATATCTTTAGGCGATGCGGGATTAATCGCGGGGACCTTACTTGCTTCTTTATTTGAAATACATGCAGCTATAGCGGCGGTCATTGTGCAAGGTGAACCTGATAGCGCACATATGACACCTTTATTAATTGCCTTTTTAGGAGGTTTTGCAGTTCACGCTCTTGCTAAAAGTGTGAACTCTGCAATTTCGGGCGGACTACGCTATGCCCTTGCTTTCGTTCCCGCCCAGCTCATTCATATGGCTATTTTTATTACTTTACTTTGGCTCAACATCCACTGGTTTTAAAATATCTATTATGCAAGCGCAGAAGTCTTCACCACATCAATGACTGTAACTACAAATTGATCGACCTTAAAATGAATATCAAAGTCTGAAAATTTCATTTTATAGATTCTTTCAGGGTCTTGTTGATAGGCAGGCCGAGGATCTAAAGCTAATACTTGCTCAAGTTCATTAATGTATTGCGAATCTATTTCTTTATTTTGCAGAAAATATTTTTGCGCTGTTAACGCAGTTTCATTCCAGATAACTGCCTTCCGTTCTGGTTCTGCATGTGCATAACCACTTTGAGCCTCCGCAATTGCATCAGAATATTGAATATAGGGTTTGATATCTAAAATTGGGGTGCCATTTAATAAATCACTTCCAGTGACATAGACACGCACAGACTTCCCCACTTTTTCGACTTTATTAAGTTTTACGACTGAAAGCCCGATTGGAGAAGGTCTATACATACTTCGTGTAGCAAATACTCCAATTTTTTCATTACCACCTAAACGTGGCGGACGAACCTGTGGACGGAACTTATCTGCACTGCCTTGATTTTTATTGTCATGAAACTGCCAAACTAACCAGAGATGACTAAATTGCTCAATTCCCTCAAATGCTAACAAGTCGTTATATGGTTCTACCATATCAATATAAGACTCGATATTGACCAAATTAGGCTGGCGTGGAATACCAAATTTTTCACGATAGGGAGAGCACATGTGGCCAATGATGGGGAAGGTGACAGAATTGATCATCACTTTTTCTTATAAACACAATTAAATATATTCAGTTTATCGGGAATGAAATTAGATTAGAATAGCAATCTGTTTTCTTTTAATCGTGATCGAGACCTTTAATGGCTGCTTTTAACGTTGAACGCATTACTCATGTTCACCACTGGAATGACACTCTTTTCAGTTTTAAAACTACACGCGATACCAGCTTACGTTTTAAAAATGGTCAGTTCGTAATGATCGGACTTGAAGTGAATGGCAAACCGTTAATGCGTGCGTATTCGATTGCAAGTGCAAACTACGAAGAAGAGTTAGAATTCTTCTCAATTAAAGTACAAGACGGTCCTTTAACTTCGATTTTGCAAAAAGTACAAGTTGGTGATGAAATCTTAGTTTCTAAAAAACCAACAGGTACTTTGGTTCATGATGACCTTTTACCAGGTAAAAACTTATACCTTTTATCTTCTGGTACTGGTCTTGCTCCATTCTTATCAATTATTCGTGATCCAGAAACTTACGAACGCTTTGAAAAAGTAATCGTTGTTCATGGTACACGCTATATTTCTGAATTAGCTTATCAAGACCTTATCTTGAACGAATTACCAAACCACGAATTCTTTGAAGAGTTAGGTATTAAAGACAAGCTTGTTTACTACCCTACTGTTACTCGTGAACCTTTCCACACTCAAGGCCGTGTAACAACTGCAATTGAAACTGGCGCTTTATTCGAAAAAATCGGTTTACCACGCTTCAACCGTGAAACTGACCGTGCAATGCTTTGCGGTAGCCCTGCATTCTTAAAAGATGTGGCTGCATTACTTGACCAACACGGTTTAGTTGAATCACCTCGTATGGGTGAAATGGGCGACTACGTCATTGAACGTGCGTTCGTAGAAAAATAATTTTTTCTAGACATAAAAAAACCGAGGCAAAGTCCTCGGTTTTTTTATGTCTGTTTTACAATTTAATTGTGCCATCGATACAGGTGACAGCGGTTCCACCCACTAAAATTTTATCTTGATACAATTCAAGTTGAAGTTGTCCATCTCGACCTACCACCCCACCTTGTGAAGAAACTACGACATCATTTTGTGCAGGAAGAATCCCATAATAACGAATAAATGAAGCTACGCTACCATTACCACTACCACAAACAGGATCTTCATTTATTCCACATGAAGGGGCAAATGAACGAACTTCTATGTGTTTTTGTTCATCATTATTTTCATGAAAACCAAAAACTGTCGCACCCGTAACTTTCATTTCTAAATCATGTTCTTTTAAAGCGGCAAAGTCTGGTTGGCTATCTAGAACAGCCTCAGCATTAACAGCTTGTAATACAATCCAGCGCGCCCCTACATCAATCAATGCAGCGTTCCATTGAGTATTAATTTCACATTTTAAAATTTCTGCTAATTTCTCAGTATGCATAGCATCTAGTGGAGTAATTTTAGGCTTAGGGAGTTCAAATGAAATATGACTTGACTCACTCACGGTCAGAGTCACTAAACCAGCACCGCACTGCTGTACCAGCTTACCTTCTTTCGCTTTAATTAGACCCGCCTCAAGCAAAGCATAGGCAGTACCAATTGTAGGATGGCCTGCAAATGGCAACTCACTTTGCGGAGTAAAAATTCGAACCTGATAATCAGCTTGAGAATCGGTCGCAGGGAGTACAAATGTGGTTTCAGAAAGATTGGTCCAGTTCGCAATGGCTTGCATCTGCTCAGACGTTAAAGTGCTGGCGTCCATAATGACCGCAACAGGATTTCCTTTAAATGCTTGTGAAGTAAAAACATCAACTTGTTTAAATGCAACAACAGACATAGACCCACTCCTACTGATTTTGTAATTAAAAAATTATGGCTATTAAGTCCTTACCATTTCTTGATCTTACTGATTTATTTTTAATGGTCACAGTATCAGTTAATATTAAAAATAATAGACACAGTTGTTAAAAATAGATTCAGATTAAATGGATAAATCTATAAAACTAACAATATTTGAGATAATTAAGAGATCACTATAGAGTGTATCCATTGCTTTGGCTTTTTAATGAATTGACATGTACAAATATAAAAAAGTGAGTGATGACCTCACCCTGCAAATTCAAAATGGTAGGCAACCTGTGGGTTCTCGGATGCCATCAATTCGAGATTGTGCCCAGCATTATCAGGTCAGTATTAACACTGTAAAAGAAGCTTATCGCCAGCTTGAAGATCAAGGTTTAATTTCAGTTCGTCCACAGTCTGGCTACTATGTTTGTCATGCTCCTTCAAACTTATTAGAACTCGAAGAGCGTTATGTCAGTGAAGAAAAAGTATCTCTTTCAGGAATTAGCTGTTTTCTCGCACAAATTGTTAAAAAACAAATGGACCCCGACTATGTCAATTTGGCCCTAGCTTGCCCTTCTGGGGAAAATTTTTATCCAATTGAACGCTTAAAACGCTTAACTGCTCAGGTGTTGCGCTCTCAATCAGATATTTTTAAAAGCTATACCTTGCCGCCCGGTTCTATACGTTTACGTACTCAAATTGCTAGACGAAGCTTACAGTTAGGTATGTTTCTTTCAGCAGATGATATTGTGCTGACTCATGGCACGATGGAGGCTTTAAGTCTCGCGATTATGGCAACAACTCAAGCGGGCGACAGCATAGCTCTTGAGATTCCTACATTTCACAACCTGTACCCACTCCTTCATAATTTAGGTCGAAAAATTGTAGAAGTACCGACCTCGCCACATACAGGTATGTGTCTGGATGCACTTGAAGAACTCTTAAAATCTCAAAGTGTACAAGCCATTTTAACCATTCCGACAGGACACAATCCTCTCGGTTTTAGCATGCCTGAGAGCAGCCGCCGTCGCTTGGCAGAGTTAGCTAATCAGTTTCAAGTTCCTGTTATTGAAGATGCGATGTATGCTGAATTGCAACTCACCGAACCTCTCTTACCCAACATCAAAACGTTTGACCAGAACGGATGGGTTTTGGTGTGTGGTAGCTATACCAAGACTGTAGCACCTGATTATCGGATTGGTTGGTTAGAAGCTGGGCGCTTTCGTAATATTGTGCAGCAGCTTAAATTTACAACCACTGTTGCCGAGCCAGCTTTACTCACAGAAACGTTAGGCCTTTTCTTAGAAAATGGTGGTTATGACCTGCATTTACGTCAACTCAAAAAACGCTATCAACAACAAATTGACACCATCAAATCTTATATTTGCCGCTATTTCCCACTCGGTACCCGAGTCAGTCGTCCGCAAGCGGGATTTATTTTATGGTTAGAGCTCCCCGAATCAATTGACACCCTAGAACTGTTTCATCAGGCCATGGATGAAAAAATCTTATGTATGCCGGGAATTTTGTGTTCGGCTGATAAACGATTTAGTCATTGTTTACGTATTGCAGCTTGTTTTGAGTTAAACCCCAAAATGTTAAATGCTTTGATGCGCTTAGGAGAACTAGCAAAAAATATGCTGCCCGTACAAAAGGATAGTGGTCAAATCCCTACTAATTCAGTAGGTTGAATCCCAAATGCGGAGTTAATAAAATAAAACCATATACTTTTTATGCCTTTTATTTTATGAAAACTGAGCTTCTCTCTCCCGCAGGTTCACTTAAAAACATGCGCTATGCTTTTGCCTATGGTGCAGATGCCGTATATGCAGGCCAACCACGTTACAGTTTACGTGTGCGTAATAATGCTTTTGATCATGACAACCTAAAAATCGGAATTGATGAAGCCCACGCTTTGGGCAAAAAGTTTTATGTTGTGGTGAACATTCAACCGCATAACAGCAAATTAAAAAACTTTATTCGTGATCTTGAACCAATTGTAGCGATGCAACCAGATGCACTCATTATGTCTGATCCGGGCTTAATCATGATGGTGCGTGAGCATTTTCCAGAAATGCAAATTCATCTATCGGTTCAAGCCAACGCTATTAATTGGGCCACTGTTAAGTTTTGGAAAGACTACGGTCTAAGCCGTGTGATTTTATCGCGTGAGTTATCTTTAGAAGAAATAGAAGAAATCCAGCAATACGTACCCGATATTGAACTTGAAGTTTTTGTACATGGTGCTCTATGCATGGCCTACTCAGGCCGCTGCTTACTTTCCGGATATATGAACAAGCGTGATGCCAACCAAGGTGCTTGTACCAATGCTTGCCGTTGGGACTATAAGTTGCATGAAGCCCAAGAAGATCCAAACGGTGATGTGATTCCAGTTACTCAGCTCAATGAGTCAGAAAAGTCTTGCTGCTCATCAGTACAATTAGAAACAACCTCGACTCAAACGCTGTTGGTACAACGCAATGATGAAGAAATGTTTGCTGCCGAAGAAGATGAACACGGCACCTATTTTATGAATTCTAAAGATTTACGTGCGGTACAACATGTAGATCGTTTAACCAAAATGGGGATTGCCTCACTGAAAATTGAAGGCCGTACTAAATCCTATTTTTACTGTGCCCGTACTGCTCAAATTTATCGAAAAGCTATTGATGATACTTTAGCAGGCAAACCATTTGACCCAAGCTTAATGAGCCAGCTTGAAGGTTTGGCAAATCGTGGTTATACCGAAGGCTTTTTGAGACGTCATGTGCATAGCGAATATCAAAACTATGCTGATGGTTCATCGCATTTCGACTACCAACAATTTTGTGGAGAGGTTTTAGAACGTCACGGCGATTATATTCGCATTGAAGTTAAAAACCGTTTTGTGGTGGGCGACTCACTTGAGCTGATGACGCCTCAAGGCAATATCACCTTTACCTTAACCGAAATGCGCGATTTAAAAGGTAACCTAATTACAGATGCTAAAGGTTCGGGGGATTTTGTTGAGATTCCACTTTCACAAGCTGTTGATATTAGATATGCCCTACTCATACGAAATTTACCGCATGCTAAGGAAAACATTACTGCCTCAACATTAGCTTATTCAGCGAGTTAAACATGGCACTTTTGATTACGAATGACTGTATCAATTGTGATATGTGCTTACCGGAATGCCCCAATACAGCTATTTTTGAAGGCAACAAAGTTTATGAAATTGATCCACTTCGTTGTACAGAATGTGTAGGCTTTTATGATGCACCCACATGTAAGGCGGTTTGCCCTATCGATTGCATAAAACCAGACCCTGCCCATATTGAAAATAAAGAGCAACTGCTAGAGAAATTTAAGGATTTAAATATACTCGGCGAATCTATCTCTTAAAAAGTCTATCGAGGATCAGGCTAAGGTGGCTGATCCTCTTAAATGACTATACAGATCAATGATTAAATAAATGAATAAATAGCTTAAGCCACTTTGCTAATGATAAAATCAAATGATCAGTTCAGTTTGTTTTACTGGTATTTTTGTACCCCAAAAATTGCACAATCGTTAAAACTGGTCTAACCATTTCAACATTTCATATAGATTGATTAAAACTCTTTCTGGCGTAGCTCCCCATGTCTTATCTTTATTTAGCAATTGCGATTGCTTGTGAAGTCGTTGCAACTTCAGCCTTAAAAGCATCTCAAGGTTTTACTGTTCCCATTCCGTCCATCGTTACTGTTGTGGGCTATGCAATTGCTTTTTATTTATTATCCCTGACGCTAAAAACAATTCCGATCGGGATTGCATATGCCATTTGGTCGGGTGCGGGTATTATTTTAATTTCTGCAATTGGCTGGATATTTTACAAACAGCATTTAGACTTGGCGGCCTGTATTGGTCTTACTTTAATGATTGCAGGTATTGTGATTATTAATGTGTTTTCTAAAAATACCCATTTATAAAATATAAATAAAAAGAAACCGAGTACGATGAAACTCTTTTTATAAAAAATTTCACCTTACTCGGTATGAACAGCTTATTTCAAACTGCCCGTCAAAAATTGTTTTAGACGCTCACTTTTCGGGTTATTGAGTACTTCATCAGGATGGCCCTGTTCCTCAATTTTCCCTTGATGCAAGAAAATCACTTGATTAGATACATGACGCGCGAAGCCCATTTCATGTGTCACCACAATCATAGTACGTCCTTCTTCAGCCAAGCCCTGCATTACTTTTAGTACTTCACCCACCAGCTCTGGATCAAGCGCACTGGTTGGTTCATCGAACAACATAACTTCTGGTTCCATAGCCAAAGCACGAGCAATCGCTACACGTTGCTGCTGACCACCAGATAAAAATGCCGGATATTTACTTTCAACACTTTCAGGTAATCCAACTTTGCGTAGATATTTGCGTGCACGCTCTTCAGCTTCAGCACGTTTTACCCCAAGTACGTGAATCGGCCCTTCAATGACATTTTCTAGCACTGTCATGTGAGACCACAAATTAAAATGCTGAAATACCATCATGAGCTGCGTACGCATTTTTTGTAGTTGCTTTGGTTCAACTACTTTTAAATTGCCTTTCTTATCAAAGACTGTGCGTAGTTTTTCACCATTAAGCTTAATCGTGCCATTGCTCGGTTGTTCTAAAAAGTTAATGCAACGCAGTAAGGTACTTTTACCTGAACCCGATGAACCAATGATACTAATTACATCACCGGCATTTGCATCAAGTGATATTCCTTTAAGCACTTCATGATCGCCGAATTTCTTATGTAAATCGCGAATCACTAGTTTTGCAACTTGTTCCATTTATGTCTCCTAATGATTCGATGGCTTTAAAAATGCCAACCAACGTTTTTCCAACTTACGAAATATCCAAATCAAAATAAATGCCAGCAATGCATACAACACCGCGGCAATTCCAAAAGCATTGAAGGTGTCATAGGTTGCCGCATTCACATCACGCGCAATTTTTAAAATGTCAGGAACTGTTGCTGTAAATGCAATGGTTGTAGCATGCAACATTAAAATGACTTCATTGCCGTAAAATGGTAAAGCACGGCGTAACATCGACGGAATGATAATACGAGTGTATCGTTTCCATTTTGACATACCGAAAGCTTGTGCAGCCTCAATCTCGCCATGTGGAATAGAACGAATCGCCCCAGCGAAGATTTCAGTGGTATATGCACCAGTATTGAGCGCGAATGCCAAAATGGTGCAATTTATGCCCTCTCGAAAAAAAGCATCAAGAGTCTGGTGTTCATGGATGTAATCAAAGCTGTAAATACCTGAATAAATAATCAGCAGTTGGATGTAAAGTGGTGTGCCACGGAAAACATAGGTATATAACCAAACTGGGCCACGCAACCAAAGGTTTTCCGATACTCGTGCAAGTGATAAGGGCACAGCGAGAACAAAACCAATGCCAATAGAAAGCACCAATAACCAAGCAGTCATCGCCACTCCGGTCATTTGTAAACCATCGGTCCAAAGGTATGCCTGCCAATATTGTTGAAGGATTTCAATCATAATTGTCCCTTCCTTACACCAGCAGAATAACGACGTTCAAGCCACATTAAAATCAGATTCGACACGGTGGTAATTGCCAAATAGATCGCAGCAGCCACGATGCTAAAAAAGAACAGTTGCATGGTACTTCTACCCGCATCTTGCGTAATTTTTACAATATCAGTCAGGCCAATAATAGAAACTAGTGCGGTCGCCTTAATCAAAACTTGCCAGTTATTACCAATACCAGGCAAAGCGAAACGCATCATTTGAGGGAATAATACACGGTGAAAAACCTGCCAAGACGACATACCATAAGCCATTGCTGCTTCAATTTGGCCTTTTGGAACCGATTGAAATGCACCACGAAAGGTCTCGGTAAAATATGCACCATAAATGAACGCTAAAGTAATCACACCCGCCACAAATGGGTTGATATCAATTTGGTCCATTTGCAGTGCTTCAGTAATTTGGTTAAGCCCCAACTGCAAGCTATAAAATAACAGCAGCATAATGACCAAGTCAGGTACACTTCGAATGAGCGTAGTGTAAGCGGTTGCTATATAACGTAAAATTTTAATACTAGAGAGTTTTGAGCTCGCACCAATTAAGCCAATAATCACAGAAAGTAAAAGTGACAACAACGCAAGCTGTATGGTCATCCATGTCCCGCTGAGCAGGAGTGGCCCAAAGCCAGAAAAAAACATGACTCATCTTCTCCTTAAAAACAATATCTAATATTGATGAGATGAGAATAGATTTAAAAATGTCGGCGCAAAGCCGACATTTTTCACATCATTAGTAAATGCTAAAGGAGAAATATTTTTTCTCGAGTTTTTTGTATGTGCCATCTGCAATGATTGCAGCGAGTGCTTTATTAATATTGGCTTTTAAATCTGCATCTTCTTTGCGTAATCCAATCGCTGCGCCTACACCTAGTGTTTTTGCATCAACCACATTGCCACCAGCAAAACTGAAGTTTTTGCCTTTTGCTTGTTTTAAGAAAGCGCCATCAACCATAATTGCATCTTGTAAAGTCGCATCCAGACGACCTGACATCATGTCTTGATAAATCAAATCTTGGACTGGATAAGGTACAACCGTTACACCTTTTGGTGCCCAATAGGTTTTGGCATAAGTTTCTTGAATTGTGCCCTGTTGTACACCGACACGTTTACCTTTCAAAGAGGCAGCGGTAGGTAATAAAGGCGAGCCTTTTTTTGCAACCATACGGGTTGGTGTATTGTAGATTTTGCTACTAAATGCAATTTGTTTTGCACGCTCATCAGTGACTGTCATTGATGAAAGAATGCCATCAAATTTTTTCGCTTTAAGTGCTGGAATCATCCCATCAAAAGAGTTTTCAACCCAAACACATTTGGCTTTGAGTTTTGCACAAATCGCATTACCCAAATCAACATCAAAACCAGTTAACTTGCCATCTGGTGTTTTATATTCAAACGGCGCATAAGACGACTCAGTACCAAAACGAATCACCTTCCAATCCTTTGCTTGAACATTCGTTGCAACAGCAGCCAAAACTAAGGTTGTTGAAACGAACATTTTTTTCATAAAGCTTGCCATCTTGAAGCTTCTCCTTAAAATCCTAATAAGGTGATAAAAATTTGAGCAATTTCTAAATTACTCTTCTGCCGAAAGAATTGCAATTTCTATACCAGTAAATTAAGGATTTATGAAGGTGTCTGAATAATGGATTGTATTAACTGTTTAAATGTTGAAAAATCACTCAAATTTTAAGTTAGTTTTTGAGTGTATAAGCTTCAGCAATATTATGCTGCTCGACCAAAGTACGAATTGTATATTCATGACCAGTTTCTTTATCACAGGCAAATTCACATTTTTGATCTAATGACATTGAACAACCACTCAGCAATGGACAACCTGCAAATAATTCGGCGACCCAATCTACAAACACTTTTACTTTAAGCGATAAATGACGATTTTGAAGATAAACTGCTGAAATCGGCATTGGCGCCGGCGTCCACTGAGGCAATACCTCTTTTAACAAACCCGATTCTAAATGGTTGGTGAGCATATAACGTGGGCCTTGAATTATACCGAAACCCTGCAAAGCTAAGTCGATATAAGCATCACCGTCATTTACAGAAACACGTCCACGTACTGACACACTTTTAATTAAATCATCAACCACAAAGTCCCAATCAAAGTTGCGTCCGGTACGGCTTGAAAAGAAGTGAATCGCTTTATGATTTTTCTGTAAATCTTCAATTGAAGTGGGCTCGCCATATTTTTCTAAATAAATCGGTGAAGCAGCTGTTGCACACTGGAAAGTTCCAATACGACGCGCAATTAAGCTTGAATCTTTTAATTCACCGACCCGAATTGCACAATCGACGGCCTCTCCCACCAAATCTACAGGTCGGTCGTTAAGGCCAATTACTAAATCAATATCCGGATAGCGTGCATGGAAATCGCGCAGCCTTGGAATTAAGATTAAACGCCCAATCGATACAGGCACATCAATACGAAGCTGACCTCTTGGTCCCCGCTCTGCATCATGAAAGGAAGATTCAATATCGGAAACATCCGCTAAAATGCGGGCTGTCCGATCATAATATACGGCACCATCTGGTGTGAGACTGATTTTTCGTGTCGTACGATTCAACAGACGAACTTGTAAATGTTTCTCTAAAGCCTGAATGGTTGTCGTCACAGAAGCACGCGGTAGGCCTAAACTGTCAGCAGCTAAACTGAAACTATTTGTTTCGACAACTTTGTTAAATACTTTCATCGCATGAAATAGATCCACACGCACACTCCTATCAATCAATACATTTTTTAATCAAACACATCAATTGTTATAAAAATACGAATAGTGTTATCGAATTTAATATATTTATTCGTGATTGACAAACTTTTATGCTCCGTCCATCCCATAAACCCTGTTTCTCCCATACGGACCAAAACTAAAAGTCTGAAAACAGGTATCCAAATAACTAGGAGCACCTCATGTCATTTTCCCGCAAACAGTTCGCACTGTCTGCCATCTTTGTTGCCCTTTTAGCAACAGGAGGCAGTTTTATGTTTTTACATGAAAATGCCGATGCAAAAGCTGCACCGACCTCTGCCCAACAAGCTGCAACTGTTGATATTTCTAATGTCATCAGCAAAACCATTACCGACTGGCAAGAATACTCCGGTCGTTTAGAAGCAATTGATCAAGTCGATATTCGACCCCAAGTTTCCGGCAAACTCATTGCCGTTCACTTCAAAGATGGAAGTCTCGTAAAAAAAGGCGATTTACTTTTCACAATCGACCCTCGTCCTTTTGAAGCAGAACTGAATCGTGCCCAAGCTCAACTCGCTTCGGCTGAGGCTCAAGTAACATATACGGCTTCTAACCTTTCTCGTATTCAACGTTTAATTCAGAGTAATGCTGTTTCTCGCCAAGAGTTAGATCTAGCTGAAAATGATGCACGCTCAGCCAATGCTAACCTGCAAGCCGCTAGAGCAGCCGTTCAATCTGCACGTTTAAATCTGGAATACACGCGTATTACAGCACCAGTCAGCGGCCGAATTTCACGAGCTGAAGTGACCGTGGGCAATGTCGTCTCCGCGGGTAACGGCGCACAGGTTTTAACAAGTTTAGTGTCAGTATCACGTCTATACGCATCTTTTGATGTTGATGAACAAACTTACCTCAAATACATCAGTAATCAGCGTAACTCAGCAAAAGTTCCTGTCTATATGGGACTTGCTAATGAAACAGGCTTTACTCGTGAAGGTACGATCAACTCAATTGACAATAACCTAGATGCAACCTCAGGTACGATTCGTGTCCGCGCGACTTTTGACAATCCAAACGGTGTTTTATTACCGGGCCTATATGCACGAATTCGTTTAGGTGGAGGCCAACCTCGCCCAGCGATTCTGATTAGTCCAACCGCGGTTGGTGTCGACCAAGATAAACGTTTTGTTGTAGTAGTTGATGCGAAAAATCAAACAGCTTACCGCGAAGTAAAACTCGGTGCACAACAAGATGGCTTGCAAATCGTGAATAGCGGACTACAAGCGGGTGATCGTATTGTAGTGAACGGGTTACAGCGAATTCGCCCGGGTGACCCTGTGACCCCACACCTCGTTCCGATGCCAAATTCACAAATCACTGCTAACGCTACTCCTCCTCAACCTCAGCCACCAGATAAAACATCAACTCCGGCAAAAGGTTAATCACATATGAATATTTCTAAATTTTTTATTGATCGGCCGATCTTTGCTGGTGTGTTATCAGTACTGATTTTACTCGCCGGTCTGCTTTCGGTATTCCAGTTACCGATTTCTGAATATCCGGAAGTTGTTCCGCCATCTGTGGTAGTACGTGCTCAATATCCGGGTGCAAACCCGAAAGTGATTGCTGAAACTGTTGCTTCTCCGCTTGAAGAATCAATCAACGGCGTCGAAGACATGCTGTACATGCAATCTCAAGCAAACAGCGACGGTAATTTAACCATTACAGTGAACTTTAAGCTCGGTATTGATCCAGACAAAGCGCAACAGCTGGTTCAAAACCGCGTGTCTCAGGCCATGCCTCGCTTACCTGAAGACGTACAGCGTTTAGGTGTCACTACCTTAAAAAGCTCACCTACTTTAACCATGGTTGTGCATCTGACTTCACCAGATAATCGCCATGACATGACCTACTTACGTAACTATGCGGTACTCAACGTAAAAGACCGTTTGGCACGTTTACAAGGTGTCGGTGAAGTCGGATTATTTGGTTCTGGTGACTATGCGATGCGCGTGTGGCTCGACCCGCAAAAGGTAGCACAGCGTAACCTCACCGCGACCGAAATTGTAACCGCCATCCGTGAACAAAATATTCAGGTTGCAGCGGGTACAATCGGTGCATCACCAAGTAATTCACCTTTACAGCTTTCAGTCAATGCTCAAGGTCGTTTAACCACTGAACAAGAATTTGCAGATATCATTTTAAAAACGGCACCAGATGGCGCGGTTACCCGATTGGGTGATGTTGCTCGTGTTGAACTTGCAGCCTCTCAATATGGCTTACGTTCGTTACTCGATAATAAACAAGCGGTTGCCATTCCAATTTTCCAAGCACCGGGTGCCAACGCTTTACAAGTTTCCGATCAAGTGCGTAGCACGATGAAGGAGCTTTCAAAAGATTTCCCATCTTCAATTAAATACGACATTGTATACGACCCGACTCAATTCGTACGTGCAAGTATTAAAGCGGTCGTTCATACCCTACTTGAAGCAATTGCACTGGTTGTTGTGGTTGTTATTTTATTCTTACAAACATGGCGTGCCTCAATCATTCCATTGCTTGCTGTACCGGTTTCAATTATTGGTACATTCGCGCTCATGCTCGCTTTTGGTTACTCAATCAATGCGCTATCACTGTTCGGGATGGTACTTGCCATCGGCATTGTGGTCGATGACGCCATTGTGGTCGTCGAAAATGTCGAGAGGAATATTGAAGCAGGCTTAAGTCCAAGAGATGCAACTTATCGTGCCATGCGAGAAGTGAGTGGACCGATTATTGCCATTGCCTTAACGCTCGTTGCCGTGTTCGTACCACTTGCATTTATGACAGGCTTAACAGGGCAGTTTTATAAACAATTTGCCATGACCATTGCCATTTCAACGGTTATTTCGGCATTTAACTCCCTTACCCTATCTCCTGCTTTGGCTGCCATGTTACTAAAAGGACATGATGCTAAACCTGATGCATTAACACGCCTTATGAACCGTGTATTCGGACGTTTCTTTGCGCTGTTTAACCGTGTGTTTACCCGTGCGTCAGACAACTATGGTAAAGGGGTAAGTCGTGTTATCTCCCATAAAGCATCGGCAATGGGTGTCTATGCTGCACTTCTAGGCTTAACCGTTGGTATTTCTTATATTGTTCCGGGTGGCTTTGTTCCAGCTCAAGACAAACAATATTTAATTAGCTTTGCTCAATTACCGAACGGCGCGTCTTTAGATCGTACCGAAGCAGTGATTCGTAAAATGAGTGACACTGCACTTAAACAGCCTGGTGTAGAAAGTGCAGTTGCCTTCCCTGGTCTATCAATTAACGGTTTTACCAACAGTTCGAGTGCTGGTATTGTCTTTGTGACCTTAAAGCCATTCGATGAACGTAAGGCTAAAGACTTATCTGCCAATGCAATTGCTGGTGCTCTCAACCAAAAATATTCAGCTATTCAAGATGCCTATATCGCGGTTTTCCCACCACCACCAGTGATGGGCTTAGGCACCATGGGTGGCTTTAAGCTCCAACTTGAAGACCGAGTTGCCTTAGGCTATTCAGCCTTAAATGATGCTGCACAAAACTTTATGAAAGCAGCACAATCAGCTCCTGAACTGGGTCCAATGTTCTCAAGTTATCAAATTAACGTACCTCAACTCAATGTAGATTTGGACCGCGTGAAAGCCAAGCAACAAGGTGTTGCTGTAACAGATGTTTTCAACACCATGCAAATTTATTTAGGTTCTCAGTACGTTAACGACTTTAACCGCTTTGGACGTGTTTATCAGGTTCGTGCACAAGCCGATGCGCCTTTCCGTGCAAATCCTGAAGATATTTTACAGCTTAAAACCCGTAACAGTGCCGGACAAATGGTGCCGTTATCTTCATTGGTAAATGTGACTCAAACTTATGGTCCAGAAATGGTGGTACGTTATAACGGCTATACCTCAGCAGATATTAACGGTGGCCCTGCCCCAGGTTATTCATCTAGCCAAGCTGAAGCTGCGGTTGAACGTATTGCTGCTCAAACTCTACCGCGTGGTATCAAGTTTGAATGGACAGATTTAACTTACCAAAAAATCTTGGCTGGTAATGCAGGACTCTGGGTATTCCCAATTAGCGTATTACTGGTGTTCTTGGTTTTAGCTGCTCAATATGAAAGTCTAACTTTGCCTTTAGCAGTCATTTTAATTGTACCGATGGGAATCTTGGCGGCTCTAACAGGTGTTTGGCTAACAGGCGGAGATAACAACATCTTTACCCAAATTGGTCTGATGGTGCTTGTCGGGCTGGCTTGTAAAAATGCCATATTAATTGTCGAATTTGCACGGGAACTCGAAATGCAAGGTGCGACT
Source organism: Acinetobacter sp. TG2027 (assembly GCF_000302435.1). Taxonomy (NCBI): domain Bacteria; kingdom Pseudomonadati; phylum Pseudomonadota; class Gammaproteobacteria; order Moraxellales; family Moraxellaceae; genus Acinetobacter; species Acinetobacter sp. TG2027. The sequence goes on along the minus strand of NZ_AMJN01000040.1, from coordinate 68,869 downwards.
GCATTCAAAGCGGCAGTTGAAGCAAGTCGTCTACGTTTACGCCCAATTTTAATGACTTCTATTGCATTCATTATGGGTGTCGTACCACTGGTTACTTCAACTGGTGCAGGTTCTGAAATGCGTCATGCGATGGGTATTGCAGTGTTCTTCGGCATGATCGGTGTAACGCTGTTTGGTTTGTTCCTGACCCCTGCCTTTTATGTCCTGATTCGCACATTGAACAGCAAACATAAATTGCATTCGGCAGCAGTTCATGAAGCACCTTTATCTACCCCACATGATCATTAAGGAGGACATTTAATGGCTACAGCAAAACAAAGCTTATTATTGTCCTCACTCATGGGAAGCCTGCTGCTTGCAGGCTGCTCTTTGGCACCAGAATATCAACCTGCAAAGGTCATAGTTCCCGTCAAATTTAAAGAGTCTGACCCTAAACTTGAAGACAATAACTGGAAAATTGCTCAACCTGCCGATCAGCAGGTTCGAGGTGAATGGTGGCGTGTTTTTAATGATGCTCAATTAAATGAGCTCGAACAACAAGCCATTTCTGGAAACCAGAGCCTTAAAGCGGCAGCGGCTAATATTCAGGCTTCACGTGCGTTACGTTCCGCAGCACAAGCTGAACGTTTGCCAAATATTGGTGCTGGCTTTGGCCCAACTCGTCAAAAACCCTCTCCGGCTTCATTGGGTTTAGATGACAACGCTCATACATCTGCACAAACCTTATGGCGTGCTCAAGCGAATGTTTCATATGAGCTCGATTTATTTGGCCGGATTGCCAGTAGTGTCAATGCAGCAACAGCTGATGTACAGCAACAAGAAGCTCTATATCAATCGGCGCTTTTAGCTTTACAAGCAGATGTTGCCCAAGGTTATTTCCTGATCCGTCAGTTAGATGCTGAACAAGCAATTTATAATCGCACTATTAAACTGCTTGGTGAGACAAGAGACTTAGTCCAAACACGTTTTAGAAATGGTTTAGTCAGTGAATTAGATGTTTCTCGCGCACAGACTGAACTGGCTACCGCCCAGACCAATGCACTGAACATTGCTCGTAACCGAGCCAATGCAGAACATGCACTTGCAGTATTGTTAGGCAAAACACCTGCTGAGTTTAGCTTGGCAGTTCAACCTTTAACTGCAAACAGCATTCGTCTTCCAGTAGGTTTACCTTCGGCTTTACTCGAAAGACGACCTGACATTGCGGCTGCCGAGCGTGCTATGGCAGCAGATAATGCGCGTATTGGAATTGCACGTGCTGCTTTCTTCCCAAAACTGGACCTAACAGGTGCACTCGGTTATGAATCATCAAGTTTAGGTGAGTTGGGTAAATGGTCGAGCCGTACATTCTTACTTGGTCCAGTGGCAGGTACTATTTTATCTTTGCCATTATTTGACGGTGGACAACGTAAGGCTGGAGTTGCTCAAGCACGAACTGCCTATGAAGAAAGCGTTGCAAACTATCGCCAAACTGTATTGAATGCATTTCGCGAAGTTGAAAATGGTTTATCAGATCAAAGAATACTTGATCAGCAAATTCAAGCCCAAAATCAAGCACTCTCCTCTTCTCGTCATGCAAATCAATTGTCCCATTTACGTTATCGAGAAGGTGCTATCAGTTATCTTGATGTGATTGACTCAGATCGGACTATTTTGCAACAAGAACAACTTTCTGCACAGCTTAACGGCACTAGAATGATGGCTAGTGTAAATTTAATCCGTGCATTAGGTGGTGGCTGGCATAATGCCGAGTCATCGGTAAAATCTGAAAGTTAATTCTTCCCTAATTAACTTGATATAAAAAAAGCGCCATACGGCGCTTTTTTTATATTTACAACTTATTGTGCGTATACAGGGAATTTTGCACAAACAGTTTCAACTTTCGCTTTTACGTCAGCAATAACTTTTTCGTCACCTTTGCTGTCAATCACGTCAGCGATCCAACCAGCAAGTTCACGAACTTCAGCTTCACCGAAACCACGAGTTGTTACCGCTGGAGTACCGATACGGATACCAGAAGTCACAAATGGAGAACGTGGGTCATTTGGAACTGAGTTTTTGTTCACAGTAATGTGAGCAGCACCTAACCAAGCATCTGCATCTTTACCAGTTACATCTTGCTTGATTAAAGATAACAAGAACAAGTGGTTGTCTGTACCGCCAGAAACAACATCATAACCACGAGCGATGAATACTTCAGCCATAGCTTGAGCATTTTTCACAACTTGTTGTTGGTAAGCTTTGAAGTCATCAGACATAGCTTCTTTGAAGCAGATTGCTTTAGCAGCAATCGCATGCATTAATGGACCACCTTGGTTACCAGGGAATACAGCAGATTGAAGTTTTTTCTCAATTTCTTCATTCGCTTTCGCAAGGATTAAACCAGAACGTGGACCACGAAGTGTTTTGTGAGTTGTAGTTGTAGTTACGTCAGCAATTTGAACTGGGTTTGGATATACGCCAGCAGCAACAAGACCTGCAACGTGAGCCATATCAACAAAAAGGTAAGCGCCAACTTTGTCCGCGATGTCACGGAAACGTTGCCAATCTACAACACGGCTATAAGCAGAGAAACCAGCAACGATCATACGTGGTTTGTGCTCTAACGCTAAACGTTCAACTTCTTCATAATCGATCTCGCCAGTTTCAGCGTTTAGACCGTATTGAACTGCATTATAAGTTTTACCAGAGAAACTTACTTTTGCACCGTGAGTCAAGTGACCACCGTGAGCCAAGCTCATACCTAAAACTGTATCGCCCGGGTTCAAAAGCGCTAAATAAACAGCAGAGTTAGCTTGTGAACCTGCGTGTGGTTGAACGTTTGCGTAATCTGCACCAAAAAGTTCTTTAGCACGATCAATCGCCATTTGCTCGATGATATCCACATACTCGCAACCGCCATAATAGCGTTTGCCTGGATAACCTTCTGCATATTTGTTCGTAAGTTTTGATCCTTGCGCTTCCATCACAGCAGGAGAGCAATAGTTTTCAGATGCAATTAACTCGATATGTGCTTCTTGACGCTCACCTTCAGAAGCAATTGCTTGAGCTAATTCTGGATCAAATTCAGAAATGGAAATATTGGCAAACATTAGCGGGGGTCCTATAAATTAGGGCTTTTAAGCCGTGCTAAGATTGCGGCATATTGTAGCATGAACTTTATAATTAAACAGAATGAAGTTAGCTCAGTTTTAAATAAAAATGGCTCAAGTTTTATAAAAAATGAGCCATTGTTTATAAATCAAATAAAAAGCTCGTTTAAAGCTTATATTTTAAATGTCTTCATCGTTAATTTTAGCTTAGAAAAATATTAAAAAAGTTTTAAATATCAATAACTCTATTGAGCTGATAGTAAAGTCTGAACATTTCCAACAATGTTGTCTACATTACTACTCATCGCCGTGCCATGATCCCAGTTACCCGTCACATAACTATTAATTTTAGTGCCTACAACAGTGGCATTAGATATCAAGATATCCGTTGCTACTTTAGGAACTGTTGAATCTGCTAAGCCCTGATAAATAATGATTGGTGTCTTGACTTTCACTTGTAACGGCTGCGAATCTTTATCTAAAAATGTTTTAACTAGCGGCACAGCCATAAAGTTAGGTTGTGTACGTGTATATCCATCCAATGTTCCATTGTGATCTGTAGCATACTTAGTCATACCTGCGCCAAAAGCTTGGCCCAATGGTCCGGAACAAATTGTTTCTGCTTGCGCTGCAATACCAGAGATTTGCGAAGTAAAGACTTGTGGATAATCAAAAGTGGGTTGTGTGTTGCGGATACCCGCACTAACTAAAGCTGTATAAGTATCAAGTTGAGCATACATTGATATTTTTTTATCTAGAGTTGCATTAGCAACAGATTGCTCTCCCGCCACTAGAATAAAGCCTAAATTAGAAGCTGGTGCTACCGCTACTGTACCTTTATAGTCTAGTTGTGCACGGCTCGCATATTGTGCAGCACCTAATGCAGCATGCCCACCCTGAGAATGTCCTACTGTTAACCATTTTTTCGAAGTTAATAAATTACGTTGTGATAAATAGTTACGTGTTGCAACCACTGCATCTGTAATTGAAAAGGCCTCACTTTTAACATTTAAAAATGGATGTATGCCTGGAGTACCTAAACCCTCATAGTCAGGTGCGACCACAACATAACCTGCGGCTAGTAATTTACTAATTAAATCTTTTGTACTTTCTGTTAAAGCTGCTTTACTTGGTGCGCAAGCATCTGCCACACCCGTAGTACCATGCGCCCAGACTACAATTGGCCAACCGCCTACTGGTGGTGGAGTGTTTGGTGTAAATACCAAACTGGTTGCTTGCACTTCTTGACCACTTTGACCCAACATTTTATAAGTCAAAATACTACTTTCTGCGGCAACTGATCCTAAGTTGGTGCTTGTGTAAGCCTCGACCTTAACGACTGGATTTTGAATATTATTGGTTGGTGTCCCTGATGGATTAGTAGGAGCTGGGCCATCATCACTACTCCCTCCTCCACAAGCGACTAAAAATAAACTCGTGCTAAGAACGCTCGTCATTAATAGGTTCATTTTCATTGGTATATCTTCCCTTAAATTCCATTTTTGTTTTGCTTTAGTTTTTTAATCAACATTTCCTAATGTCTTAAAATATTTACGCCTAATCTTTATTTTCCGCAAGTTCTATTGGATGAAATGAATCTCAGAAAACTCTATTTTTAATATAAATTAACGTTCTCGCTAATCTCAGGCCTCACTTCATGTTTTAAAGTGGGTAGCCAACTGTTAACATTCTTGATTACTCGTGATTGATTAAAGGGCCAGTTATGCAAACCATTATTTTAGATACAGAAACACATACACTAAATGGTTTGCCTATTGAAATTGCGTATGCCCCGATTGAAATTAATGAAGGCAAATTGACTTTAGATAAGAGCAAATTGTTTGATCAACTTTATCAGGTTAGTGCACCTATCTCTTACGCAGCTATGGCAGTACACCATATATTAGAGTCAGATTTAGAAAACCAGCCCCACTATAAAACTTTTAAATTGCCAGAGACTACCACTTATATTATTGGTCACAATATTGATTACGATATTGCCGCGATTGCTCGTTGTGGCGTGGATGTCTCTCATATCAAACCGATTTGTACTCTAGCTTTAGCGCGTAAAACTTGGCCTGAAGCAGAAGCGCATAATATTTCTGCACTCATCTATATGATTTCTCAAGGCAGCGTTAAAGCGCGAGAATTGCTCAAAGGCGCGCACCGAGCCGATGCGGATATTATTTTGACTGCTAATATTTTGATGCATATTGTCTATCATTTAAATATTCAAGACATTGAAGAGCTTTACCGAGTTTCTGAAGAAGCACGTATCCCTACGACTATTAATTTTGGTAAGCATAAAGGCACAGCAATTGCTGAACTTCCTAAAGACTATATTCAATGGTTATTACGCCAAGATGAACTGGATGTCTATTTACGTAAAGCATTAGAAGGCGCATTTTAAAGTCTTAAATAGATGATATTCATCAATTCTTCATCATATTGTCATTTTTGAGTTTTATCGTTAACCCCATTTATATTTTATTAAAAACAGTACTGTTCAACCGAGAAAATTGGACAGTCTGATTTATTTTTTATTTGGGGAAAAATGATGGCTGGTTTTTATCGAACCAATTTAGGAAGAGTCGCGCTTCAACAACGCAACATTACTTTAAATGCAAAACAAAGACGTTTACTACTATTAATAGATCACGAGGATTTTCAAAATTTAAATAGCGAATTTAAAAAACGTATTGCATCTCCAGAGCTTATTCAACAGCTTATCGACTTAAAACTCATTGCTCCTTCTGGCGAAAATTATTCAGAATTAAATGAACAAATATCTTTCCCACAATCATCCGTAACTACAATAGAAGCTCATCAAAAAAATAATATAGATGATAGTAAAAGTAACGATATAGTTAGTGAAATTCAGGTTACTCAATCATCATCTTTTCAACTTTCACCTACTGAAATTACTCAGCCACCAATTCAAGTTCAACAGCTCTCTTTTGAAGAGATACAACAGTTGATGAAGCAAACCTTGAGTCAATATTGTGGGCTTATGGCAAAACCACTTATTCAGAAAATAGAGCAAATAAAAACGCTTCAAGAGCTTAAAATGTGCCAAATGCAATGGATTACCAGCTTACAGGAGTCGCGTATTCCCCCTAATGAACTAGCACATACGCTTCATTCTATTAATTATTCAATTCAACTTATTCAACAACGCATCTAAAAAAACAACAAGCTGCTGTTTAATTAAGCATTAAACTCACTTGTTACCTATTTCGTGCTTTACCTATGGGTGTTTTTTTCCTATGATGTGGCCCACACATGTGCGCTCGTAGCTCAGTTGGATAGAGTACAGGTTTCCGAAGCCTGGGGTCGTGGGTTCGATCCCCGCCGGGCGCACCAGTTTATATATAATAACTTCATAAATTTATCTCAATTTTATAAAATTCCGACTATTTTACTTGGTTTATTAATCATTATCGCTCAAAATATACCCCTCTTTCATAATGTGAGAATTTCATGACTGATGCTTTGGTTTTAAGAGATTTGTCCAAAACATATCGTAATGGTTTTCAGGCGTTAAAAGGTATTAACCTCACTGTGCCTGAAGGTGAATTTTATGCGTTGTTAGGCCCAAATGGTGCCGGCAAATCAACAACCATTGGTATTATCAGTTCCCTCACGAAAAAAACCGAAGGAACAGTTGAGATTTTTGGACATAATCTCGACACTCATCCATCCTTGGCAAAACAACAACTTGGCGTTGTCCCTCAAGAATTTAACTTTGGACAGTTTGAAAAAGCGTTCGATATTTTAGTCACCCAAGCTGGCTATTACGGCATTCATAAAAAGATTGCAGAAAAACGTGCCGAATATTATTTAGAAAAGCTAGGCCTCTGGGAAAAACGCAATATACAAGCACGTATGCTATCAGGTGGTATGAAGCGCCGACTCATGATTGCACGTGCCATGATGCATGAACCTAAACTTCTTATTTTAGATGAGCCCACTGCGGGTGTTGATATTGAATTACGCCGCTCTATGTGGGATTTTCTAACCGAAATGAACGAAAGCGGTACTTCTATTATTTTGACTACACATTATCTCGAAGAAGCAGAAATGTTGTGTCGTCAAATTGCTATCATTGACCGCGGTGTCATTAAAGAAGACACCAGCATGAAAAGTTTCTTAAACCAGCTGAGTGAAGAGTCTTTTATTTTCGATTTGGCAGAACCTATTGCCCCACTCCAGTTAAATATTATTGGTGTGAAGTTCAACTTAATTGATAGCAGCACTTTAGAAGTGACGATGGATAAGGCACATACATTAAATGACTTATTCCAACTTTTAGAATCACAAGGTATTCGTGTTCGTAGTATGCGAAACAAATCGAACCGTCTAGAAGAGCTATTCGTCAAAATGGTCGAGAAAAATCTTGAAGGAGAGGCAAAATGAATTTTAGCCAACTGCAAATTGCCCTCTGGACTCTAGTTCGTAAAGAAGTACGCCGATTTCTACGTATTTGGCCACAAACCTTATTACCACCTGCGATCACGATGAGTTTGTACTTTGTTATTTTTGGTAATTTGGTTGGTTCGCGCATTGGACAAATGGGCGGCGTGAGCTATATGCAGTTTATTGTGCCCGGCCTCATCATGATGGCAGTTATTACCAACAGTTATGCTAACGTATCTTCAAGTTTCTTTAGTGTGAAATTCCAAAAGAGCATTGAAGAACTGATTATGAGTCCCGTACCACTACATATTATTTTGTGGGGCTATGTCATTGGTGGTATTTGCCGTGGTGTATTGGTCGGAGCAATTGTGACGACAATGAGTATGTTCTTTACAGACCTTTTTATACATAACTGGTTCGTAACTATATATACAGTCTTAATTACATCTGTTTTATTTTCCTTAGGCGGCTTCATTAATGCAGTCTATGCAAAATCATTTGATGATATTTCTATTATTCCAACCTTTGTCCTTACACCTTTAACCTATTTAGGTGGTGTGTTCTATGCCATTAGTGCACTTGGCCCTTTTTGGCAAAAACTTTCTTTAATTAATCCTATTGTGTATATGGTTAACGCTTTCCGTTTCGGCATTTTAGGTCATAGTGACGTGAACGTTACGTTCTCTTTAATCATTGTGACATTATGCTGTGCTGTACTTTACGGAATTGCTTACTATTTACTTGCTCGTGGTTCAGGAATGCGTGAATGAGTGTCGAACAGTCTTTATTGGGTAAAGAAACTCAATATCCAACTAACTATCAACCTGATGTTTTATTTCCAATTGCTCGTGCTCAGTCTCGTGAAGCCTACTCGCATATTGAAGGTATTACGCAAGGTAAAGATTGGTGGCATGTTTTTGAAATTTCATGGTTAAACGCTCATGCCATCCCGCAAGTTGCTATTGGCAGAATTACACTGCCAGCTTCTTCACCAAATTTGATTGAATCAAAGTCATTAAAACTTTACTTCAATAGCCTTAACTTCACTCAGTTTGACTCTAAACAGTCATTTATTGAAACGGTTGAAAAAGATCTATCTGCTGCGGCAGGTGCAAAAGTTGAGTTAACGTTATTTCAAGTAGATGATTTAGACATTTCTAAACCTCAAGGCATTTGTATTGATGACTTAGATCCAGAGCGTTTAGAGCAACATCCAGATGCGACTCTTTTAAAACGAGATGCGTCTGATGAAGAAGTCGAAATTGAACTGTATTCTCATCTTTTAAGAAGTAACTGCCCAGTCACGGGACAACCTGATTGGGGTACAGTTTTTATCCGTTTTAAGGGCAAAAAACCTTGTTATCGTAGTGTTTTAGCTTATATTATCTCGTACCGTCAGCATAACGGCTTTCACGAACAGTGTGTCGAGCAGATTTTTGCTGATATTTGGCAAAATTTGCAGCCTGAAAAGCTGATGGTTTATGCAACTTATACTCGTCGCGGCGGACTTGATATTAACCCTTGCCGAGTATCGGATCTTTCATGGATGCCAAAACCGATTCGATTGGCACGACAATAAAACGAATAATTTGAGGATACACCATGCCGTTTTTTGGTTTTACCCCTTCTGAAGGCTTATTGAACGATATACAAACTGGAATTGCGAACAAAAATTCTAGTGAGCCTTTATATCCACTTCGCGATAAGATTGCTTTACAACTTAATGAAGAGATTATTGATAATGTCTTAATTCAGTTAGTTCAGCACTTCCCTGCAAGTGAAAAGCGCGATACTGCCGAAAAACTAGCAGGCTATGTCAAATCAACAGTCGCTGTTCTTTTAAAACAATTGTTAAGCAAAGCGCCAAACGATGTTGTTAAACAGTCGGTAGAGTTCTCTGAACAAAGCTTATTTAAAGATCCACAAGGTCAATATAAAGTAGGTTTAACTCTAGATCCTAGTTTAGTGACTAATCTTCAGCATAACTTCACTGAGCTTAAAGCGGGTAACGATATCAATAAAGCTGCATTGGCTGAACTGTATAAACAGTTTGGAGATGCTATGGTTAAACATTTTATGTCTGATTTTAATAAGACATTAGACCTTGGCATGATCAAGCGTAAAGCAGCTGATATTGGTGCGGCAGCTGTAACAAAAGCAGTTCATATTGCGATCGACAAACTCATCCCTAGCTTAAATCGCACTGAACTAAAAGCGATGGCTGAATATCACGAAAGTCTATTCTTTAACTAATAAAAAATAGCCTATCGGAAACCTAGCGAGAGCTAGGTTTTTTTATTGCAAAATATTGATATACATTGCCATTAATCAGGTTTATGTTAGCATGCGCCAAGCACTGATTGACCTAGTTAACGCCGCATGTCTCCTAGCCCACAATATAAGTTTTTACGCCAAGCTCCTCGAGATGGTCTTAGCACCGCTATGCAACCATCAAGGTGGCAACAACTCCACATTGACCCATGGTTATGTCTATTTTTGCTATTAAATGCGCTATTAGGTTTAACTGTACTATATAGTGCTTCGGCGCAGGATGTAGGTCTGGTCAGTAAACAAGCCATGAGTTTTGGTATTGGCTTTTTAGTGATGTTTGGTCTAGCCCAAATTCCGCCTAAGGTCTATCAAGCGTTTTCCCCCTACTTTTATTTGTTTGGCCTATTTTCGCTTGTGGCAGTTATGGTATTCGGTGAAGTCCGAATGGGTGCTCAGCGCTGGATTGATATTCCCGGTTTCGGAAGTGTCCAACCCAGTGAGTTCATGAAAATCGGCATGCCGATGATGATTGCATGGTTTTTAGCAAGAAAACCTCTTCCCCCTAGTTTTTCACAAGTTATTTTATCTTTAATGTTAATTGGTATTCCCTTTTTACTGATTGCAGAACAACCTGATTTAGGGACATCACTTTTAGTATTAGCAAGCGGTATATTTGTCTTATTTTTAAGTGGACTATCATGGCGGATGATTGGTGCAGCTGCCGCATGTGCAGCAATCGTAATTCCAATTGCGTGGGAATTTCTTTTACACGACTATCAACGCCAAAGGGTTTTAACTCTACTTGACCCCGAGGCAGACGCACTCGGTACGGGTTGGAATATTATTCAATCTAAAACTGCAATTGGTTCTGGTGGTTTTTCAGGTAAAGGTTTCCTTGAAGGAACCCAATCTCACTTACACTTTTTACCCGAAGGACATACTGACTTTATTATTGCTGCATATTCCGAAGAATTTGGACTCATCGGTGTACTTATTTTAGTAATCCTTTATTTTGCCATTATTTTTAGAACATTCCAGATCGGTTTACAAAGCTTCCATAACTATGGACGTTTAGTTGCTGGCGCCTTTGGTTTGTCTTTTTTTGTTTATGTATTTGTAAATGCGGGAATGGTCAGTGGTATTTTACCTGTAGTAGGTGTTCCTTTACCTTTTATGAGTTATGGCGGAACAGCTATTATTACTTTAATGGCCACCTTTGGTTTAGTCATGTCCATTCATACACATCGATAATCTGGAATTTTAAAACGATATGTTGTCTCAACACTTAAATAAAACTTTAAAAATGCTCGCTTTGTGTACTGGCTTAATCAGTACAAGTCATTTCGCTCAGGCCAACGATTTTGCAACACATCCTGATTATTTGAATTTTAAACAAAAAACGATGAATGCTTATGGCTTAAGTAGCGATCAAGTCGATGCAGCCATGAGTGGCGCAAAAAATTTACTAAACATTCTAAATATTATGACTCGTCCGGGTGAAAGTAAGCCTTGGTATGATTATCGCTCTATGTTTTTGGTTGAAGGCACAATTCAACGTGGTGTCCGTTTTAAAAATCAATATGCAGATGCGTTAAATCGCGCAGAACAACAATATGGCGTATCTCAAGCTGTCATTTTAGGTATTTTGGGCGTTGAAACAGGTTATGGCGCAAATAAAGGTTCTTTTATTACACGTGATGCTTTAGCTACCCTTGCTTTTGGCTACCCTCGCCGTGCTGAATATTTTGGTGATGAGCTAGCTGCTCTTATTGCTTGGACTTATAAAGAAGGCTACCCAACAAATAGTATTGTTGGTTCCTATGCAGGTGCGATTGGCTATCCACAATTTATGCCAAGCAATATTAGTAAATATGGGGTGGATTATGACGGTAATGGACATATCGACTTAAGAAACTCAGCAGAAGATGCCATTGGATCAATTGCAAACTACTTAGCAAAACAAGGTTGGCAACGCGATCAACCGATCGGGTTTATGGCTCGTTACACTGGGTCAAATCCAGAAAGTATTATTGCTAAAGATTTAACGCAACCTTTTCCTTATGGTGCATTAAAGACACTCGGTATTTCTCCATTGAATCCTGTAGTTAAAATTGATGATCTCGATATGGTGAATGTTATTCAATTACAAGACTATAATGGACCAATTTACTATTTAACTTACCCGAATTTTCAAGTGATTACGACTTATAACAAGAGCCGCATGTACGCTACTGCTGTATGGTTATTAGGCACCGAAGTAGCTAGCCGATAGGCTAGCTTTTTTATGCTTTATGTAAAAGTCAATAAATATTTTTGTTAAATAGATCACAATACATACATTTTTAATAACTTGTTACATTGTTGATTATTTTTTAATCTAAAACTGTAAGTTTTTGCCCTTTTTGTAAAGATTTCTCGTTAAAGACTAGACACTCTCCGTAACCGATGAATATTATCCACCCCAATATAGCAATTGCAAAAGTGAATAATAAGGCATGTTCACTTTAAATTTCAGTCAATGGCTGAAAGAAAAAAGTACATGTTCTCAGGAGTTTATACAAATGCAGTTATCGCTGAAATACGTTCTTGCACTGACGGCTAGTTTAAGTATGGCCCCACTGCACGCTGAAATGGTGCAGTCATCATCATTAAACAGTGATGTAGATGGTCCTAATCTAGCAGCACGTGTATTGAGTAAAGATACTCAAAACTTTAATTCTCGTTTTTCTAACATTAACAGTCTTTCAATCACTGAACGTTCTGGCGATCAAATCCGTCGTCAAGCTATCGCAGCAAAAATTGAAATCCCTGAAGATGAGCCTTCAGTGATTGAAAAACTTAACACAGTAGCTTCAAACACTGTTCGTAAGTTTAGCCAAACTGGTATGGCATCTTGGTATGGCCGCCAATTCCATGGTCGTAAAACAGCAAGTGGTGAAACATTCGACATGAATGCTTTAACTGCTGCTCACCGTAGCCTACCGTTGAACTGTTACATTCGAGTAACGAATAAAGACAATGGTAAAAGTGTAGTTGTAAAAGTAAATGACCGTGGTCCTTTCCATGGCAACCGTGTACTTGACCTATCATACGGTGCAGCTAAACGTCTTGGTATTACCAATGCTGGTACAGCTAAAGTAAATATTGAGCGTGTTGATGGCCCAACTTCATAAGTTATAGCCTCTCGAGTTCATGTAAAAAGCCGCAATTTTTTCTGCGGCTTTTTTATATTTTAGGTTATCAAAATAATTCCTAACGTAAAGTTAAAAAATCCTCTTTTTTTTGACCCTTATCCAGCTCTAAATTTGAATATTTTTTAAACAAAAAACTATGGTTATTTAATACCAGTTAATTTTACGTCTAATTTGCGTTTAGAGCGTCTTTTTTAAATTTACGCTACCCTAGTACCATTTTTCCAAAATAAAGGCTATTTATGGCGTTTTTAGAGTAGATGAGTAGAGCTTTTTCATACAATTTTCCCATCAATCTCAAAATTACGCTTTTTTAGATGATTTCATCATCTAGCAACACAGAAAAAATATTATGAAAAATTGCCCCATTATTGTGGTCGAATTGATCACCTTTCCAAGCACAGTCACATTATTTTTTCGTTTGCCCTTTCTTAGGTTTTTTAATATAACGCTCCCTATAGTTGAATAGTGTTAGTTTCTTGTCGAGATCCTCAAGAACAGGCTAAAATATACTCACAAAAAATAAATCAAAGTTAAAACAAGGAGTGTGCTACTAATGAAATCCATTACTGAATGGTTTGATGAATATAGCGAAAGTCATCAAAATCCAACCAATAAACAAATTCACTGGCTTTGCGTTCCCGCCATTTTATTTTCTATTATTGGAATCATTGCACATTTCAGCACATTGCTTACTGCTTTATTACTTGTGTTGACCTTAGTATTTTATGCACGTTTAGATCTTGTACTTGCTGTGGCAATGGCTGCTTTACTTGTTGTTATGGCATGGCTCATTTATACCCTACCTGTAGGAGTCGGGTTTTATATCGCTATTTTTGTGATTGCTTGGGTTGGACAATTTTACGGACATAAAGTCGAAGGCAAAAAGCCCTCGTTCTTTAAAGATTTACAATTCCTACTAATTGGACCAGTTTGGTGTATGGATGCTTATCTCTCAAAAATCTTACCTAAATGGAAAAGCAGACAAAAACAAGCTCTTGCTTAAAGATTAACTTAAAGCTGAATCCTTTCGATTCAGCTTTTGCATGTTAGTAATTTATTAGAAAATTTATAAAATAAAAAAATCCTAAACTTGCTATCACACTTAAAAGAACTTTTTTTAGGTACATAGCAATCACAATACAAAAAATTGCTGCATAAATATAAGGATTATTTATCACGCCTCTTAAATGATTACCATCGAAAAAAATAACTGGAATACAAATTGCAGTTAACAAACAAGGTGCAGAATAGTTAAGCATCTTATTCAGAATAAGCGGCAGTTTAATTTTTACGTGAGGTTCTAAAAAATAATAGCGATTAAAAAAGACGATTGCTGCCAAGCCTAAAATCATAAACCAAGACATATTATTGCTCCTTACCTATTTTTTCAGTTAAAACAGCAATTAACATCCCCATTAATCCTGAAAGTAAAATCGCACCCTCAATTTGATAAAATTTAAATAAAAACCCACTTAAACAAGTTGTTAGCACCCCAGCTATGACCGGAAATCCTTTACATAACGGCACAATCATAGCAATAAAAATAGCAACGATCGAAAAATCCAAATGGTAATTTAAAAGATCAGGTATCACTGTCGCCAGCAGTATTCCCACCAAACTAAAAGCAACCCAAAATAAATAAAAACACAGTCCTGCTCCCAACAGATATTCCGAACTTCTTTTTTCAAATGGAGCACTCACCGCAAACAATTCATCTGTTAATAAAAAACCTAAACTCAATCGTTTAGGTAGGGACAAAATAGAAATGTCATTTCTTAAAGTTAATGCATAAATAAAGTGCTGAGCCGTTAAAAAGAAAATAGTCAAATAAATTGTAAAAACAGATGCACCTTCCATAGCCATGCTTAAACTAACAAATTGAGCAGCTCCAGCAAAGACGAGTCCAGACATTGCTAGTGCTTTATAGAAAGATAATCCTGCATGAATTGCCATAGATCCCGCTAAGATTGCCCACGGAATAACAGAAATTGAAAATGGCAAAATATCCATTGCACCACGTAAAAATAAATAGGATGGCTTATTTTTTGAAAACCCAACTGGCTGATTAAGCTGAATATTCATATATAAAATCCAATATAAGAAACATCTCTATACCATGCTTGATGAGTGCCGACTTATATTGGATAAAATTGCTTTAGAACTAATTTATTTATATGTTCAAACTTGCTACATATTGAGTGGGTGTGACGCCCATTGCTTTTTTAAAGTGACGATTAAAATGGCTTTGGTCAGAAAAACCACATTGTTGTGCCACCATGGCAATTTGGTCCCCCTGTTTTAATAACTGTCTTGCTTTTTGTAAACGTGCTTGTACAAGCCAAGCGTGAGGTGGCAGACCTACATATTTTTTAAATTGCCTTAAGAAATGCCAAGCGCTCAAGCCGACCATATCAGCCAAATCTTGTAAAGAAAAGTTTGTTTCAGGCATTTCTACGAGTAATTCTTTAACTCTTAATATTTTTGAATATGCTTCTGGTAACTCACAAAAAGTATGATTTGATTTACCATGTCTCTTCATAAGACAAGCTAAAGTTGTTAAATACATCGTTTCTTTGAGTAGAAAATTATCTTTTTGTTCTAATAAATCAAAAAGTAAGCAAAGCTGTTGAGCCAAACCTAGGTCGCGAATCACGGCTTGAGGAAACCATGGTGCGCCATGTGAATTTTCAAAAAAATCTTGGCTAACTTCTGCTAACATTTCAGGTGTTGGATAGATCGCTCGATAACGCCACCCCGACTCAACAGCCGATGAACCAGTATGGATCTCGTCAGCATTGACTAAAATAATATCGCCTTTAGGAGCTACATGTAGCTGTCCTGTCCTAAAAAAAGACTGTGCTCCCTCTTCAATCACACCAATACAGTACCCTTCATGAGTATGCTTTGAAAATTGTGTTTGGTGATAATGTGCTTTTAGTAACTCTAAACCGCCCAACTCTCGCACATGCAGATAATCGGCTTGCTCCCGCTGCATAAATACGTCTCATCTATTCAATAAAAAAACCATAGCACGTTTTAATAAACTGAATAGAACAAAATTGCTCTATGAAAATAATCTGATTAAACGTTCACGTGAGCTTTATTGATAAATCTGTCCGTCATGTTTAAGCCATCCACTTTCATGACGACCTTGTGGATCGTGATGAGTCCAATGTAGTACACCACCTTTTGGGTTGTATTCATATTCGCCATAAAACTCAACGATGTCACCTTTATTTAGATTAGAAATTTTAGGTGCCAAATCGATATTATGTGCAACCAAAATTGAAAGACCATTTTTTAATACTAGAATGAATTTCTGGTGTCTTGACCCATCATTATCATCTCTTAAAATTGCTTTGACTCGACCACTTCCCTGCACTTGAACATTACTTTGTCTCTGCTCATAAGCAGCTTTTACAGTGTCCACCCCATTATTTGAAAGTGTAGTTTCATTACGCTGAGCTGAGAGTATAGTTGATGATGGTGATTGACTTTGCTTTTGCCCAGATAAATCCAGACCAAAATAAGCAGCAATCAATAAAATAATGACACCACCAATACTGAGATTTTTTTTATTTGTCATTGTATACCCTTATTTTACCTGAGATAAAAAAAGCCCCAATGGGGCTTTTTTTATTGTGATACGAATTACTTCGCAGCAGCTTGAGCAGCAGCAACTTCTTCAGCGAAGCTAAGTTCTGCTTTCTTCTCAATACCTTCACCAACTTCGAAACGTACGAATTCAGCAACAGTAGTACCAGTTGCTTTTAATACATCAGCAACTTTCTTGTCGTTGTCGATTACATACATTTGACGATCAAGAGCAACTTCGTTCAAGTATTTATCAACTGAACCAGTTACCATTTTCTCAACGATGTTAGCTGGCTTACCAGATTCTAACGCTTTCGCTTCAGCAATTTCTTTTTCTTTAGCGATAAGGTCAGCAGGAACAGCTTCAGCATTTACAGCTACTGGGTTGAATGCAGCAACGTGCATTGCAATACCTTTACCAGTATCAGCATCACCAGTATAAGAAACTACAACACCGATTTTTAAACCGTGTTTGTAGATAGCCAAGTTTTCGCCTTCAACGATTTTCGCGCGACGAACTTGGATGTTTTCACCGATTTTTTGAACAAGTGCAATACGAGCTTCTTCAACTGATTGACCGTCTGCTAATTTTAATTCAGCGATTTTAGCAGCATCAGTTTCACCAGCAGCTAAAGCAGCAGTAGCAACAGCTTTAGAGAAGTTAGAGAAGTTTTCGTCTTTAGCAACGAAGTCAGTTTGACAGTTAACTTCAACTAAAATTGCTTTGTTGCCTTCTTGAACGATTGTGATTGCACCGTCAGCAGCAATGTTACCAGCTTTTTTAGCAGCTTTAGCTTGACCAGATTTACGAAGGTTATCAATAGCAAGCTCGATGTCACCGTTCGCTTCTGTTAATGCTTTTTTGCATTCCATCATTGCAAGACCAGTACGGTCACGTAATTCTTTTACCATGCTTGCAGTAATTGCAGTCATGTTGATCTCCTAAAATCGGTAGAAAATAAATCTTTTCAACAAAAACGGCCCAAAGAAACTCTGGGCCGTTTGCACTCTCGACGCTTAATTTGCCACCATTACATGTCGCAAAAATGACAAGCCTGCGTCAAAACGCATTAAGCCTCAGAAGCGTCTTTCGCAGCGTCATCGCCTTTTGCTTGAGCGTTCGCTTGAGATTGAGCGTATTCTTTACCAGCAAGAATTGCGTCAGCCATAGCTGAAGCATATAGAGTTACTGCACGGATCGCATCATCGTTACCAGGAATAACATAATCAACGTTGTCTGGGTTAGAGTTTGTATCAACGATACCGATAACAGGAATACCTAAGTTCTTCGCTTCTTTGATTGCAATCGCTTCGTGATCAACGTCGATTACAAATAATGCGTCAGGTAAACCACCCATGTTTTTAACGCCGCCTAAAGAGCGCTCAAGTTTTTCCATCTCACGAGCACGTTCTAAAGCTTCACGTTTAGTAAGTTTAGCAAAAGTACCATCTTGAGATTGAGTTTGAAGATCTTTTAAACGGTTGATAGATTGGCGAAGTGTTTTCCAGTTCGTCAACATACCACCTAACCAACGGTGATCTACATATGGTTGACCAGCGCGTTGAGCTTGTTCACGGATGATGTTAGAAGCAGCACGTTTTGTACCAACGAACAAAACTTTGTTCTTTTTGCTTGCTAATTGGTTAGCGAAGTTCAAAGCATCATTTAACGCAGGAACAGTGTGTTCAAGGTTGATGATGTGAATTTTGTTGCGCGCGCCAAAAATGTATTGACGCATTTTTGGGTTCCAGAAACGAGTTTGGTGACCAAAGTGCGCACCTGCTTGAAGAAGGTCGCGCATGCTTACGTTGTAATCTGCCATTTTCTTTACCTTAAAAGTTGGGTTAGGCCTCCATATATCCGCATTCTCCACCTTTTTACAGGCACCCAGAGTAATGTGACGATATATGTGCGGATTTTTTACTCCATCTATCAAAATTGTTCGTAAAAGATATTCACGAAAAGCATTTGATAAAATGGGCGGCTATTTATACCATAGACACTTGTAAATTACCAAAAGTTTTTAGAGATCATGAACAGTACTTATACAGCTCCACGTCGATTAATCAAAACTCCAGATGAAATTGAAAAAATGCGCATTGCAGGACGACTGGCGGCTGAAGTTCTAGAGATGATCAAGCCCCATATTAAGGCAGGTGTAAGTACACTTGAACTTGATACCATTTGTCGTAATCACATTGAAAATGTGCAACATGCTATTCCTGCATGTGTAGGCTATGGTGGAGCTCCTGGGCGCCCTGCTTTTCAACACTCTATTTGTACTTCGGTTAACCATGTTGTCTGTCATGGTATTCCCTCTGAAAATAAAATTTTAAAAAATGGTGACATCCTTAATATTGATGTCACTGTCATTAAAGATGGTTACCACGGCGATACCAACATGATGTATGTCGTTGGTGGTGAAACTTCTATTTTAGCCAGCCGTCTATGCAAAGTTGCTCAAGAAGCGATGTATCGTGGAATGGCAACTGTTAGAGATGGTTCATATTTAGGTGATATCGGCCACGCAATCCAAAAGTATGTCGAATCAGAACGTTTTAGTGTAGTACGCGAATATTGTGGTCACGGTATTGGAACTGTTTTCCATGATGAACCTCAAGTACTCCATTATGGTCAAGCTGGTACAGGTATGCGTTTAGAAGCAGGTATGACTTTTACGATTGAACCTATGGTAAATGCTGGCGTATGGCAAACTAAATTGTTAGGTGACAAATGGACTGTCGTAACCAAAGACCATAAACTTTCAGCTCAGTATGAACATACTATTTTAGTTACCCAAACAGGCATTGAAGTCTTAACTGCTCGTCCTGAAGAAGACTTATCTCGCTTCAACCAATAATTTAAAAAACTTAAATAAAAGGCTACTTTGTGTAGCCTTTTATTATTTATTATGTACTTTTTATTAATAAACCTTTCTAAATATAAACAAATATTTCAAAAAAATTACAATTATTAATTTTTAATACACAATCTATTCAATAAAACAAGGTATGGTGGGCTCAATAAAAATCAGTAAACAAATGTCGGACATGGAGTCCTTTTATGATGAAAAAGTCATTATTTTGTATGACAGCTGCCTTTTTTGCTCTGCCAACATTCACTTATGCCGCTTCACCATATTTTAGTTTTAAAGATGGCGATGGCTTCAAACGTTTTTCTGTCTCTGCTGGTCCTTTATATGTCAAACCAACAGGAAAAGCTCAGCCTTTACATGTAAATACTGCAATCGCAGAAGGAACAAAAACAAGAGTAGGAGATGTAAAAGGTGATTCAGTATTAAATTCCATTGATGAATCACAACCAAATGCAACAGCTAAAAAGGCATTACTCAAAGGTGTATTAGATTTCGAGAGAAATACACTTCTTAACCTAGGGTTGCCTGGTATCGTATCTTATAAAGGTGATGACGGAGCTCAGTATCTAAGAGCAGATACCGCAGGCTCTGCAGTAATTAATGGCCTCTCCTCTTGGGATAATCCTGGTACTGGTCTTGAAGCTGATGATGTAACAACACTAGGTTTAATGACAAGTTATTTCTTTACAGATAATGTTTCATTAGAAGTGAAAGCTGGCATTCCGCCTAAAGTCGATCTACAAGGTAAAGGTAAAATCTATGCCCCTCTTACCGGTACAGCCACTCCAGAAGATTTAGGTGTAATTGTCGGAGACCTACCGCTTAAAAATAATATTTTTATTACCGATCTTGAAGCCCATGGAAGTGCTGCATCAGCTCGTGCCTGGACACCAGCTTTTGAACTTCAGTACCATTTTGGCAAGACTGGCGTAAATAAGTTTAGGCCTTATGTTGGACTAGGTGTGATGTATGCCTATTTCAGTGAACTGGAAATGAATCCTGAAATTGAAAATGATTTAATCAATGCAGGTCATATGATTGTGAATATTAAAGATGGTAAAGCTGGGGCTGCTCTTGATCGTAAAAAAAGTTCTGGTGATCCTAAAGTAGACCTTGAGGCATCTGACGCAATTGCGCCCGTAGCAACTTTGGGTTTCACCTATGACTTCAATGACAAATGGTATGCGGTTGGTTCTGTCTCTTACGCTCACTTAAAAACGGATACGACCATTACAGTCAATGATGCCAAATATGGTGAATTAATTAATGCAAAAGCGGATATCGAAATTAATCCAATTTTAGGTTATGCCGGTATTGGTTATCGCTTCTAATTTTTATGTCACCCAAAGCTATAAAAACTTATGCATGTTTATATAGCTTTCTTTTTTCCACATTTTGCTTCTTTTTAAATCAAAATGCTAAAAAAATGAGCACTTTTATAAAGCCGATTGAAAAAATTTACCGCCTTCCTCTCTTATGAGCATTTACTGATTTATTTCTGTTTTTTAATTAATTTTATTTTTAATAAACTAACCCAATAGAATTAGAAAGTAATTTTTCCTTTTTAGTAAAAATAATTTTTTGGCACGACCCTTGCTTTATTTACAGCATGATGAGTCAACGATGATTCAATGAATAAACCAAGACGGCCAACGATGTCCGCTCTGATCGGTCTGCAGATAGGCAATAAATTGCCATGCAAATTAAAATTTCGTTCAGTTCAGAGGGACGGCGTATGTCTTCAAATATCAATCCAGATGCAAAAAAAGCAACTGAAATAAAATTATTTAGCTTTTCTACTCCTGCAATGCGCGCTTTTCACATGACTTGGCTCGCATTCTTTGTGTGCTTCTTCGCATGGTTTGCTTGCGCACCACTCATGCCGGTTATTAAAGGTGAGTTCGGCTTAACCAAAGATCAAATTGCCAATATCAATATTGCCGCCGTTGCAATTACGATTTTAGTACGACTCGTTGTCGGTCCGCTTTGTGATAAATATGGCCCGAGGATTACCTATACAGCCCTTCTCTTGCTTGGCAGTATTCCTGTATTTGGCGTTGCTGCTGCTAACAGTTATGAGTCTTTTTTATTCTTCCGCTTACTGATTGGTGCAATTGGCGCAAGCTTTGTTATTACGCAATATCATACAAGCGTTATGTTTGCACCTAATGTTGTAGGTACAGCAAATGCGGCAGCAGCTGGTTGGGGTAATGCTGGTGGCGGTGCAACCCAAGCTCTAATGCCTTTATTACTTGGTGCAATTGTCATGTTCGGTGTCGAACAAACTATGGGTTGGCGTGTTGCATTAATCGTACCAGGCGTAATGATGGTCATTGTTGGTATTCTTTATTGGAAACTCACCCAAGACTGTCCTCAAGGAAACTTCAAAGAAGTCCGCGCACAAGGTATTGAAGTTGGCAGTGGTAAAAAAGGTGGCATGGCAATTTTGATGCAAGCTGCTCGTAACTACCGTGTCTGGATTTTATTTGTGGCTTACGGTGCATGTTTCGGTATTGAAATTTTTATCCATAACGTTGCAGCAATGTACTATGTTGATCACTTCAAAATGGATTTAAAAACTGCTGGTTTAACCGCGGGGATATTTGGTCTTCTTGCACTCTTTGCTCGTGCACTTGGCGGTATTATTTCCGATAAAGTCGCACTCAAAAAAGGTTTAGATGGCCGTACTAAAGTACTAGTACTCATGATTTTAGGTGAAGGTTTATTCTTAATTCTTTTCTCTCAAATGAATGTGATAGCTCTTGCAATTATTTCTATGACGATTTTTGCCCTGTTTACTCACATGGCTTGTGGCGCGACATATGCTCTTGTACCATTTATTGATCGTAATGCATTAGGTGGTGTTGCAGGCATTATTGGTGCAGGTGGTAATGTTGGTGCAGTTGCAGCTGGTTTCTTATTAAAAGGTGTACTCGATATTCAAACTTGTCTATTTATTTTAGGTGGGTTGGTTATAGTCGCTGGCTGTAGCGTAATTCTAATTCGCTTCACGACTGAACATAAAGAAAAAGAACAAGTACTTTTTGAACAAGCATTACTTGAACGTAATTCCGCAGCATAATTTTTACAAGAAGCAGAGATCAAAATGGTGTCTGCTTCTTTAATTTCCTTCTCATAAAATACGATCCTTAAGAACTTTTTAATTCTTCTTAAATATTCCCTCTAACTATATCGATATTTTTCGATATATCTTCTACAATAAATCATCATTATTATAATTTTCCATTAATCATGACTAAAACTGGCAACCAATTTTCTCAGTCCCTCATCTATATGCTGATTGGCAGTGCAATTATTTTGGCCCTTTCATTAGGTGTCCGTCATGGTTTCGGTCTCTACCTTGTACCCATGAGCCATGAATTTGGCTGGGGACAGCATGTTTTTAGTCTTGCGATAGCCATGCAGAACCTGATCTGGGGAGCTGTTCAGCCTTTTACCGGTGCAATTGCAGATAAATATGGCAGTAAAGTTGTGGTTGCTGTTGGTGGTTTACTTTATACCCTAGGCCTACTTTTAATGGCTTTTAGTTCAAGTGTACTCATTTTGAATTTAAGCTTAGGTCTTATTATTGGTTTAGCTTTATCAGCAACCTCTTTTACGGTTTTACTGAGTGCAGTAGGCCGAGCTGCCCCTCCAGAAAAAAGAAGTATGGCAATGGGTATTGCCAGTGCAGCAGGCTCTTTTGGTCAGTTTATTATGTTACCTTCCACCCTTCTCTTGCTTAAAACGGTAGGATGGTCGTCAGCTTTGATGGTGAGTGCACTATTAATTGCTCTTATTATTCCCCTAGCGTGGATGCTAAAAGGACCAAGCAATCAAACGCCAAAAGCAATTGCTGAACCACAGCCCACATTTAAACAAGTACTGAATATTGCTAGAAAACATAAGCCATTCTGGTGGTTAGCTTTAGGCTTTTTAGTCTGTGGGTTTCAGGTGGTCTTTTTAGGCGTTCATCTGCCGGGCTATTTAATCGATCATGGCTTTGATGCAGCTACAGGAACTGTGTTTCTGGCATTAGTAGGACTATTTAATATTGGGGGAACTTATGGGGCGGGTTGGCTGGGAGATCGATTCTCAAAACCTAAATTATTAATGGCACTTTACGGTAGCCGCGGCATCGCAATCATCGCCTTTTTACTATTACCTCTAAGCACTTATACGGTATATGCTTTTGGCGTCATTATGGGACTTTTATGGCTCTCTACAGTTCCACTTACCAACGGCATCGTGGCAAATATGTTTGGTGTTAAATACCTTTCAATGTTAAGTGGTATTGTGTTTTTCACCCATCAAGTCGGTTCTTTCTTTGGCGGCTGGCTTGGCGGTGTTAACCATGACTTAACAGGTAATTACAATGCGATTTGGCTATGTTCAATAGCTTTGAGTATATTAGGGGTAATCGTACATTTCTTTGTAAATGAGGAGGCTGTTATTCATGACGCATAATACCTTACTTTTGAAAACAATTATGACTTTGCTCGTGATTACTCTGCTGGCCTGTTCAATCATTTTATGGAAACAAACTCCTGATTTGTTTGTATATTTCAATCAAGCATTTTGTGCCCACTAGAGATATAGACAGCCAGACGCATACTGCAAATTGTCATAAAAATATAAAAAACCTATGGTCTAATGAAAATAAAAAAGCCCGCAAGTTTGCGGGCTTTTTTATGAAAAACTTATTTAAAATCAAAACAAACGATTCATACCATTAAGCGCAGCTACACGATATGCTTCAGCCATTGTTGGATAGTTAAATGTCGTTTCAACGAAATATTTCAAGGTATTATTTGGGCTGTGCATAACTGCTTGCCCAATGTGGATAATTTCGGCAGCGTTATTACCAAAACAGTGAATACCTAAAATTTCCATAGTGTCACGGTGGAAAAGAATTTTTAACTCACCCACTGTGTCACCAGTAATTTGTGCACGAGCCAAATGACGGAAAGAAGCCTGACCTACTTCATACGGAATTTTCTCTTCCGTTAATTCCTGTTCATTTTTACCAATTGATGAGATTTCTGGAATGGTATAGATACCTGTTGGGATATCACGTACTGGCTTCGCATCTTCACCACTCATGTTTGCGCCAGCACAGCGCCCTTGGTCATAAGCAGCAGAAGCAAGTGATGGCCAACCAATCACGTCACCAGCAGCATATATATTTTCAACTTCAGTTTGATATTGATCATTTACTGAAAGTTGACCACGGTTATTTGGTACTAAGCCAACATTTTCAAGACCTAAGCCTTCTGTGTTACCTGAACGGCCGTTACACCAAAGAATCGCATCGGCTTTAATCTTTTTACCACTTTGTAAGTGTAAAACAACATGGTCATCAAACGTTTCAAGATGATCCATTTGCTCATTGTGACGAATTAACACACCTTGTTCACGTAAATGATAAGACAAAGCATCAGCAATTTCATCATCTAGATAGCTTAATAGTTTTTGCTGAGTATTGATCAAGTCAACTTTATGATCTAGACCAATAAAGATTGAGGCATATTCACAGCCAATAACACCTGCGCCGTAAATAATGATTTTTTGAATTGAATAATCAAGATCAAGGATTTTGTCCGAATCGAATACGCGAGGATGATCAAAGTCTAAACCTTGCGGATGATAAGGACGACTACCTGTAGCAATCACGATTTGCTTACAGATAATTGTTTCTTTAATGCCTTCATGGCTAAAAACTAAAACTGTATTTTTATCTTGAATATATGCACGGCCGTGGAATACACCGATTTTATTGCGATCATAAAAACGTGTATGCGTATCAACCTGTTGTTGAATTACTTTGTGTGCATTACGCAAAACCTGTTTCATGGTGAACTGTTTCCATTCACCTACTTTTTGAAACATTGGATCGCGCTGATAGCGAATAATACTAGAAACTGTTTGACGTAATGCTTTACTTGGAATGGTACCTACGTGTGCACAGTTACCACCCAGTTGATCACGCACATCTACAATTGCAACACGCTTACCCGCTTTTGCAAGCTTCATTGCCGCGCCTTCACCTGCAGGTCCAGAACCGAGAACTACCGCATCGTATTTAACGAAATTCCCACTAACGACCTCTTTTTTACGTGGCATTGAAAGCTCCTTCCTCACTTGAATGACCATATTTTATAATAAATTATGGCTAATATGCGGTGAATTTATGTATTTCTCAACCCTATATTTCTGAATAACCACATTTATTATATGAATAGTTATTTTCCGCTATTAACTGCAGAAGTTCGCTATAATACAATGTCAATGTCTCTATAAACGAGTGGAAAAGTTAAATATGTCAGAACACCGTAAACCTGAACAGGGTGTAAAACTTCGTGGCGCAGAAAAAGTCGCAAGAATTCCTGTAAAAGTTGTACCTACGGTTGAAGTGCCGCGTAAACCTGACTGGATTCGTGTCAAGATGACGGCACCAGAAGAAGTTCAGCGTATTAAAACCACTTTACGTGCTCAAAAACTCCATACCGTTTGTGAAGAAGCTGCTTGTCCAAACCTACCAGAATGTTTTGGTGGTGGTACAGCAACATTCATGATCATGGGTGATATTTGTACACGTCGTTGCCCTTTCTGTGATGTAGCACATGGCCGTCCAAATGCACTCGATGCAGATGAACCTCGTCACATGGCAGAGACAATTGCTAATCTTAAACTCAAGTATGCAGTAATTACTTCGGTTGACCGTGATGACTTGCTTGACGGCGGTGCACAACACTTTGTGGACTGTATCAAAGAAGCTCGTGCACTAAGCCCAAATACATTGCTTGAGATTTTAGTACCAGATTTCCGTGGACGTATGGATATTGCTTTACGCATTATGACTGAATGTCCGCCAGATGTATTTAACCACAACATTGAGACTGTGCCACGTCTCTATAAAGCAATGCGCCCAGGTTCAGACTATCAACATTCTTTAAACTTATTAAAAATGTTTAAAGAATATTGCCCTGATATCCCAACAAAATGTGGTTTGATGGTGGGTATTGGTGAAACTGAAGAAGAAGTTATTGCATTGCTTGATGACTTGCGCGCTCACGATGTTGACTATGTGACTATTGGTCAATACTTACAACCTTCTAAACAACACGCGCCAATTGACCGCTTTGTAACGCCAGAAGAGTTCGAACGTTATGCAGAGCATGGCCGTAAACTTGGCTTTAGAAATATTTGGTCTGCACCAATGGTTCGTTCAAGTTACTTTGCTGATCGTCAATACCACGGTGAACCAGTACCAGAAGTTCGTCGCAAAGTAGATCCAGCTAAAAAAATCGCTGTTCAAGTTGTCGAAGCTTAAAAATTAAATATCTATAAAAGCCCTCTACGTTAGAGGGCTTTTTATTTGTATAAGAAAATCAATAACATTTCTTGACAAATCGATAAAACAACCCATTACACTTTCACTTAAAAATATCTTATACCTAAAAGTACGATATATCCCTGCTCTAGCATATACATCAATTGCGACATAAAAAATTAAATTTAAACAGCATTAAAAATTAGCTAGTTAAGCCTTAAATCTCTCCTCGCTTTTTTGTAACTTCTAACTTGAGGGCTTATCTAGCAAGGAGCAAGTATGATTTTCCTACTCTTTGTTTTAAGCGTTGTCATTCAGCTTTTTGCAATATGGGCAATTTTCTTTTTTAATCTAAACAGAACCATTGGTAGTGTTATTACGATTGCTGTAGCCATACTTACTGCACTCATACTAACGCCATGGGCTCTCCTTTTAGGTATTCCCCTTATTGTCCTTAGTATCATTATTTTATTTGCACCATTACGCTTTAATCTGATTACTCAACCTGCATATAAAACATTAGCAAACTCAATGCCGAGCATCAGTACGACTGAACAAGAGGCTTTAGAGGCAGGTACCAGTTGGTGGGAAAAAGAATTATTTATGGGGGCACCCGATTGGTCTCAATTTGAAAAATATCCCTACCCAACCTTGTCAGCAGAAGAACAAAGTTTTATCGACAATGAAGTTGAGCTCCTTTGTAGCATGTTAGATGAATGGGAGATTCATCATCACTTAAAAGATCTACCACCTGAAGTTTGGCAATTTATTAAAGACAAAGGTTTTTTAGGCCTCATTATTCCAAAGTCCTTTGGTGGCAAAGAATTTAGCTCATTTGCCCAAAGCCGTATTATGAGCAAAATTGCTTCCCGCTCACTCACCACAGCTGTGAGTTGTATGGTTCCAAACTCGTTAGGACCGGGTGAGCTACTCATGCACTATGGTACAGATGCACAAAAACAGCAGTATTTACCGGGCCTTGCTAAAGGTGAAGAGATCCCATGCTTTGGTTTAACCAGCCCAGAAGCAGGTTCAGATGCAGGCGCCATTCCAGATTCAGGTGTTGTTTGCTACGGTGAATATGAAGGTGCTCAAGTCCTTGGACTTCGCATGAATTTCTCTAAACGCTGGATTACGCTTGCGCCAATTGCCACCGTTGTTGGTCTAGCCTTTAAACTTTATGACCCAGAAGGCCTACTGGGAGATAAAAACAAAACAGAATACGGTATTACTTGTGCCTTAATTCCTGCAAGTCATACGGGTGTAAAAATAGGAGCACGCCATTATCCTGGTTCACCATTTATGAATGGAACAGTAGAAGGAGAAGATGTTTTTATTCCTATTGACTGGATTATTGGTGGTCAAGAAAATGCCGGAAAAGGCTGGCGAATGCTCATGGAATGTTTAGGTGTAGGCCGTGGTATTTCCCTTCCAGCTCTAGCAACAGCCGCAGGTGAAATGAGTTATTTAACCGTTGGTGCTTTTGCGAAAATTCGCCAGCAATTTAATATTTCTGTCGGTAAATTTGAAGGCGTACAAGAAGCAACCAGTGAAATTGCCAGCGATGCCTATATGCTTGAAGCATTCCGTTATTTAGTGACATGTGGCTTAAACCAAGGTGGAACACCTGCCGTGATGACTGCCATGGCAAAATATTATGCAACTGAAACGATGCGTAAAGTTGTCAATCACGGAATGGATATTGCTGGAGGACGTGCAATTCAACTTGGGCCACGTAATTTCCTTGCCCTTACCTATCAAGCAATTCCAATTGCTATTACGGTAGAAGGCGCAAATATTTTGACCCGTTCATTGATGATTTTTGGTCAAGGCTCAATGCGTTGTCATCCTTATCTATTTGAAGAGTTACAACTCCTTCAATCTGAAGATAAAAATAACTCAGTCAAAAAATTCGATGATTTGTTATTTAAACATTTAGCCTATACCTTTAACCGTGGTGCAAGATCATTTGCCTACGGTTGGACAGGTGGCTCAAGTGATGCGCCTCAGTCAGCAGATCAATTCACTGCAAGTTACTATAAAACGATTAATCGTTTTAGTGCCAACTTCGCACTTGTTTCAGATATGTCACTTGGCCTACTTGCAGGCGACTTAAAACGCAAAGAAATGTTATCAGGCCGCTTGGCAGATATTCACGCGCACCTCTTTATTTCTACTGCGATTTTAAAATTTTATGAAGCTGGGCAAAAAACTGAAGCTGAACAACTTCACGCTAAATTAGCACTACAAAAAGCTTTCTTGAATATTCAGGAAGCATTTTGGGGATTATTTGAAAACTTCCCAGCTAGACTTCCAGCAGCATTTGTCAAATGGATCTGTTTCCCTTTTGGTCGTGTTATTTCAAAACCAGATGATGAGTTAAAACAAGAAGTCGCTGAACTTATGATGCAAGAGCATCCTTTCAGAGAACAGCTTAAGCATCACGTATTTTATTCAACCAAAGCCGATGATGTAACTGGTCGTTTAGAGCATGCTTTCCAAATTCTACGAACACTTGAACCACTTTGGGATAAGTTTAAAAAAGCTGAATCTAAAGGCAAATTTACAGGACTTACTTTCGAAGAGAATATTGCACAAGCGATAAAAGAAGGCTTTATTTCTGAAAGCGAAGCTCAACAATTATTGCAATACAACGCAATTCGATTCGATAGCATGCTTACCGATGTTTTTGATGAAGATTTAAATAAAGATCTTCCTTTTTCGAACCCTCATCAAATTTAGTGACTGATGCCTCCACTAATTCACTATTGCAATCACACTTGATTCGCATTAATTAATAAACAGCCATAAAAGCGTCAATTGACGCTTTTATTTTTAGGAGAAATTAATGTCTAAGCAAGATTACGAAAATGGATTAAAAGTACGCACAGAAGTGATGGGAGAAGCTTTTGTAAAACGTGCCCAAGAAAATACCGTACCCTTTACCCAGCCTTTACAAGACTGGATTAATGAACATGCATGGGGATCGACTTGGCAGCGTGAAGGTGTGCTACCTCGTAAATATCGTTCATTAATTACTTTGGCAATGCTCACGGCACTTAAATCACCAACTGAACTCAAAGGCCATGTTCGTGGTGCACTCAACAATGGTTGTACAGTTGAAGAGATTCAAGAAACTTTATTGCACAGCTTGCCATATTGCGGTGCCCCTGCTACACAAGAAGCTTTTCGTGCTGCTTTAGAAGTCATTCAAGAATATCAACAAAAATAACTTCAATATGAGCCAGCACTCTACTGGCTCTTCTTATCTAATTCAATTTGGATGATTGCATCTGAAAATTACGATCATTAATCACAATAGCCTGACGGCAAATCCCCTCTACTTGACGCTGCTTTTCAAAAACTGCCGCTGACATCGGTTCAAAACTATCAAAAAAGCAGATTTCATTTTGATCTATAGAATAAGTGAGCGACTGATTTCCAACACCTTCTAAAGTATCGTAGTACACAATCACCATTTTTCCGTTTTGAATTGCAGCTTGAATATCTTGATAGCTCAGCGCTGGTCCAGTTGGAATTTTTAATACCTTTGCTTCTTTATAGCTCATGCGTTCGCTTTGGCTAATGCTAGGATCCTCATCTGAATGAAATGACACTTCAAATCCTAGTTTCTTTAAAGCAACAGCTAAGGCAATAGTATAGGTGCCTCCTTCATCGTGTCGGCAAACATTAATCAGCTCAACCACATCAATTTGTACTCCATGATGCTGAAGTAACATCCAAACTGCAAAAACGCCACAGTTTGACTCTAGGCTTGCCAACGACTCGGGAATATTTAATGCCATAATTAGAATCTAAAGTGATAATTACGCAGATAATAAACAAAACTGGATTGGCACTAAAAGCTTTTCCAAGTACAATGTTTCGCTAGTCGAGGGATGCTGCGACAATTGATCGGCACTAAAGATCAATTTGCCAGGCTCGACGATCGGTTAAACAGTCGTTTTAACCAACAACGGCATCCGCGAACAGAATGATCAATACTATTTTTTCCTAGGAGATCCTGATGAACGCGGTTAATGCTTCATTTACAGATTACAAAGTTGCTGATATTTCTCTTGCTGACTACGGCCGTAAAGAAATCAAACTTGCTGAAGCAGAAATGCCAGCTTTGATCGGCTTACGTAAACGCTATGCAGCTTCTAAACCACTTGCTGGCGCAAAAATTCTTGGTTGTATTCACATGACCATTCAAACAGCGGTTCTTATTGAAACGCTTGTTGAATTAGGTGCTGAAGTACGCTGGACATCATGTAACATTTTCTCAACTCAAGACCACGCTGCTGCTGCAATTGCTGCTCGCGGTATTCCAGTTTTTGCTTGGAAAGGTGAAACTGAAGAAGAATACGTATGGTGTTTAGAGCAACAGATCAATGTAAATGGCCAACCTTGGGATGCCAACATGATCTTGGACGATGGCGGTGATTTAACTGCTCTTGTTCATGAAAAATATCCTGCGCTTTTAGAACGTATTCACGGTATTACCGAAGAAACTACAACAGGTGTTCAACGTCTTATCGAAATGTGGAAAGACGGTTCTTTGAAAGTTCCTGCAATTAACGTAAATGACTCGGTTACTAAATCTAAAAACGACAACAAATATGGTTGCCGTCACTCATTAAATGACGCAATCAAACGTGCAACTGACATGCTTTTGTCTGGCCGTCGCGCACTTGTAGTGGGTTATGGTGACGTAGGTAAAGGTTCTGCTCAATCTTTACGTCAAGAAGGCATGATCGTTCGTGTAACTGAAGTTGACCCAATTTGTGCAATGCAAGCATGTATGGACGGCTATGAAGTTGTATCTCCATACAAAAACGGCGTACAAACAGGCAAAAAAGAAGATATTAACCACGACTTACTTGGAAATACTGACCTTGTTGTAACCACTACTGGTAACTACCACGTGTGCGATGCAGCAATGTTAGACAGCTTAAAAGCTGGTGCAGTTGTATGTAACATCGGTCACTTCGACACAGAAATTGATACAGCTTATTTACGTGGTTACAAGTGGGTTGAAGTTAAGCCACAAGTTCACCAAGTTTATCGTTCAGAAGATGAAAATAACTACCTTATCCTTCTTTCTGAAGGTCGCCTTGTAAACCTAGGTAATGCAACTGGTCACCCATCACGTGTAATGGATGGCTCTTTTGCTAACCAAGTTTTAGGTCAAATTCACTTATTCCAAGAGAAATTTGCTGATCTTCCTGCAAATGAAAAAGCTGCAAAAATTCGTGTAGAAGTTCTTCCTAAGAAACTTGACGAAGAAGTTGCTGCTGCAATGGTTGCAGGTTTCGGTGGTGTACTTACCCAGTTAACTCAAGAGCAAGCCGATTATTTAGGCGTAGCTGTTGAGGGACCATTCAAGTCTGACGCTTACAAATACTAAGAACTTAAGGGCAGACGGTGAACCGACTGCCCTTTTTTCTAAAATGTTTCGCTGTTTACAAGGATTTGACATGACTAAACGTACACCTATTTCTTTTGAGTTTTTTCCACCAAAAACTGATGCTGGTGCTGAAAAACTTCGTATTGTTCACCAAGAATTACAACTTCTAAACCCTGAGTTTTTCTCAATTACTTATGGGGCTGGTGGTTCTACTCGCGAACGTACTCTTGCTGCTATTGATGATTTCAATGGTAAAGGTACACCAGTTGCACCTCACCTTTCTTGTATTGGTGATGATAAAGCTCGTATTGCTGAGTTACTGGATTTATATAAAGCTCAAGGTATTAACCGTATTGTTGCTTTACGCGGTGATTTACCTTCTGGTCAGGTTGGACTTGGGGAACTTCCTTACGCGCAGGATTTAGTACGTTTTATTCGTGAGCACTCAGGTGACCATTTTCATATTGAAGTTGCAGCTTATCCAGAAATGCATCCTCAAGCTGAAAACCTTGATTCAGATATTCAACGTTTTATTGAAAAAGTACAAGCTGGTGCCAATGCAGGAATTACTCAATTCTTCTTTAATCCAGATTCGTACTTTTATTTTATAGAGCGTTTAGAGCAAGCTGGAATTAACATTCCGGTGGCTCCAGGAATCATGCCTATTACCAATGCAAGCAACTTAATTCGCTTTGCAGACGGTACGGGTGCTGAAATTCCTCGCTGGATCCGTAAGCAATTACAAGCCTATGGTGATGACAGTGAAAGTATCAAAGCTTTCGGTCATGAAGTTGTTGTTAAGCTATGCGAACGCCTTATTGCAGGTGGCGCACCAAGCTTACACTTCTATTCAATGAATCAAGTCGAACCAACTCGTCAACTTGTTGTTGATCTTGGTTTAAATTAATTTTGTAAGGCGTACCCAATGAACCGTTTTTTTATCGAAACTGAACTTACAGTTGGTTCAACAATTCAACTGACAGAATCAGTATTCCATCATTGGGTACGCGTTTTACGTGCACAACTACAAGAACAAGCGACTCTATTTAATGGACAAGGTGGTGAATATCTCGCGACTTTGTCCGAAATTAATAAAAAAAATGCGTTTGTCACCATTGAGAATTTTAACCCTGCAAACCGTGATGCCCCTTTTAAAGCTGTTTTAGGTCAAGTCATGAGTAAAGGCGATCGAATGGATTATGCCATTCAGAAAGCCACTGAATTAGGTGTAAGCCAGATTCAATTGCTAACAAGTGAGCGTTGTGAAATGCGCTTAAAATACGATCGAGATCAAAAAAAATTAGATCACTGGCAAGCTGTTGCAATTGCAGCATGTGAACAATGTGGCTTGAACTTGGTTCCAGAAGTACTAGCGCCTATTTCTCTTCATGAATGGTTAAGTTCTTCTGAGCTTCCTCAATCTAAATTTGTTTTAGCGCCAGAAAAAGAACAAAAAGATGTATTGGCGGGGATACAGCCTGAACTTGCCTTATTGATTGGCCCAGAAGGTGGACTAAGTGAAAATGAAATTACCCAAGCCAATCAAGCTGGATTTATGAACTGGTGTATTGGTGACCGAGTTTTGCGTACAGAAACTGCCCCTGTTGTTGCCTTGTCTATTTTAAATTATCGATTTTTATCCACCTAAGTTCTCTGCACATTGATTAAATCATTATTTAAAGTTAACTTACTTTTATTGTATGAATAAAATTTCAAACTCTTTTTCACTGATAAATCAGATTCTTTCTGTATATATGTAAAAAAATAGGATAGAAAAATCTTATGTCTGGGCTTCAGGAAGAATATCTACAGCATCAAACAAAAATTGAACAGCTGAAACTTTCAACTCAATATATCCGCTGGTATTTAATTAGCCTGATATTACTGTGCCTCATTTCATATGGTATTTTTTCTTACTATTTTTCATCTACAATAACAATATTTAGCTGGTCTATTGGCCTTACCGTCGTCGCTCTTGTCTGCTTATTATTTATTCCAAATATTTTAACCCACTATCGCACGATTGATTTTACAAAAAAAGCTGATCGTGTCTTACAAAGTATTTGTTTATTCTCAGGAATTTTAATTGGAATAAATGTCACAATTATTCATTTCTATCTACCTCCTGACTTAATTGCACTACCAGATGCTCATATTTTAATTGCTTTATTTATTACTTCGGCTCATATCATCGGTCTTACTTTTTTAACCCAACAACCCCGATATTTTTATCTCTTATTTATTCCTAGCACCTTCCCTCTACTAATTGCTCAATTCACACATAATCCAATTACTCAGCTACCTTTTTATTTCGCCTATAACCTCACCTTTGTGGCAACTGTGCTTTGTGCATATGCAACTCAACGCAATTACCAAAAGATCTCTCAATTATTATTAAAAAACAAACAGCTTGTTCAAATTTCAGACCAGCATACCCAATGGGCTGAAGAATTATGTGTACAACTCCAACAAGAAGTGAATAAGTCCAAAGATATTGAAGCCCAGCTTCAATTTAATAATCATTTACTTGAGCAAAAAGTACGAGAACGTACCTATGATCTCACAAAAATGAATGAGCAACTCGAAAGCCATCACTATAATTTAGCTTTTGCACATGAAACTGCGGGTATTCGACCTTGGGATTGGGATATTGAAAGTCAAAGATTAGAAATTACGTTTTTCGATCAACAAAAACAAACTCAAACCGCCATTATTCATCTCAATACCATATTAGATCGTATACACCCAAGCGATAAAAAACTTTTTAACGAACGTTTAAAACAACATTTGGAAGGCGTTACAGATCATTTTAATATCACCTTTCGAATTTTACGTCGAGATGGTTCTTGGAGATGGATTCATGATGTAGGCCGTGTCATCACTAGAGATCCAAAGACACAAAAAGCGCTTCGTATGGTAGGAATGACCCGCGATATACATCAAGAGAAGAAGGATCAAGAACATCTAAGGCTATCTGCAATTGTGCTCGAGCAAGCTGCGGAAGGAATATTTATTTTAGATGAGCACCTAAACTATATTGATGTAAATCCCTACTATGAAAAATTAACCGGATTTTCTAAGTCAGAAATTCTGAATAAAGAACTATTTAGCATTACAATTAATCAAAAAGAATTGCAACAACAGTTTCATACATCAATAACGCAACAACTTCTGGAGACAGGAGAATATATGGGCCAGTTTGATGAAATGTTCAGTTCTGGTAAAAGCGTATATTTATGGTTGCATATCAATGTGGTCAAAGATGAATTCAATCAAATTACCAATTATATTGGATTTGCACGTGACCTCACTGAGCAAAAGCGCCAAGAGCAACATCTATCTTACTTAAAAAACTACGATAGCCTCACCCACCTGCCTAACCGCCTTTACTACTACAATCAATTACACCAATATCTTGTAAACCCTTCATATAACATTAAAAATTTAGCTTTAATACGGGTAAATATTGACCGCTTCCGAGCTTTCAATGAATTTTTAAATAATGATAGTGGTGATGAATTACTTAAACAGTTCGCACAAAGATTACGCTTAATCAATATCAATGCGATTTTAGTTGCCTATTTAAATAGTGATGATTTCGCAATCATTTATGAGATTTCGCCAATTCATCCAAATGTTGAGCAATATTGCCAAAATATTTTACAAGCACTCAATGCACCTTTTTACATTGATAATCACGAATATTTTATTACCGCATCTATCGGTGTTGCATGTTTTCCTGAACATGGCAGACAAATTGATCATCTCAACAATCATGCAGAGCAAGCACTTTCCGAGGCAAAACGTTTAGGTGGTAATACAATTTGCTATTACTGCAATAAAACAAATCACTCATATAAAACTGCCGATTTAGAGCAAGAGCTACGTAAAGCCATTCAAAATGATGAATTTGTCATTTATTACCAGCCCAAAATTAATCTACACGATCAATCAATTATTGGTTTTGAAGCACTCATTCGTTGGCAGCATTCTGAAAAAGGATTAATCCTGCCAAATATGTTTATACCTTTTGCTGAGCGTAGTAGCCTGATCTCAGATATTGGGAAAGTTGTTTTAGATAAAGTTGGAAAGCAACTCCAAGAGTGGAAAAATGCTGGTTATATCAATATTCAAGTCTCTGTAAATATCGTCGCTCAACAAATACATCGAGGCTTATTACTCAATGACTTAGATGAGGTTTTGCAAAAATATAATATTCAAGGTTCAGATCTCGAACTTGAAATTACAGAGTCAGCCCTTTTAGATAATACTGCCAATGTAAAAACACTATTACATGCGATAAAACAACGAGATATCTCAATTGCTTTAGATGACTTTGGTACGGGTTATTCCTCTTTAGCCTATTTGACAGAGTACCCAATTGACGTATTAAAAATTGATCGTGCTTTTATTTCTAAAATTGGTGACCATAAACAAGAAGCAATTGTAAATGCAATGATCGCGATGGGTAAAAGTATGGGACTTAAACTGGTTGCTGAAGGTGTAGAAACAAAAGAACAAGTCACCTATCTACAAAAACAACAATGTGATTTTTTACAAGGCTATTTCTTTAGTCGTCCTATTCCTGCCGAGCAGATTATTCCTTATCTACAAACAAATCCGCATATTTCTTAATTGTTCCAATCATCTATTTTACCTATGCTGCTTTTTCCAAAAATGAGCGTTTTTGACTGTGAGAAATAAAGAAGTAGTGTTATATTCTTTAGCATTTAGCTCACCACGGGGCTATTGGCAATTCGTCTACTATTCTCTTAATTGGTAAAAATTAAAGCGTAGTTAAGAAGTGAGTTGCCTCTCCCTAAATGAGCAATTTGACTAGTTTGCTTTTTTGTATCAAATAGAGACTCAGATGGACGATCAATCTTTAAAACAGGCCGCTTTAAATTACCATGAATATCCAAACCCAGGGAAAATCAGCGTCACCCCAAGTAAGCAACTTGTCAACCAACGAGATTTGGCTCTAGCCTACTCACCAGGAGTTGCTGCGCCATGTTTAGAGATTGAACGTGATCCATCTGCTGCTGCTAAATATACAGCTCGCGGAAACTTGGTTGCCGTAGTCAGTAACGGTACAGCTGTTCTTGGTTTAGGTAATATTGGCCCATTAGCTTCTAAACCTGTAATGGAAGGTAAAGGCGTTCTCTTCAAAAAGTTTGCTGGTGTTGACGTATTTGACATCGAAATTGCAGAAAACGATCCAGATAAAATTGTAGATATTGTTGCCTCTCTTGAGCCAACTTTCGGTGGTATCAACCTCGAAGATATTAAAGCGCCAGAATGTTTCTATATCGAAAAGAAACTTCGCGAACGCATGAAAATTCCTGTATTCCATGACGATCAACACGGTACAAGTATCATTGTAGGTTCAGCTTTGCTTAATGCATTGCAACTTGTAAATAAGAAAATTGATGAAATCAAAATTGTAGCTTCAGGCGCAGGCGCTGCTGCCCTTTCTTGTTTAGATTTACTTTGTGCTTTAGGCGTAAATAAAGAAAATATTATTGTTGCCGATTCTCGCGGTCTACTCACTACTTCACGTGAAGGCTTGGATGAATCGAAAAAACGTTATATTCAAGATATCAAAGCAACTCAGTTACATGAAGTAATGGCTGATGCTGATATGTTCTTGGGTCTTTCTGCTGCTGGTATTCTCACCAAAGAAATGGTGAAACAGATGGCTGAGAACCCTATTATTTTTGCTTTAGCAAACCCAGATCCAGAAATTTTACCTGAACATGCACATGAAGTACGTCCTGATGTAATCATGGCAACTGGTCGTTCTGACTATCCAAACCAAGTAAACAACGCGTTATGTTTCCCTTACATTTTCCGTGGTGCGCTTGACGTTGGTGCAACAACGATTAATGAAGACATGAAAATTGCATGTGTACATGCAATTGCACGTATGGCACACGTAGAAGCAGATGCAGCAACTTATGGCGAAAAATCTGCTTCATTTGGCCGTGACTATTTAATTCCACGCCCACTTGACCAACGTTTAATTTTAGAAATTGCTCCTGCTGTTGCTAAAGCTGCAATGGACTCAGGTGTCGCAACTCGTCCAATCGAAGATTTCTCTGCATACCGTCAAAAATTATCTGAGTTTGTTTATAACTCTGCATTCTTGATGAAACCGATTTTTGCTCAAGCAAAAACTGATCCTAAACGCATCGCATACGCTGAAGGTGAAGATGAGCGCGTATTACGTGCAGTGCAAATCGCAGTTGATGAAGATTTAGCTAAACCAATTTTAGTAGGTCGTACTGCTGTAATTGAAGCTAATATCAAAAAATTAGGCTTACGTTTACAACATGGCGTAAACATTGAGATTGTAGATCAAGAACAAAACCCGATGTATGAAGAGTTTTGGAAAGACTACTATCAAACAATGCAACGCAAAGGCATTACTGTTGAATATGCTCAACGTGAAGCTCGTCGCCGTTCAACTTTAATTGCATCTCTACTGGTTAAATTCGGTAAAGCAGACGGTATGTTATGTGGTACTTACAGTAGCTATAACATTCACCTTGACTTTGTACGCAATGTCATCGGTCTAAAAGAAGGTATGAACAACTTCTTCACGCTAAATGCATTAATGCTTGAAGATCGTAACTTGTTTATTGCTGATACGTACGTAAATACAAACCCGACTGCTGAACAACTTGCTGAAATGACTATTTTAGCAGCTGAAGAAGTACGTCGTTTTGGTATTACTCCGCGTGTAGCTCTACTTTCTCATTCAAGTTTTGGTAGTGACCAGACTGACTCTAGTGCTCAAAAAATGCGTGAAGTTTATCGTATTTTATCTGAGCAAGCTCCTGAGCTTGAAGTTGAAGGTGAAATGCATGGTGATGCAGCATTAGACGAAAACATTCGTCAATTTGCATTCCCTGGCTCACGTTTCAAAGGTTCGGCAAACTTGCTCATTATGCCAAACCTAGATGCAGCAAATATTTCGTTTAACTTGTTGAAAGCGACTTCTGGTAACAACGTTACTATTGGTCCAATTTTACTTGGGGCAGCAAAACCTGTTCATATTTTAACGCCGACAGCAACGACTCGTCGTCTTATCAATATGACTGCTTTAACTGTTGCTGAAATCCAACAACAAGAAAAGTAATTTAGAAACTGCTTTTTACGAAAAGCATCTCTAATGACTTGAGAAAACCTCTATTCTGTAGCATGATTGCTTGAAGAATAGAGGTTTTTTCATGCAAGTGTATTTAGTAGGCGGTGCCGTCCGTGATTTTTTACTTGGGCATCCCTATCAAGAAAAAGATTATGTTGTTGTCGGTGCAACGCCGGAACACATGCTCGCCCAAGGTTTTCAACCTGTAGGCAAAGATTTTCCTGTGTTTCTTCATCCCGAAACGAAAGAAGAATATGCACTTGCACGTACTGAAAGAAAATCTGGTAAAGGCTACCACGGCTTTCAATTTTTTACCGATACCACAGTAAGTTTAGAAGAGGATTTAATCCGCCGTGATTTAACGATCAATGCCATAGCAATGGATCAAGATGGCAAATTATACGATCCATATGGCGGTCAAACAGATTTAGAAAATAAAACTTTGCGTCATGTTTCAGAAGCTTTTGCTGAAGATCCTTTACGTGTTTTACGTGTTGCACGCTTTGCGGCTCGCTATTCTTCATATGGTTTTCAGATTGCGCCAGAGACAATCCAGCTTATGCAAACCATGGCCGAATCAGGTGAGCTTGATGCCTTAACACCAGAACGTGTATGGAAAGAGACTTCTCGCGCACTTTTAGAAGATCATGCGGATGTTTATTTTCAGACATTGCGTGACTGTGGGGCGTTGAAACATCTTTTCCCTGAAATTGACGCATTATTTGGTGTACCACAGCGCCCTGAATATCATCCAGAAGTGGACTGCGGTATACATACCTTAATGTCGTTACAGCAAGCTTGTAAATCAAACTATTCGCTTGATGTTCGATTTGCTGTTTTAGTACATGATTTGGGTAAAGCATTAACTCCAGCTAACGAACTCCCTCGTCATATCATGCATGAAGAACGTGGAGTGAAACCCGTTACCGAATTATGTGAACGTTTAAAAGTTCCAACTCAAACTCGACAGTTGGCATTATCAGTGTGTAAAGAACATCTAAAATGTCATCAAATTATGTCGTTAAAACCAGGAACTGTATGGCGTCTATTACAGCGTCTAGATGTGTTACGACGTCCTGAGAGAGTTGAAGCTTTTGTACAAGCATGTGAATGTGATGCTAAAGGAAGATTAGGTTTAGAAGACCGACCTTATCCACAAGCTCAGTACATGTTGGATGCGATGCAAATCGTTCGCTCTATTAAAGTTCAGGATTTACCTGAAAACATTAAAGGTGCTGAGATTGGTGAAATGCTCATTCAGTACCGTATTGATGCTTTAACTGAGTTCAAACATCAGCATCAAGCACTATCTCATACTTAATTAACACCAAGAAAAAAGCCTCATTACGAGGCTTTTTTATCTTTACTGTTTAGGCAGCGGTATAAATTGTGATTGAGTATTTTGGTTTTTTCTTTCCCCTACTGTCACCACAAAGTTTTGTTGCTTCCCATCTCGCTCAACCATTACATTAATTTCGCTGTTAGGCGCTTGTAATGCAACATAATTAATCAAATGAGATGCTGAAGTGATTTGTTGATTATTCACCTGAATAATTTTATCACCAATCTTAATACCTGCTGATGCAGCTGGACCATTTTTCAAGACATCTGCAACCACCACCCCAATTTGCTGTTTTGGTGCCAATACATCTTCTTGGGTAGGTGGTACTAAACTAATACCTAACCATCCACGAACTACACGACCATCTTTCAATATTGAGTTTAGTACTTGTTGGCAAACTTTAGCAGGAATTGCAAAACCAATTCCTAAAGATCCACCTGACTGAGAGAAAATAGCAGTATTTACCCCGATTAAATTCCCAGCCACATCAATTAATGCTCCACCAGAGTTACCTGGATTAATTGCGGCGTCTGTTTGAATAAAGTCTTCATAGGTATTAATGCCTAAATCAGAGCGTTCAGTCGCAGAAATAATACCTTGAGTTACCGTTTGGCCTACGCCAAATGGGTTACCAATAGCCAAGACAACATCACCTACTTCATTACCACTCAGTTTAAATGGCAATACCGGTAATTTATCTAAATCGATTTTAATTACGGCTAAATCGGTATCAGGGTCAGTTCCAACAATCGTTGCTTCTGCACGACGACCATCATGTAATGCAACTACAATCTGATCAGCTTGAGCAATCACATGATTATTCGTCAGAATATAACCATCAGCTCGTACAATAACCCCAGAGCCTAAGCTATTTTCATTTTGCTGTTGTTGTTCAGGAACCTGATTTCCAAAAAATTCGCGGAATACTGGATCACTTAATAATGGATGATTTTGTTTAACTTTCTGGGTCGTAAAAATATTAACAACTGCTGGCGCTGCAACTTTTACTGCAGCGCTATAAGATACCACCCCGCCCGCTCTCGAAGTATCAACGAGTGGTTCAACTTTCTCAGCAGGCATTTGCACCCCATCAACTGCAACAGTTGGTTTCGGCTGATGGTATTTTTGCCATGCAATAAAACTGGCAATTACAATAATAAGTAACACCCAAGGTAACCATGTAAAGGTGCGGCGCACGTTCATATCCTCTACGCAAAGAAGTTTTTAATTAAATTAATATATTGAACAAAAAGAGTTTTCAGTTAAGCATTTTAAATTAAATATGTCGATATACATAAAAAAGTCAAAAAAGATTTGTCTAGCTTTAGTTACACAACAAAATATGTTTCTATAGCTTTAGCAATTATTTACTACTCAATTCAGGAAATATCATGGCAAATTTGCATGAAATTATTCAGTGGTGCGACCAAACCTTAAAAGCGGCAGAATTTAAAGATTACGCACCAAATGGCCTGCAAATTGAAGGTTCAACTGAAGTAAAACGTATCGTTTGTGCGGTTACTGCTTCCGAAGATGCGATTGATGCAACAATTGCTCAAAATGCAGATTTATTACTCGTACATCATGGTTATTTTTGGAAGGGTGAACCGTATCCAATTACTGGAATGCGAGGCAACCGCATTAAAAAACTCATTCAAAATAATATTTCATTAGTCGCTTATCATCTACCTTTAGATGCACACCTAACTTTGGGCAACAATGTAGCGATTGCAGAAAAACTAAACTTGAAGAATTTAGAACCACTCGATTTAACCGAGAAACATCCGATTGGTAATATTGGTTATTTAGAGCAAGCAGTTTCTGTAGATGAGTTTAAAGCACAGCTTCAAAACAGTTTTGATTTTAAAGTGATTCATTTACCAGCAGAAAAGCAAAGCATTCAAAAAGTAGGCTTCTGTACAGGCGGCGCTCAAGATTTTATTGCTAAAGCTGCTTTGCAAAATTGTGATGCTTATATTTCAGGTGAAGTCAGTGAACGAACTTTTTATGAAGCAAAAGAATTAGGGGTTCACTATTTCGCCTGTGGTCACCATGCTACTGAGCGTTATGGAGTTCAGCGTTTGGCACAAGCGATCTCAAAACAGTTTTCAATTGAAGCTGAATATTTTGAATTGAATAATCCGATTTAATTAAGTCTTTTTTTCAATCTGTGTTATGCGTATTAATTAGATCTTTATTGTGTATAGTTCTTTAAAACGATGCCCTATTGTTACCAGAATCATTTACAATAGAGCCACTTAATTGTATAACCCAGCAAATGCAAGGAATAGGAACATGACAACCATTACTTTACCTGCACTTCCATATGGCTATGATGATTTAGCGCCACATATTAGTAAAGAAACTTTAGAATACCATCACGATAAACACCACAATACCTATGTTGTTAACTTAAACAACTTAATCAAAGGAACTGACCTTGAAGGTAAAACTTTAGAAGAAATCATTAAAGCGACTGCTGGTGATGCATCTAA
Organism: Acinetobacter sp. TG2027; assembly: GCF_000302435.1. NCBI lineage: Bacteria > Pseudomonadati > Pseudomonadota > Gammaproteobacteria > Moraxellales > Moraxellaceae > Acinetobacter > Acinetobacter sp. TG2027. Next base: position 25,696 of record NZ_AMJN01000040.1, on the reverse strand, counting down.
AGCTGGTATTTTCAACAATGCTGCTCAAGTTTGGAATCACACTTTCTACTGGAACAGCATGAAGCCAAATGGTGGTGGTAAGCCTACTGGCGCAATCGCTGCTAAAATTGACGAAGCTTTTGGTAGCTACGAAAAGTTTGCAGAAGAATTTACTGCTGCTGCAACAACTCAATTTGGTTCAGGTTGGGCTTGGTTAGTTGCTGATGAAGTAAATGGTAAATTATCTATTACTAAAACTTCTAATGCAGACACTCCACTTGCACATGGTCAAATTGCTGTTTTAACAATTGACGTATGGGAACATGCTTACTACATCGATTTCCGTAACTTACGTCCTAAATACATCGCAACTTTCTTAGAAAGCCTTGTGAACTGGGACTATGCAAATGCAAAACTTGCAGGTCAACCAGCTGGCGTAGAGAAATAATTTTATTTCTTTATAAAAAACCACCCTATTTTGGGTGGTTTTTTTATTTTTAATACAACAAAAGCATATTAATCAAGCAAACGATTCATTTTCTTTAATATTCTTATTGACGCTTTTAGATTTCATCCATAAAATGCGCATCAGATTCTCCAATAGCTCAGTCGGTAGAGCGACGGACTGTTAATCCGCAGGTCCCTGGTTCGAGCCCAGGTTGGAGAGCCATCTACTAATCTCCCATAGCTCAGTCGGTAGAGCGACGGACTGTTAATCCGCAGGTCCCTGGTTCGAGCCCAGGTGGGAGAGCCAAGATTCTTAAAAACCCACTCATCATGAGTGGGTTTTTATTTGTATGATGCCTTCACATGTTCGAATCGAGTCACTTATTTTTTATTGTTTTAGGTTGCGTAAGTACCTGTATTTTTCTTCTTGTTTGTTTACGCCCTTATTTATTTCCAAAACAAAAATTCTTTGCTCGCCCTGTCATTACAAACTTTGAAACTCAAATGTTTATACGCTTAAAACAAAGTTTTCCCAATTATCATGTGTTAGCACAAGTGGCTTTTAGCGCTTTAATTACCAGTAATGACTATAAAATTCGTAGTCAGTTCAATCGTAAAGTTACTGACTTTGTGGTGCTCAACGACAAGATGGAAGTCATGGCCATTATTGAGCTAGATGACCCTACCCATCTTGAAAAAGTAGAAGAAGACCGTATTCGTGATCAAATGCTCACTGAAGCAGGCTACCTTGTAAAGCGTTACACAAATATTCCTACTGTACGCCAATTACAAAAGGATATTCATTAACAAGCTATTTTGTTTCAGAGTTTGCAGCTTCTTTCTCAGCTATTCTTTTTGCCATCTCTAAACGCTGCTGTTCATATTGTTTTTTATTCTTAGCATCACTTTTTGCAGCCAAGAAAAGTATTCCAATAATTATTAAAGGAATAAGTAAACCTAACCCCATTAATAACCAAGGAACAGATTTTTTTTCAACAGGTTGCTGGCTCATAAGTTTTTCAAACTCAAATAGTATCAAATCAAACTGTGTAACAATATAACAAAAAAGGCCCTTTTCAGGACCTTTTTAATTTGAAGATTTTAAATACAAAAAATTATTGTGCTACTCCAGTACATTCAACATTCTTACTAGCATCTATTACTGATGGATCAAGCACTATATTTGTTTTAGCTGGCATCTTAGATTGTACAAATTGATAGATTTCAGCATTTCTACATACAATCGCTTGAGTATGAGCGGCGCCTACAACAGGAACAAATGTCACATCAGTTCCCATTTTTTTAAGCCCTTCTTGTAAGGCATTAGTAATAGGATATGGTACAGCCATATCAGCAGTACCTTGAACAATCATGACTGGTGAATTAATTTTTTTGGTAGCAGGTTGATTATCTACCAAGAATTTTTGCACCGTTGGATTCTCCTGGAAATTACCAGCTAGGCCTGGATAATCTAGAACTGTTTTACCAGTATTAGTCGCAAGAAAATCTCGAATATCATCAGCAAATTTATTATGCAAATCAGTTAAACAGACTCCATTTTCACCCGTAGTGCCTTCTGCAAACTCAGCTATACTCTGAGAACGTTGTTGGAAAATTTCACGATAATTAAATTTAGGTTCATAAGCAGTAATACCCACTGTGGTATATGCAGCATATGCGAGTAGCTCAGCATACACTTCTACAGCCGTACCCACAGGTGCAGTACCAGCCTGCTCTTTCTGAAGAATATCTCTAATTGCTTGCGGAGCAACTTTAGAAATAATATCGCCAAGGCTAGAAGCTGGTGCTGTTGCAACCGCTCCTTTGTAGTTACTGTCGTTATTAGCAAATTCAGCTGTTCCTAATGAAGCATGACCTCCTTGAGATTGTCCAATCGACATCCATGAACTATTCAATTGACTACCGTAATGATCTTTAGCAGCTTTAACTGCTGCAATTGCAGATTTAGCCTCACTTCCCAAATTAAGGTATGGATGCATGCCTCTAGTACCTAAACCTTCATAGTCAGGTGCCACAATCACATATCCAGCAGCTAATAAAGTATCAGCTAAAATTTTGAAGCGTGGATTAATCGTATTATTACTTGGTGCACAACTATCCCCTACTCCTACAGTGCCGTGCTCCCATACCACTACGCGATAACCATCCTTTGGTTGAGCAACTTTCGGGAACATGACTAAAGCGGTTGCTTCAGCTGTTTTCCCTTGTACATTCACCATGTTATAAGTCATTACTTTTATAGATGAAGCGCCACTTAAGGTATCCTTAGAATAGGCTTTTTCAGAAACATAAGTTTTATCGGGATTAACACCAATATAGTCATCATCATCGTCATTACATGCTGTAAGAAATAATGCTGAAATTGATAATGTTATAGCTAAAGCAATTTTTGACCGTTTCATAGAATATCCTTTTTATGTGTTATTTATTCCGCATATTTTTATGCACAAATATTAAGACATAAAAAAAGTGCTCTGCATAGAACACTTTTCAACCTCACGGTCATTTTTACTATATGAAATTTAAAAATATTCCTAGAAAAATGATTAATCCAACCCAGCGATTGTGACGAAATGCCCAAAAACATACTTGAGGGTTGCGGTCTTTGATTTTAATTGTTTGATATACAAAATCAAAGGCCACTACAACTAAAGCAATAATTGCCCATGGGAATAAGATATTTTCTAAATATAATGCAGTACCAATTAAAATAAGACTAGTTGCTTGTAAAAGAGCAATAATCTGGATGTCATATCGGCCAAAAAGAATAGCTGTAGATTTCACGCCAATCTTTAAATCATATTCACGATCTGTAATTGCATATTGAGTGTCAAAAGCCACTGTCCATGCCAAATTACCAAAATAAATTAGCCAACACGTTATATCTAAAGGCTTACCCATTGCAGTAAATGACATTGGAATCCCCCAAGAAAATGCCATACCTAACACTACTTGCGGTAAATGGGTATAACGTTTCATAAAAGGATATATAAATGCTAACGCCAAGCCCCCTAATGCACAGTAGAACGTCGCGATAGGTAAAAAGAACAGCGTACAAGCACTGGCAAATACTAATGCTAAAAATACATATACCGCTTCTCTTGGACTAATTACCCCTGTTGCCAAAGGGCGCGTTTTTGTACGCTCTACATGTCCATCTACTTTACGATCAGCAAAATCATTAATCGCACAGCCAGCGGCACGCATAAAAATTGTACCGAATACCATCGCCAAAAGAATATGTAGAGGTGGCATTCCCTCTGCTGCAATCCAAAGTGCCCACATGGTTGGCCAAAACACCAGTTCTGTTCCAACAGGCTTATCAAATCGACATAGATAATAATAAGCTTCTAAACGCTGACGCCATGTTGTGCCTGTTGCAGTCGTCATAGTAATTCCTTGTCGTGCTGCTGATTTAAAAAAGCTTCAAAAGCCGGTAAGAATGTTTCTTGGACGATAAATTTACATCCATGCCAAGTATAGCAACTTTGTCGCGTCCAGCCTTCTGGCAAACGAATGACACGACGGTCACAAAGCGGAGTTGTTCTTTGAAATAGAAAAAAGCCAATCGGTTTAGAACCGATGTGCTGAAATATACGCGCTTTTTTTTGTAAACTTTGAATTGGAAAAATACTTTTTGCTTTCACCCACGGCTCTGCTTCACAGCCATATAAGTAGGTTTCCCTTACCCATGAAGTATGAGCATGAGACATGTTCATCCATTGGCTATCTACAAACGTTAAACGCTGAAAGTGTTCTTTAAAGGGCCTCACACTAAACTGGCCGCCACCGAGCTCAGTTAATTGTTGAGTCAGAGAACCAGAAGCATACAACCATGTTTTCAACTCAGGATTTAAAGCCTTTTCCTGTTTAAGTACTGGTTGTCGTTTACGCATAATCTGCTCACATGAAAACTCGCACTTAGTTTACTCCAATTTTTTGATAAAAAACGTAGAGAATTCAATCAACATTCCAGGCAATAAAAAAGCCTGCATATGCAGGCTTTTTTACGAAATACGTATTACAAGCTGTAGTACATATCGAATTCAACTGGATGAGTAGTCGTGTTAAGACGACGTACATCTTCAGTTTTAAGTTCGATGTATGCATCAAGCATTTCTTTAGTGAATACGCCGCCTTTTAACAAGAATTCGTGATCTGCTTGAAGTGCTTCAAGAGCCATATCTAAGCTATGAGCAACTGTTGGGATTTTTGCTTCTTCTTCTGGAGGAAGATCATACAAGTTCTTATCAGCAGCTTCGCCCGGATGGATCTTGTTTTGGATACCGTCGATACCAGCCATTAACAATGCAGCGAAACCTAAGTACGGGTTCATCATTGGGTCTGGGAAACGAGCTTCGATACGCTTACCTTTAGGGCTAGAAACGTATGGAATACGGATAGAAGCAGAACGGTTACGTGCTGAGTAAGCAAGCATGATTGGTGCTTCGAAGTGAGGAACCAAACGCTTGTATGAGTTTGTAGATGGGTTTGTGATTGCATTCAATGCACGAGCGTGCTTGATGATACCACCGATGAAATACAATGCCATTTCTGAAAGGCCTGCATATTCATCACCAGCAAACAAGTTTTTGCCATCTTTAGAGATAGACATGTGAACGTGCATACCAGAACCGTTATCACCTACCATTGGTTTAGGCATAAACGTAGCTGTTTTTGCATATTGATGTGCAACGTTCCAAACAGCATATTTGAACTGTTGAACTTCATCAGCTTTACGTACAAGTGTATTGAAGCTCACACCAATTTCTAACTGGCAAGAAGCAACTTCGTGGTGATGTACTTCTACACGACCTGGACCCATGATGTCTTCGATTTTTGCACACATTTCTGCACGCATATCTTGTGAAGAATCAACTGGAGGAACTGGGAAGTAACCGCCTTTAACACGTGGACGGTGACCAGAGTTACCAGACTCGTAATCTTTACCAGTAGACCAAGCAGCTTCTTCAGCGATTAATGTATGACGAGCGCCAGACATATCGATGTCCCACTTCACTTCGTCAAATACAAAGAATTCTGGTTCTGGACCAAAGAATGCAGTATCACCGATACCTGTAGATTTTAAGTATTCTTCTGCACGGCGAGCAATCGAACGCGGGTCACGCTCATAACCTTGACCAGTTGAAGGTTCAATAACGTCACAAGTCACAACTACAGTTGGTTCAGCAAAGAACGGGTCGATAAAACCAGTTTCCGCATCTGGACGTAAAATCATGTCAGATGCTTCAATGCCTTTCCAACCAGCGATTGAAGAACCATCAAACATTTTACCGTCTTCAAAAGTATCTTCATCAATAGAATCAGCTGGGTAAGTTACGTGCTGCTCTTTACCCTTAGTATCAGTAAAGCGAAAATCGACCCATTTTGCGCCACTTTCTTGTATGAGTTGAAGGACCTTGTTCGCCATGCTCATTTTGCTCCAATGAAATTTTGTTGCACTTGTTAAGTGCGTGTTAGTTGCTGGTATTTATATAGCAATTCTCATACCAACTTTATAAGACTTACCTAAAACATTGAATTGCTTATAACTATCCATGATTTAGGCCCCTTGTCTTGAACCCATTATACTGTTTGCATAGTTAAATGCACCATATTCAGACATTTTCAAATTATGGCATACAAGAATAGCTCGCAATCGCCCTAATTTGGTGCAAAATTGTTGCGCTAATATGAATCACCGCATCAATATCTAACAGTAATTTGTGATCATAATACTTTCTTATATAGAAATCTGACTTTCTTACTGTAATCCTTAAAAATAATAATCTATTCCCGATAGAACTATTAATCTCTAAATTAGACGATGTTATCTACAATATGCCCTTGCCAAAAAAGTTTGAACATAAATACGATTTCTAAGTAACTCTACACAATTTTTTTTAAATAATATCAATTACCACTCTTCACTGCCCATCCATAGAAAGGTTGAGGTTTTAAAGTGCTAATTTAATTTTTCTCATCGTAGTTTTACGCTAGGGCTAGCCTGATCAGCTTTGGTGCGCCAAGAGGAATCTTTTCGACTGATAATTTCAACTTTCTAATTTTTACCATTTGTTATATACCTTTTTTATACATGACCAACTTGCTTTTTCATTTTAAAAAATCTAAAAAATAAAACATAACTTTTTTTTATAATTAAACAAACTAAAAGTTTTGTTTTATCTAAACTACAAATATGTTCAAAGGATTTGAAATGAAGCATGAACTCGAACAATATGACAGAGCTTTTTTCGGCCATCCAAAACCATTAAAAACTTTATTTTTTACAGAGCTTTGGGAAAGATTTTCTTATTATGGTATTCGGCCTTTACTCGTTCTTTATATGATTGCAATGGTTAATGACGGTGGTTTAGGTCTTGACCGTCCAACTGCAGCCGCAATTGTTGGGTTATTCGCTGGATCTATGTATTTAATGACCGTTTTTGGTGGCTGGATTGCCGATAACTGGTTAGGTCAGGCACGATCGGTCTGGTATGGTTCTATTATTATTGCACTAGGTCATTTATCTATTGCCCTCACTACCATTTTTGATCAATTCTTTTTTTATTTCGGGTTAGTATTGATTGTTTTAGGTACTGGATTATTTAAAACATGTATTTCCGTAATTGTCGGAACATTATACAAAGCTCAAGATAGTAGACGAGATGCTGGTTTCTCCATTTTTTATATGGGAATTAATTTAGGTTCTTTTATTGCTCCTCTTCTAACAGGCTTATTAGCACGTGATCATAACTGGCACTTAGGTTTTGGAATCGGTGGCCTTGGGATGTTAGTTGCATTACTTATTTTTCGTGTATTGGCTGTTCCTCAGTTACAAACTTTTAATGAGTTACGTCAAGAAAATGATAATTGGAATAAACCTGTCGTACAAAACAAAAATGCGCCAAAAATTGCTTTCTCCTTCTTACTATCTGTTGCAGTCGTTATTGTTCTTACCTTATTTGGTGTCATTCATATCAATCCGGTCGAGGTAGCAACTTATTTAACAGTTGGGATTGGTATTGGGATTATTGCTTATTTTGCATATTTACTGCTTTTCCTGAATTTAGAGCAGCATGACAAATTTAAAATTATTATTTGTTTTGTTTTATTAGCAGCCTCTGCCCTATTCTGGTCAGCTTTCGAACAAAAGCCCACAACTTTTACTTTATTTGCACAAGACTATACAAATCGTATGTTTTTTGGATTTGAGATTCCAACTGTATGGTTTGAATCAATTAATGCCCTATTTATTATTATTTTTGCCCCAGTTGCAGCATGGCTTTGGGCACGACTGGGTAAATCAAATAAAGACCCAAGCTATATCAGCAAATTTATTATTGCACTTTTACTAGCAGCAGGTGGCTTTCTTGTTATGTCTTTTGCTAGTCGTTTCGCAATTGCTGGCGGCCTAGTTTCACCATTTTGGTTAGTAGGAACTTTATTTTTACTTACCATAGGAGAACTGTGCTTAAGCCCAATTGGATTATCAACCATGACTAAACTTGCACCTGATGTCATACGTAGTCAAATTATGGGTTTATGGTTTACAGGTACAGCCCTTGGCAACCTTATGGCAGGTTTAATTGGCGGGCAAGTCTCGGCAGATGGTATTAATCATTTACCTAGCCTATTTATGCGCTGTGTATTAGCCTTGGTTATTGGTGCAATCGTGTTATTTTTATTAAAGAAACCAATGAATAAATTAATGGACAAAAGTACCAACAAAGTTCAACCTGATTTGGAAACGATATGAACGACTTAACTGTTCCAGAAAAACTAGCGAAACTTCGAGAACTCATGACCAATCAAAGTATTGATGCTTTGGTTGTTATGAGTGCAGATCCCCATATGTCTGAATATTTACCAGACTATTGGAAAGCAAGGCAGTGGTTAAGCGGTTTTAGTGGCTCTGTTGGCACTTTAGTTGTGACCCAAAACTTTGCAGGACTCTGGGCCGATGGGCGCTATTGGGTACAAGCCGAACAACAACTCGCTGGAACTGGCTTTCAGTTACAAAAACTGACCAGTGATGAATCTTCTACACATCTTGCATGGATTGAGAAAAATCTACCGGCTGGTTCGGTTATTTCAGTAAATGGGCAAACACTTTCAATCCAGCAATTTAAAGCATTGGAAAATACAGCAAAGCAACGTGGCTTTAAGCTTGAAACACAGCAAGATTTAATTGGTTCGATCTGGTCTAATCGTCCAGAACTTCCTTTAGAGCAGATTCATTTAATGCCTGAAGGGTTAAATGCCCTATCTCGTAAAGAAAAAATTCAGGCAATACGCGAAACGTTAAAAACTAAGGCGATTGAAGGACATTTCATTTCATCTTTAGATGATATTGCATGGGTCTTAAATGCACGTGGACAAGATGTAGAATATAACCCTGTATTTCTTTCGCATTTATATATCAGTGCTCAACAGGCTGTTTTATTCATTGATAGTAACAAAGTTGATTTAAGCACCCAACAGGCTTTTAAAGCTGATGGCATTGAGATTCGTGACTATCAAGATTCAGCTCAGTTTTTAGCAAATATTTCTAATGCATCTGTGCTATTAGATCCCGCCAAAGTATCGATTTATCATGAGCAAGCTATCGCAAAAGATATTCAGGTTGTCTACGACATCAACCCAAGTACACTTTTTAAATCGCGTAAGCATGAAAGTGAAATAGCTCATATCCGTCATGCCATGGTGAAAGATGGTGTTGCCCTTTGCCATTTCTTCCACTGGTTAGAAAAAGCACTTCATCAAAGTCAACGCATTTCAGAACTCACCATTGATGAAAAGATTACAGCCTTCCGTGCTCAACAAGAGGGTTTTATAGGCCCAAGCTTTTCAACGATTGCCGGCTTTAATGCCAATGGTGCTCTACCTCACTACCGTGCAACTGAAGAACATTACTCATTCATTGAAGGCGATGGCCTATTACTCATTGACTCTGGCGGCCAGTATGTTGATGGAACAACGGATATTACCCGTGTTGTTCCTGTAGGAACACCAACAGAACAACAAAAACGTGACTATACTCTGGTTTTAAAATGTCATATTGCTTTGGCAAAGACGATTTATCCAGAAGGTTTAGCGGCTCCTCTACTCGATTCAATTTGTCGCCATACGTTATGGCAATATGGTTTAGATTATCGCCATGGCACAGGTCACGGTGTAGGCTTTGCGCTTAACGTGCATGAAGGACCACAAGTGCTTTCTTATTACGCACCTATTCATGCCTATAGTAAGTTGCGTGAAGGTATGATTCTTTCCAACGAGCCGGGCTTATACCATGAGGGACAATACGGTATTCGTATTGAAAATCTGGTTGCAAACAGACTTCACTCAGGGTTTGAGAAAACCTACGGCGATTTCTTAGAGTTTGAAACGCTGACCCTTTGCCCGATTCATTTAGATTGTATTGTCGTTGACATGCTAACGGATGAAGAGAAAGGCTGGTTAAATGGTTATCATCAAACTGTTCAAGAAAGACTGGCTGAACATTTATCTGGCGATGTTTTAGATTGGTTGATTTATAACACACGTAAGATTTAATCTTCTTGTATGACCAAGGCAGAATAGTTTTTTTATTTATAATAGAAGCTTATTCTGCCTTATTTGTACTTATATATCATTTCAAAAAACCTCACTTCTTAAAGCCGTTTTTCTGCAAATTTCTAACGAATGAAATAGTTAAACTGGTTACTTCTTTTTTTGCTATATTAGCCCATTAGAAAACGGCTTCTTATTTTTCAAACCTAAAAAGTCTTTTCTAAACAGTGAGTATGAATGTGAGTAATATTCTAACTACTCATTAAATATATTTTAATTATCATGAGGTTAAGTTCATCATGCTTCTAATGATCGAAAAGAAGTATTGAACAAATCTAAAAAAATCTAGCAAAATTTTAAAAATCACAAATTATTGAAAATTATTAAAAATACAAATCTAAGCAAATCTAAGCAAACTATGCAAAATCACTAATCTTGAGTATCATTTTGAGTATGGCCCTAAAAATCAAAATTGGATACTCAAGATTTCATGTTAAGTGACTCTAAAATTAGAAGTGCAAAACCAAAAGAAAAGCTTTATCGGATTGGTGATTCGGACGGGTTATGTATTGAAATTAAACCTAATGGAAAGAAGTATTGGCGCTATCGTTTCCAGTGGCTTAAGAAAACTCAAATGATGAGTTTAGGCGAGTACCCTATTGTGGGATTAGCCGAAGCTCGTACAAAAAGAGATGAAGCTAAATCTTTAGTAGCAAGCGGTATAAATCCAGTTGAAGAAAAAGAAAATCAAAAAAAAGCTAAATCTGATGAATATGAAAATAGAGTTCTCTTTAAACATGTTGCTGCAGAATATAAAGCTGAAAAACTAAATAATCGTTCAGGAAGATATCAAGAAGCTTTTCAACGTGCTTTAGATAAAGATATTTTAAAAGTTATTGGTGATAAGGATATTAAAGAAGTTACTTCAGCAGACGTTTTGACAATTATGAAAAAGACGATTGCACGAGTTAAGCGTCAAAAAAACCATGGTACTGGCGAAGTTTCAGCAATCCAAAATCGTACTTTTATTGGTGGTGTAATGCGTTATGCAATCGCTACACTTAGAGCTGAGTATGACCCAACGTATGCAGTTAAAAACGTTGTTGAGCGTCCTGAAATAGAACATGCCAGACCAATGGAAAAACATGAAGCTGTGCAACTCAGGAATAAATTAAATAGTTATGGTGGATCTACTACAGTTAAAAACGCTGGTCTTGTAATGCTCTACTCAATGCTTAGGACTATCGAGATCCGTCGCATGAAATGGGAATATGTCGATTTTGAAGAAAGAACAATCACATTTCCAAAAGAGATGATGAAAAAGAAACGTATTCATATCGTTCCTATGTCCGATCAAGTTTTCAATATTCTTCAAGAGCAACGCAATATTGTTGGAAATCGTGAATATGTTTTCCCAGCGATTTATCAAGATGGAATGCTCTCAGCTACTACAATGAACAAAATGCTTGATTATATTGGTTTGTCTGATGTAACGGCTCATGATTTTCGCGCTACAGCTTCCACATTACTAAATGAAAAAGATTACGATGATAAATGGATTGAAAAACAACTAGCACATGCGGATGGAAATAAAACCAGAGCTACATATAACCATGCAAAATATCTTGAAAGCAGACGAAAAATGCTACAAGACTGGGCTAATATCGTAGATAGTTGGGCTAATTAATAGGTGGTCTATGTGCGCTAATTATGAACCTATATCAAAAGACCGAGTACATCTACTAGATTTGCTTGAGCCGACATTTGAATATAAAAATGATGTCTATCCTGGTTATGACTGCCCTCTTATTTTTAGCAACAATGGAAATATAGAATGGAGATCTGTTAAGTTTGGCTTGATCCCAAAATGGAAGCATGACCTTAAATATTCTCACTATACATATAATGCAAGAACTGAAACAGTATCTACCCTACACAGTTTTAGACATGCATGGGCTAAAAGCCAATTTGCGTTAATACCTGTAGAAAAGATTTATGAACCCAAATATGTGAACGGGAAAGCAGAACGTTGGGGAATTTATCGTGAAGATCGCATGCCATTCACTGTGGCTGCGATTTATGAATCTACAATAATTGAAGGTCAGCAAGTTAGGTCAATGTCTATGTTGACAATCAATGCTACTAATCATCCTTTCATGAACCAATTCCACAAACCCGAAGACGAAAAGCGTTCTATCATCGTCATTCCTGAAGAATATCGAATTGACTGGTTAAACTGTAAAAAAGAAGAGGCAGACCAATTTTTCTTTGAAATGCCAGTTGGGGAATATACTGCTGAATACTTTCCAAAAATAAAATAACACTTTAATAAAAGACCCGCCTGCACCAGCAAACGGGTCTAAGTTCAGCTTATTTTTCAAGTTCTTAACGAATCACAAAATCAGCGATCTGAACTAAATCAGCTAAGATCCCGATTAAATGAAAGCATACGAATTTCAAGACCTTAAGTCCTAACATTACATTTCGCCTTTATTGCGGCGCTATAATTCGTTGTTTGAATTTTCTTTAAAACAATGTCAATATATTCTCAATTGAAAACGATTTAAGACTTAGTTTTAAATTTCGTTGAAAATTAAATTAAACAACGTTTAATAACGCGCTTGTTTAAATCCGCTGCTTACTTTCGTCCTCGACCAAAATTTCGAAAGTGAGCAGCCCCTCCTAATGTTTTTATTCCTAGTCAAAAAAATCAACGAACAAATTCTCTTGCCATAAATACATTAGCTATTTAGACAGCATGCTATCTCTTTGTATTTCTAAGCTTATAGCACGTCTAATAGCAGATCAATCTTGACTTTTTATTAAATTTTTATCTTTATGATTTGTTAGAAGTTACCATAGCAAAGCTGTTAAAAAACATTTATAGATAACTTTGTGGATAAGTATAAAATCAATAACTTATATATATATTGTTCTAGAAGTGACTCATTTTGTTATAATTTTCTTATTACTTTTTTCACCCTATTATTCCAAGTTTACAAAGTAATTTAATTTGTAGAAATTCCGACCAAATGCACAATAATGTGCGACAAGTTACGACTAGTCATTATTTATCCACAACTTTTTAAATTTGAAATTTAACTAAGCTCTAGCATATCATCTTGAATATGTTACAAATTCAAGTTAGGGGATATTTTATGAGCGAAATTGCACCATCCATTATCCAGATAAAGCCTTACCTTACTCAAGGTATTGCTTTGTCTGATGTTATGTCTATCAAGCTAGTTGTACCAACAACTCATATGCTTGTCCCTTACGCTTTAGAAAAGATTTCTGCAGGATTTCCAAGCCCTGCACAAGATTATGTAGATAAAGCGCTCGATATGAACGAGCACTTAATAAAAAATGAAACTGCAACCTTTATTGTCAAAGTAGCATCTTTATCTATGTTGAATGCAGGAATCGAAATTGATGATGAGCTAATTGTTGATCGTAGCTTAGATGCAAAGCATGGCGATATTGTTGTAGCACTAATCGATAATGATTTTACGGTTAAGCGTCTGATGATTGATGAATCAGGTCAGTGGCTTAAAGCAGAAAACCCTGAGTATAAAAATATTTATCTGGCAGATGGTCAGGAACTAATTATCTGGGGTGTTGTCACTCATATCATTAAAATGACAAGAAAAAGATCATGAAACATGAGAATAAAGTCTTTTTTCTCATCGATGTGAATAACATGTACGTTTCATGTGAGAGAGTCTTTGACCCAAGTTTGAATAATAAGCCTGTGATTGTTCTCAGCAATAATGATGGGTGCGCCGTCGCGCGTAGCAATGAGTCAAAAAACCTAAACATAAAAATGGGTGTGCCACTTTTTCAAATCAAAGACATTGTCCAGCAACATAATGTGATCGTTCTTTCAAGCAACTATGCAATGTATGCAGAAATGTCACGGCGCTTTCATAAGATCCTTGCTTCATACGTAACAGATGAAGAGGTTGAGCCCTACTCAATCGATGAATGCTTTGTTGATTTCACAGCTTATGAGAAGAACTTTGATTTAGAAAAAGTCGGTCACGATATGCGGGCGAAGATATGGAAATGGATTGGTTTGCCCGTGTGCGTAGGAATTGGTCGCAGCAAGACGGAGGCAAAGATATCCAATCATATAGCTAAGAAAAATCAAGGGTTTAACGGCGTCTGTGATTTGGTAAATATGGATCCGTGTAATAAAGAATATTATTTTTCTTTAATTGATGTTTCAGAGGTTTGGGGGGTTGGCCGTAAACATGCAAAGAAGTTGCATTCTCTGGGGATTAAAACAGTATTGGATCTAGCTTGTACTGAAGCACGTGAAATGCAGCGTCAATTTTCTATCGTCATGGCTCGTACAATTAATGAGCTACAAGGCATTTCATGTATTGAGATTGAAGACACCCCGCCATCAAAAAAACAAATTATTAAATCATGTTCCTTCGGGGCAAAAGTAACTGAGCTAGATGATTTGAAAGAAGCTATAGCAATGCATGCACAAGAAGCATGTAAACGGTTGCGTGATGAAGAGTCACTATGTGGTTGTCTACTTGTATTTGTTCAATCAAGCCCATTTGATGAAAGTGCGCCATTTTATAATAAGTCTAGTACTGGCGCATTTTCTGAACCCACAGATTGCACAACAGATTTCGTAAGAGCAGCTGTAAGGATGGTGTCAGATATCTTTAAAGAAGGCATCAAATATAAGAAATGCGGCGTAGTGCTGACAGGACTTGAGCCCAAATCTGGCCATACCTATGACCTACTCACAGATTTTGAAGTAATAGAAAAGAAAGAACAATTGATGAAAACACTGGATAACGTACACACAAAATTCGGAAAGAAAAAGCTCGGTGTTGGTCCTTGTTATATACCTGGTCGAACTTGGTCGATGAGCAGAGATAAATTGAGTAATAACCCCTTTACTTGGGATGAATTATTGATTATTAGTAAATAATTTTTGCTAGGCGTATTATGCGAATAAATAAAGACAATGTAATTAATGCAAAATGCATTTTTGGAATAGTAGTTTCCATATGCTTTATGCTAATAGTAATATTAAAATCTTTTTATGGACAAGAAATTGAAATTTCTTTTATTAAGGATATATTTTCAATTGGAGCTACGCTGTTTGCTGCTTTAATTGCAATATCACTATTTAATGATTGGAAAGAACTTCATAATAAACAAGTCCAAAACGATTTTTCTCTAAAGACATATAATCAATTTAAAAAATTTGAATTAGCTTTATTTAAAGCTAATGATACTTTTTCAAACTTATCAAATATCATTGATTGGTATAATGAAATTGAGTTGCCACTCGATGACTCAAAGGTAATAGAAAAACGAAATGAAATGAATTTGATGTTTTCACAAGTACATGAAGCTGAAAATGAATTTATGAACTTCATGAGTCAATTGGTTGACTATTGCGTAGTTACCAATCAAGGAGATAAAATTTTAATTATTCAAAAAGACTTATATAGACAATTTTTTAAATTTTATAAAAATGAAGATGAACTTTCTTACTCTTCATATAATCAATTCTGGAGAAATTATAGTAACTTATTTGACGAGTACTTATCATTAAGAAAAAATACTTATAACAAAGTTATAAAAGATATTTTAGATAAATTGCAAGAACACTTAAATTGACAATGCCAACTATGTTTTTTTAAAAAGTGTGCATAATTTTGCACAAATTCAGCAAAATTAATTAAAAATGAGCAAATATTTTCTCAATCAAGCCCTCCTTAGAGGGCTTTTACACAAATGGCTACATTCACATTACTATTGATCGTATGCGCTGAGCATCCTGATAATAGGATAATTAACATCAAAAACTTAAACATCGATCGGAACCATGTCGACCGTTTGACCAGCCAATTCGTGATGACAGTCAGATAAAAATTGAATCTTCCCATCAGTCAAAAACAGATGGCATCGGCTTGCTGGATAATGGTCATTAATAAGTAAAGACGGTGTAAACGTTGGCTTATTTATATCGCCGTTAAAACCCCAAGTACTGCCATTATGATGTGCACCTTCTTTCACATGGAATGGATGTAAATATTTACAACCCGGGCACTTAAACATATAGATGCCGCTACTCCAATATTCTAGAAAAGGAGTGAGCTCAGTTACTGTTTCTGCTTGAGTCATTTACATCACCACTCGATTGTTGATCCAGCCATAGAAAAATTGTTCCTGGCTAGGATTTCGCTCACAGATTTCGATGTAACGCTGGCCTTGCATGATATTAAGAACTCGCACCAATACGTTCTCTCCTTCTTTGCCGCGCTTGGCCAGATAAGTTTTAAGTGCATTTAATGTTGCTGGACCATAAATCCCATCTACTGATAAATCTGGCCACCCTGCTTTACCCTGGTTATTCAATAAGTTTAGTGCACGCTGTAAAAGTGGTTTAGCAAAGCCGGTACCGCAATTAACACCAGTATCTAAAAGCTCTTCAGCAACTGCAGAGTTAATAGCGTTCACCTGGTCAAACCGTGGAGCTGTCCAATAATTTTTGCGATAAATTGCTTTAGCCACATCTAAAGGCAAATCACGCATATTACCTTTAAAATCATTGGCGCGAGCAACTGCTTCAGTAATGCCGTATTTTGTTGCTCCTCCCCGATCGGCTGGATTATTTACATAACCGCCTTCGCGTTTAATGAGTTCTTCAAGATATTGTTCAATGTTCATTTCAGTTTCCTTTAGATGTAAAAAACCGCCCGAAGGCGGCATTAACTGTTTTCGATATCACTTCTGGCTTTTTTAACTTCTTTGATTACTTCAATAATCGTTTTACCTTCCTGTTTGTTAATAAAATTAAACGTCCACCTAACTAAAGCCCAACCGGGAATACCACAAACAAAAAAGAATCCACCGAGTGCCATCATCCCCCAAATATCTGTAATCCATTCGTGGAGGCCCCACTTCACAATGATGAATGAGCCACCCGCTAAACTTGATACAACCGTACAAATGAGCCCCACAGCCCACTCTTGAGGTGAGCGTGGCATACGAGTCATTAAGACAACTGTTGCAACTAATGCGACCGCTAAAGTCACCATAATTGCTGCCCCATAAAATTTTAATAATGCTGTTAAACCGCTTGTAGAAACTGGTTCCATGCCTTTTACTCCAGAAGTAGGCAAAAAAAAGCACCCGATTGGGTGCTAAATACGTAATTTAAATTAACCTTCAGAAGTACTTTGAGTAATCTGATTTGTATAGTTCCAGACTGTGTTTTCCCAAACATCCCGTACAGCGACACGAATGTAATAAGGAGTTGTTGGTTGTAACCCTCCAAAAGTAGTGGTTAAGTCTGTGCCGGTCCACGTAGGCGACATTTGTGTAGGATCAAAATTAGGAGTACTGCTTAGCCATACTGCATAATCTTTCAGGTCTGGTACTTCGCTCGGTACCCAATTCACTGTAATAGAATCTACCGTTGCAGCCGTATAAACATTTAGAAGAACTGGCGGTACCGGATTACTAATACTTAATTCAGCATAGGTGCTGATCTGGTCGCCGTTCTTACTTGCTACACGTATTGTATAAGCTCGTCCTACTCCATCAGTCTTAGCTTCTTCTATCGAATAGCTGTAATCCGTATTTGTTGTATCAACTTGCCGAATCATTGCCCCATTCGACCAGACTTGTACACGATAGCCAGCTGCACCGGTTGAGCTTTGCCATTGGACTTTAAATGTTGTGCCTACAAACGGCGATTGAAGTGACAGGCCTTTCACACCCGCAGGACGTCCACCCGATAATGTATAGCTAAAAGCTGTTACCTCATCCAATGTCTGTTCTTTGCGCTCCAATCCATTAAAGCTAGTAAACTTTAAGAAGATCTGTTTACCCACAAGATTTTCATTAAATCCATACTCAAAGATAGCCCGATCAAGGCGTACAAATTGTTCACCAGCGCTATGAATCTGGGCATCATCAAAACGCCCACGCAGAAGGCAAAGTTATCTAAATTAAATGCATCCCCTACAGCGATTTGCACCCCATGTGCAACTGCTGATAGGCGGATTTTCATTTGTTCTAATTGTTTTGACATTGATTATGCTCCACGCAAACGAAGAATAGCTAATCCATCAGGACCAGTGATGGTTTCCCAAGAGGCATTAGGTAGTTCCGTAGAATCTAATGCTGCAGAAGAAAGTGAACCAAGTGGCGCTTGGGCAGTAGGGTTCGCAGTACGTACATAAACCTTCGCATTGATATCAATCACTGGAGCTGAAGGCTTCACCCAGATAGAACCGATTTGCATTACAGGTGCACAGTCCTTAGCTTGATAGGCTTCTTTACCTAAGGCATTTTTTCCAGATTTACCCACGTGCTGAAAAACCACTACACCAAACTTTGTATTGGTTGCCCCAGTTACCGCGCATACCGTTTTTCCGTCAGCAGATTGGACTACCACTTCACCGTCACTAACTACGCCTGTACCAGCAACTGGCAAAGATAAAATTTCTTCGGGCATGTGCAGGCGAGCACGCATACCCGGAATAGCTTGAGGGGTTAAAGACATTTGAGGTTCTCCAGTTAATTAGAAACTTTGTTTCCAAGCTTCTTTTTTGTTGTTTGGTTTAGGCTCCCCATCTACTGGTTTACCGTCTCCAGTTTTAACTTGCTGTTGCTGGTGAAGAGCATCACCTACAGGATTAGAAGGATGTGTACCCTTCACAGCACAGAGTGCACGGAAAGTTGTGTCGATCTGCTCAGGCTTTGCATCACCTACCGATACACTACCCATTAAAGCTGTTACTAAAGCATCACCCGCTTTAGCTGCAATAACGTCACGTTTGATTTGCTCACATGTGCAGCCTTCAGTTTTTACCGTTGGTACCAATGCCTTTGCATCGGCAATAACAGCAGCACGTTCGGCAGCAGCTTGTTCAAGCTTTTCAGGAGTCATCTGGTTCTTTTCCAGATCTCCCACTTTTTGCTCAAGAGTAGTTTTATCGGTATGCAATTGATCTACAACCGCTTGTACTGCGTTCAGTTCATCACCGATAGAAAATTGCTTATCACCTACTTTAAGTTTTGCAGCCTTCAAGTTTTCCAGCTGCTCTTGTTGCTGCTTTAATGCATCCGCCAAGGGCTTGTTATCGCCAATGTCAAAACGAATACCGTTTACACTTACTTCCATTGTTTTCCCCTTTGGAGTTTGCTTTTCGTCACCGATGCGACAATCACCACCACAGCGACCGTATTTAACGAGTGCTACGTGATTGCCAATAAAATTAATAAATTTTGCTTGGTACACCGTGCCATCTGGCGCCGTGCCCTGCTCTAAAACTAATGTGGCTCCATAACCCAGCGACATTTCTAATCGCTCGTTGTTCTGGATTAAATCAATGCTGTCCTTATCTTTAATGAGCAAATCGCCCAATAGATATTCGCCTTCTTGGCGGACGTTCTCACAATAGCCAATGTGATAGTCCTTCCAGTTGGCTGCATTAATTTCATTCTTGGGTGGGTGATAATCTGTAGCATCAGCACCATCCCAACTTTTAATCGCTGCCGGCTTAAATAGCTCTTCTGCGGATGTATAGACGTTAATAGTCTGATCTGCTGAAAAGCCTTCTAAGTTTGGGAACTCATACGCATAGTATTGACGTACCTGAGGTGCTTTACCCAAGCGAACATTTACACATTTCAAATAACCTTCTGGTGTATATGAGCGTGTGGATTCACTTGGAGCAAAGTCACCTACCTTGAAGCGGTAAATGTTTTTCATAAATTGCGCTCAATAAAAAACCACCCGAAGGTGGTTTGCTTGAAGTTAAAATATTTCGTCTATTTGCCCTAACTTTACTTTCTTTCAGTTTTCAATTTATGCTCAAGGTCTTTTAGTTGCTGATTAGACATTTCACTTAAAGCCAGAAATGTACCTTTCACCATGTCCTTAAATGCGTGAACAGTTTTATCAAGCCCTTTAGCGAAATCAATCATAATAGATTCAAACTTATTGGGTTCTTGAATTGTTTGTTGCTTTGCATTCAAACGACGATAAAAACGTTTTTTTGAATATTTCTTCTTACGTCCCATTACTCGATCCTATATAGAAGCTTTTAAGCTTTAATTGCCATAATGATCGAATCTAATTTCCAAAGCAGAATGGGAATTGAGATTAAAAGAACTGACAAGAAAACCTTTTTCAAAGTAAGTTCTCGGATCTGATTCATTTGCTCTTGTGTCAATTTTTTAGAGCTTTCAACTCCATCTACTTTAACTAATGGGGGTGTACAAACAATCGGCGGAGTGGGTCTTCTTGGACCGTGGTCCTTCCCACACTTCCAGCATTTCTCGCTAGCGTTAGAATTAGTCAATTAAGATATCATCATAGTTAGGCAATGCTGTACAACGACAACGAATAGGCTGACCGGGATGCCCACCGTCTGGTGGTGAATCCCATCTGAATGTCTTGCCCTGTTTATGCTGGTGGTCTGGCCTTACACGCTCATCTTTCGCCGTTTGCCATGTGTATGTCTCGACACCCATAGAAAGTTGTCTGGCTTGGTTAATTTGGCCGTTAATCTTGCCCATCTGATCACTAGCAATAAGACGTGCACGATAATCAGTAGATAAACCCAATTGCTTAATTGCTTTGGCCAACTCTTCATTAGTTTGTCCAGTCTGCAAAGCATTGGTGATTAATACCTCAAGCTTATCGGCGTATTGCTGCGGAATAGACTTAATCAAACTGACATTGGCCGTGATGTTTAGATCTACCTCATCTTGAATATCAGCAGCTCGATAGAACGGCGTAAGATCCACACCAATAATCGTTTTAGTGTGCTCAGCAATTTGCTTGTCTACTTCCTTTTGAGTGTCAGTCACAACTTTAGTGGCCAACGGTCGAGAAACCTCAACAACATATTTTGTGAGCTTTTCCCGAAACGCCGTCATCATGTCAGAAAACCAAGCATCACCGATATTCTGGCCAACTGTAGGAATAACTAACTCTTTAGTTTGTTCCTGACAGTATTTTGAAATAGCCAGTAGTTGTCGCGTGTAATAAAGCTCTACACGGCGATTTACATGCACGGCCCTCGGCTTAGAAGCTTTACGACCTTTTTTACGTTTCTTCGCCTGCTGGAGGTGTGGTTTCAGGATCTGAATTATCGTTGTCATTTCGCTTCACCATTATTTCAAGCTCTTTGATATGTTCTTCATCAATCACTGAATAAACACCATCAATGAGTAGCTGCCGTGCTATTTGTGGCTCTGTAATGATGCCCATCTCTAAATATTTAGCATCCCGTTCGGCGTTAGCTTTCTCAACTTCAGAACGGACTTTAGCGTCTAATTGCCAGAGTGGATTGAATACAACGTCTAAGCTTGGAATCTGACGACCAAATGTAGCTTGAACAATTACTCTTAAAAGCTTCAACATGAATGGCTTTAAGGACCATATTTGCTTAGTAGCGATACTGTCGTAATAGTTCCGTGTGTCGTGCTCACCAGTTGCGTTCATGCCTGCAGGTGATTGCCCGAATAAAATCGTATATGGCATATCGGCAGCACCAGCAGCTTGGATAGAGAATTCACGCATGAGGTCAGGTAAACCACCAAAGCTATAAGATTTAGAGTCATACTCCTCATCTTTATCCAAGACGATCATGCCGTTTAGGCCCTTAAGCAATCCGACACTAAGAAAACGTTCAGCTACGGATTTCATGTCCTCTTTGATCTTATCGACCAAGTTGGGAGTTCTAATCACGTCAATTTTTGATTCATGCACAAGACTTGCTGAGGCTTTCTTAACGGCGGCATGATCAAGCAGATCTTCATAAACTTCCTGCAAAACACTTACAGGTTCTTCATTAACTACATCTGCATGGCAAAATTTGATTAAGCGAGTGTAGTGGATCCGTTGGTTAGATTTTCCATCAAGCTTTAGCTTATAAAATTCAGGCTGCTTTAAAAGTCCACCTGCCTCCTTAGGCGATAAGTATTTACTGGTATCAGCTTCAATGTGCTTTTTCTTAAGCACCGTGAAAAACTCTAAACGACCAATACCTAACTTGTTTAAATCAAACGGTTGATCTAAGTTGCCGCCGTCCACAGTTCCTAGAAGCACATAGCAAACGCCATATAAGCGAGAAAGTACCAAACTAGATAAGAGAACCCCATCTAAGTTAAAAGCCTTACACGCCTCTTTAAGCTTTAGTAAATCGTTGTCTTGAATCCCTTCAAAAAACCATCCAGCTCGGAGCATGTCACTTGCTGGACGGTTTACGATGCGCTTAGCCAACCAGTGTTGATACACGGCTTCTAATTGCTCATCAGGAATTACTTTCTTAACGAAAGAACCGTGTGAAGCTTTGTCACGTTCGGTACCAATATTTGAGACAAAGTTTGTGTAAGCCCCTGCATCGCCAATTGCATCGGGCTTTTTAGTTTCAGCCATAATTTCCTCTAATCAAATACAGTTGGCTTTTTGGCTAATGAATCATTAATCGCATCAATGGTCGGGTCCCACTGGTCGTCATGGTCATGTGACCAATCAGCAGTTAGGCCTTCAATCTCTTCAATGTAGTTCAATAGCCACGGTGCATTAGCTGGTAACCAGACACGGCGTTCTTCAACATAAAGAATGACGTCCATTGTCCTTGAGAGTTTGTCAGTACTTCGCTGAATCGCACGTATTGGTAAAGTGGTCTGCTTAGATATGGACTGAATTAAACCAGTACCACTCGCCTTATCCTCTACGGCCATATAACGAAGCTTGCCAATCTTTGTGTTACTGTCCTTGTGTTTATTGATAAAAGCTTTAGCTTCTTTCAATAGCTCTGGCGCTTCCCATTTGCCACGCTTCACGTCAATGATGTAAAGGTTATTGTCATAGCCAAGACCAGCACATAAGAACACTGAGAAGTCGTTATGCTCTTTTGTCTTTTGCGCCGTATCTGCCCAAATCGCACGCCATTTAAGAACAGGTAAATCTAGGTAACGTGGGAACCATTCAGCCTTAACAAGATCACCACCCAGCTTTTTAGGGTTTTGCATGTATTGGCTTGCAAACGTATAGCGTGACACTGTGGCGCCGTCTTTATCTTCCCCGCCTTTCTCAAGCTGCAGCAATGAAAGTAAAGATTCTTTTAATGGCCAGTAGCTTTGTCTGCCTTTCTCATCACGTTCAACATCACGTGGAATTTTGCGCTGTATGTGCTCTGGTAGCTTACTGATGTACTCATCATCAATAAGTGCGGGAATACTGATCTGTTCCCACTCACCAGGTACATTGCCCGTCAACACAAAGTTAGTCGGATCTTCAACGTGCAAACGTTGCATGATCAGAATAATTGGCGTGTCAGATTTAGCTTTACGAGAGTTGACCGTGTTTAGAATTTTACGATTAGCTTTACGTCTAGCGGTCTGGCTAAATGCATCCTCAGGCTTTAATGGGTCATCAAGAATAATCGCACCGGTAAAGCCCTCATTGGCTAATGTACCGGCACGGCGACCTGTGACCTGCCCACCCATCGAAGCAGAATAAACATGACCTGCGTCATATCCATCGACTGTGGTTTTCCAACTAGACTTAGCGTCCGTACTGGTAGAGATCTTTACAGGCCATAAATTCTGAAAGTCTTCCGACTTAACAATATTTCTAGCTGTAGCTGAAACATCCTCTACAAGTGATTGCGAGAAAGACAAATACAGAAAGCGCGAACGTGCATTACGCGCTATTCCACGGGCAATAAGGTTTGTGAGTAATTCAGTTTTACCGCTTCCGGGTGGAACGTTAATAACTAGGTTTTTAACCTTGCCAGCTATTACCTCGTCAATCTTGTCGGCAATATATTCATGATGCCAATTGACCGAAAACTTAAAGCCCATGCGAGGCAAGAAAAAACGCCGTGTAAAGAATAAGTGTTCTTTCTCACAGAGTTCACGCTCCAGCTGCATTTCAAGCAGCTTAGTATTTACCTTTGAGTTCATCTAACACCTGCCGTATCTGTTCAGGCGTTGCAACAACTTGTGTGACATGCTCGCTTTGAAGTGGACCACCACCAGCGCCGGTTAGCTCTGTTTTATTAGTGAATTGCCCGCCAATATCCTGAGCTGCCTGTTTGAGAATATTCATAGCAGCAACACGGTTTCTGCTATGTTTTTGATACTGGTTTTCATAGCGCTGCATACGTACTGCTAAATTTGAAATAGGTATGGCCTCAGGCTTGCCCAAAAACATTTCGCGAGTCTTTTCAAAATCTTTTCTTAATTCTTCGCTCAGGTTCTCGCCTGCCCGTTTGGTCGGGTCGTATTTCTCACACTGCTGTTTAGTAACTTTTATCCCGTATTCTTGGTTGACGAGCTCAGCAGTTTCTGTGGGTGTATTAAATACGGCAAGTGAGCGAACTATAAAGAGTTTTACCTCTTTTTTTAGAGCCGCCATATCCTCAATCCTGTCAACCTACGTCAACCTAAATAGCCAAAAAAAAGAGCCTCAAGGCTCAGGTAATTATGCAGTTTCCACAACATTTCGAAATATCTAAATCAGAAACAAACGGCGGATTCTTTGCGACTTCAATAAGTCGCTTAACATTTTTGCTTGGTCCATAACGTTTAACTACGCCTATAAACTCTTCAACGTCATGACCTGCAAGATAGTGCTTAGGTAAGCCTGTATTATCGCTATAGATGATTTCACCATCTTCATCTTTCATAACGCCAATGTGATACAGCTCATGTTCAAGCAAATAACAAAATTCAGTATCATTAGCACGTTCACAGAAAGAAGCATCGACAGTAATTAAATAAGTTGGAACTGCGCCAAACCAGTCGCGCATTTGTTGCTCTTGTCTAGCTTTACGCCAGCCACCAACATTGAACATGACTTTTTCGCACTGACCTAACACCATAGCTTGCTTGCTTTTATATGCAGAAGAGGCCCAAGCAAATGATAAAAATTCTTCATTATCGTGAAGCAGCTCAGCTATGTGATCATGATCGGGGTTATAAAGAGGCCCACCTATCGTTAAGTAGTTGGCCACAACCCATTTCTTTAAATCAGGTGCAGGTATTAAACGGAGTGCTTCCTCTTCTTCGGCCTGATCCATAAAATCAGTTGGAGGAAATGGTCTGATCTGATCCATTAAATATTTGCCTCTTTAAATTTTTAAGCCATTGGCTTGCGAAATGAGCTTGGATCTGTAATGGACCAGATTCATTAATCTTAAATCTTGGTGCTGCCTCTAACCGAACAACGGTATATCCCATTGATTCAGCAACATCGTAACGGTCCATACTCCACGCCTTTGTTGCCAGCTTGCCCTTTCGTCCACCTGACCAGGGACCGCCAGCAATTTCAACTAAAATACGATGTTCAATTAAATGAAAATCAAAACGCCAATGCTTTGTTGATTTAAACTGGAATTTCTTTTCGTATTTAATTTCCAGATTGTCTAAAGCTTCAGTAAATTCTTCCTCTGCCTCTAAGTACTTTTGAGTAGCTTTAGGTAGCGGTCTGGATTTAGGCTTGTTTTTAGGTTCTTTTTTCCGAGTAAGCCAAAAGTATTCTGTAGAATCCATTATTCTCACCCATAAAAAAACCGCCCTAAGGCGGTGGCTAAACTCACAGGCAATATAGTATTACTTCTTAAAAGTTGCATTATAAAGCTTTGAATTAAAGTAATCCGTAATTTCTTTACCTTCGGTTTGAATT